>NZ_JADQDK010000001.1:3450275-3763937 GCF_019263705.2 Pseudonocardia abyssalis
GCCACGGCGAGCCGGTACCGGGCCTGCGCCGCCCAGGGCACCAGGCCCGCGGCGTCGTTCGCGGCCACGGCGCCCTCCAGGTGGCGCACCGCGACGTCCGGACGGCCCGCGCCGAGCGCCGCGACCCCGAGCGGGCCACGCACCGAGCCGTGGGTCGTGATGGCCCCGGCCCCGCCGACGACGTGCAGGTCGGCGTGCGGGAGCAGCAGGCGGTGGGAGACCTCCGCGGTCGCGGCGTCACCCAGGTCGGTGGCCAGCTCCGCCCGCCACGACTCCAGCGGGAGCGCGATGAACGACGGGATCCGCGGCGAGCCCGCCTGCGGCAGCCCCGCGTACCAGGTCCGGGCCTCGTCGGGCCGCCCGCCGTCGAGCAGCCAGCGCGCGTAGGCCGCGCAGCCCAGCGCCGCGAACGGCGAGTGCAGCTCGGGTGAGGCGTGGAACCAGGCGAGATCGCCCGGGGACTCGCCGGTGCAACGGGCCAGGATGATCCGCAGCACGAGGGCCGTGGCCACCGCGCCGTCGTCGCCGCCGCGCCGGACCAGGTCGAGGGCCTCGTCGTTGAGCCGCACCGCCTCGCCGAACCGGCCGCGGCCGAACGCCAGCGCGAACCGGCCGCGCAGCAGGTGCAGCCGCGCCAGCGGCCGCCGCAGCCGCACGACGACCGGCTCGACGCGGTCCAGCTCCGCCTCCGCATCCGCGACGCGCCCGGCCTGGAGCAGTGCGTCGAACCGCCAGAGGTGACCCCACAGCTCGTCCGCGGGGTCGCCGGTGCGCTGCGCGACCGCGAGCAGCCGGCCACCGAGCACGAGCCGCTCCGCACAGCCGTCGGCCCCCGCGCGGGCGAGCTGCCGCGCCCGCAGGGCGTCACCGAGCGCGGCGGGGTCGTCCAGCCGCTCGGCCATGGCGAGCGCCTGCGCACTCGCCCGCGACATCACCGCGGGGTCGACGGCGAAGACCGTGCTGTGGGCGAACTGGGCGAGCAGCCGGCAGCGCAACGGGTCGTCGACGTCGGGGAGGCCCGCGAGCGCGTCGGTGCACCAGCCGCGCACCTCGTCGAGCCATCCCGCGTGCGACACCCCGGGGAGCACGAGCGTCGCCCGGCCGAGCGCGGCGGCGTCCCCGAGGTGCCGGGCCAGGTCGGCAGCGGCCCGGCACGCGGCCATGGCGGCGGTCACGTCGTGGCACCGGGCCTGCGCCTCCGCTGTGGCCAGCAGCAGCTCCAGGCGCCCGGCCGGGCCGAGCACCCCGCGCGAGGCGTCGAGGGCGCCGTCGTAGAACCGGGCCGCGTCCTCGTGGGCCCGCCGCGCGGTGGCCTGCTCGCCCGCCCGGCGGGCCCAGCCGACCGCTGCCGCCCGGTCCCCGTGCGGCAGCGCGGCGAGGGCATGCGCGGCCAGTTCCGGGAGCACGTCGGGATCGTCGGCGTGCGGGGCGAGCACCGCGGTGGCCCGGGCGTGCACCCGGCCGGCGTCGGCGTCGGCCAGCACCGCCTCGCGCACCAGGTCGTGGGAGAACCGCAGGACCATGCGGCCGGCAGGGCGCTCCAGCACGCCGTCCGCCACGGCGGGCGCGAGATCGTCGAGGACCCGGTCCGCGGGCAGTCCCGCGACGCCGCCGAGCAGGTCGAGATCGATCTCGCGGCCCAGCACGGCGGCCGGCACGAGCAGGTCGCGGCAGGCGGGCGGCAGCCGGTCGAGCCGGGCGCGCACGACGTCGCGGACGCCGGCCGGCACCGCGTCGTCCGGGGTGCCCGCGCGCCAGGCGCGGACGAGCTCGCCGACCAGGAACGGGTTGCCGCCCGCGCGGCCGGCGATCGTCGCGGCCCGGCCGGGCGGGACCCCGGGCAGCGCGCAGCCGATCTCGCCCGCGGTGAGGCCCCGCAGCGCGATCCGGTCCCCGGGCAGCGCGGCGGGTGCCCCACCCGCCCGGCAGGTGCCGACGACGAGCAGCCGCGCCCCCGCCGCCTCCCGCGCGACGTGGGCGAGCAGGGCCACCGAGGCGGGATCGGCCCACTGCAGGTCGTCGAGGACGACCACGAGCCCGGTGCCCGACGCCACGGCGCCGAGGAACCCGGTCACCGCGTCGGCGAGGGCGAAGCGGTCGCCCGGCCCGTCCCCGGCCGCCCCGGCGGCGACCGGGGCGACGTCACCGGGCAGTTCCTCCGGCCAGGACCGCAGCACCCGGCGCCACGGCCAGTAGGCGGGCGCCCCGGGGACGTCGGTGCACCCGCCCCACAGCACCGGCACCGCCCGGGCGCTCGCGAGCCGCCCGAACTCCGCGGCCAGCCGCGACTTGCCGATACCCGGCTCCCCGACCAGCAGCACGACGCCCGCCAGGCCGTCGAGGGCACCGTCCAGCCGCGCCACGAGCTCGTCCAGCTCGGCCGCACGCCCGACGAACCTCGGCTCCACTCCGCCTCCCGCTCCCGTGAGCGGCGTAGCAGTACCACGGATACGTGGTTTCCACGATGGCCCGCGCGCCGGACGGTCGTACACACCAGCCATGAACCGAACCGCCCTGCGCGCCGCCCGCCTCTTCGACGGCACCACCTGCACCGACGACCCGCTCGTCCTCGTGGCCGACGGCCGCGTCACCGAGGTCCGGCACGGCCGCGACGCCCCGGTCCCCGACGACGCCGAGCTCGTCGACCTGCCCGGCGCGACGCTGCTGCCCGGTCTCGTCGACACCCACGTCCACCTCTCCTTCGACAGCGGGCCGGACCCGGTCGCGGCGCTCGCCGACCGCGACGAGGACGCCCTGCTGACGGCGATGGCGGTCGCGGCCGACCAGCAGCTGGCCGCCGGGGTGACGACGGTCCGCGACCTGGGCGACCGCGGCTTCGCGGCGCTGCGGCTGCGCGAGCGCGGCGGCCGGTTGCCGACGATCGTCGCCGCCGGGCCCCCGATCACCTCGCCGGGCGGGCACTGCCACTTCCTCGGCGGGGTCGCCGAGGGCGTCGCGGGCGTGCGGGCCGCGGTGCGCACGTACGCCGAGCGCGGCGTCGACGTCATCAAGGTGATGGCCAGCGGCGGCATGCTGACCGAGGGCACCGACGTGGCGGGCGCGCAGTTCTCCGCGGCCGAGCTGCGGGTCGTGGTGGAGGAGGCGCACCGGCACGGGCTGCCGGTCACCGCGCACGCGCACGCCCTGGACGCCGTGCGGGACGCCGTCGCCGCGCGGGTCGACGGCATCGAGCACTGCACCTGCTTCGACGGCGAGCGGGTCGTGCTGCCACCGGAGCTGGCCGACGCGATCGTCACGCGGCGCATCGCGATCGGGTCGACGGTCGGCATCGCGCCCCTGCCCGACGGGATGCGGCCGCCACCGCTGCTCGCGAAGATCCTGCCCGGCGTGCTCGCCGCGCACGCACGTCTGATCCGGGCGGGGGCGCTCGTCGTGGCCGGGACCGACGCGGGCATCGCGCCGCCCAAGCCGCACGGGGTGCTCCCCCGCGGCCTCGGGCAGCTCGTCGAGCTGGGGATGACACCGCTGGAGGCGCTGCGGGCCGGTACCGCCACAGCGGCGCAGGTGTGCGGGCTGGGTGAGCGCAAGGGCCGTGTCGCCCCCGGGTACGACGCCGACCTCCTGGCCGTGGCGGGCGACCCGGCAGCCGACATCGGTGCGTTGCTGTCCCCGGTCGCGGTGCTGGTGGCCGGCGAGGTCGTGCGGCGGGCCGCGGGGGTGGCATCGTGAACGAGCGGTGGGCGGCGCTGCTCCGTAGCCTGGCCACCGACAACGGCTGGGCGCACGCCTGGCTCTGGGTCGGTTACCCGGTGCCGGTGTTGTGGGCGGCGAGCGCGAGCCCCGCGGCCCGCAGCGCCGAGCGCAGCTCGGGCGGGTCGAGCGCCTCGACCTCCCCCGCGAGCCCGACGAGCTGACCGGCGGCCACCCGCACGTCCTCGACGTCGAGCCGCACCTCGCGCCATCCGTCGGTGTCGGGGTCGCCCGCGTTCGTGAGCGCCGTGGCCGCGGCGTCGGCGTCGACGACGCGCGGGAGGCGTGTGAGCGCACCGGGCCCGAGCCGCAGCCGCACCGTGGCGCGCAGCATCGTCGACTCGAAGCCCGCCGACGCGCCCGCCCACCAGGTCGGGAGGTCGAAGTCGGGCGGCCGCACGAAGCGCTCGCCGGTCGGCTCCGCGTCGACGATCCGGTCCACCCGGAACATGAGCACCCGCCCGCCGGAGTCCGCGGACAGGTACCAGGTGCCCGCCTTCATCACCAGGCCGAGCGGGTCGAGCTCACGCTGCACCACCTCGTCGCGACGCCGGTAGCCGATCCGCAACCGCTGCTGCTCCCACACCGCCGCGGCGACGGTGTCGAGGTGCGGCACCTCGTGCGGGCGGTGGAACCAGCCGGGCGCGTCGAGGTGGAAGCGCTCGGCGACGGTGCGGGCGTGCTCGCGCAACGACTCGGGCAGCGTCGCCAGCAGCTTGGCCTGCGCCCCCGCCAACGCGGCGCTCATCCCCAGGTCCGCGAGCACCTGCGGTGCCCCGACCGCGAACAGGGCGGCGGCCTCGTGCGCGGTGAGGCCGTCGAGCCGGGTGCGCCAGCCGTCGACCAGCCGGATCCCGCCGCCCGGCCCGGACTCGGTGAACAGCGGCACGCCCGCGTCGGCCAGCGCGGCGACGTCGCGGTAGATCGTGCGCTCGGAGACCTCCAGCTCGGCCGCGAGCTCGGCGGCCGTGGCCGCGCGCCGCCGTTGCAGCGTGAAGAGCAGGGTCACCAGCCGGGACGCGCGCACCCCGCGATACTGCCCGCGTGGAGACGATCAGCAGCCGCCAGGTCTACGCGAACGCCTGGATGACGGTCCGCGAGGACGAGATCCGCCGCCCCGACGGCTCCGACGGCATCTTCGGCGTGGTCGACAAGCCCACCGCGGCCGTCGTGATCCCGCTCGACGACGACCGGCTGCACCTCGTCGAGCAGTACCGCTACCCGGTCGGCGAGCGGCGCTGGGAGTTCCCGATGGGCACCGCGCCGGAGCGGGCCGAGATCGACCCCGGGGTGCTCGCCGCGCGCGAGCTGGCCGAGGAGACGGGGCTCGTCGCCGGGCGGATGGAGCTGCTGGGGCGCCTCGACATCGCGCCGGGGATGTCGAGCCAGCGCGAGCACGTGTTCCTCGCGACGGAGCTGACCCCGGGCCCGCCGCGCCGTGAGCTGCAGGAGCAGGACATGCGCGCGGCGTGGTTCACGACCGCGGAGTTCGAAGAGCTGATCCGGACCGGCGGGATCGTCGACGCCCAGACCCTCGCCGCCTACCTGCTCCTGGTCCTGCACCGACGCCCCTGACGGCTGGCAGTAGAGCCACCATGCCGCCACCTCACGGCAGCATCGTGGCCTTGCTGCCATTCGGGGCGGGCGGGGGCACAAGCAAGCTTGACTGTTTGTTTCTTGCCCGGCACGCTGGGACCGTGTCCACCACCCGCCAGCGGGAGCGCTCCGACGCCACGCGCGCCCGGCTGATGGAGGCCACCGTCGAGTGCCTGGTGGAGCGCGGCTGGTCCGGCACCACGACGACGGTGGTCGCGCAGCGAGCCGGGGTCTCCCGCGGCGCGCAGCTGCACCACTACCCCACCCGCGAGGAGCTGGTGCTGGCCGCCGTGGCGCACCTCGGCGCGGCGCGGTTCGCGGAGGCCAGGGAACGCGCCGCCGGGTTGGGTCCGGGGCGCACCGCGGCCGTCCTCGACATGCTCGCCACCCTGCACACCGGCCCGCTGTTCCGCGCGATGCTGGAGCTGTGGGTCGCCGCCCGCACCGACGACGCCCTGCGCGCGGCCGTCGTGCCGCTGGAGGCCGAGGTCGGCCGCGAGACCCACCGGCTCACCGTCGAGCTGCTCGGTGCCGACGAGTCGCGGCCCGGCGTGCGCGCGGCGGTCCAGCAGACGCTCGACCTGGTGCGCGGCCTGGGCATCTCGGCACTGCTGTCCGACGACGGCGCCCGCCGCCGTCATCTGCTCGACGACTGGGCCCGGCAACTCGACACCCGCCTGGAGGCGTGATGGACCTGCGCGAGACCGACGAGCAGCAGTTGCTGCGGAAGTCCGTGGCCGCGATGGCGGGCAAGTACGGCCACGACTACCTGATCGAGAAGGCCCGCACCGGTGGCAAGACCACCGAGCTGTGGAAGGAGGCGGGCGACAACGGCTACCTCGGCGTCGCGGTCCCCGCGGAGTACGGCGGCGGCGGGGCGGGGATGGTCGAGCTGTCGATCGTCGCGGAGGAGATCGCCGCGGCCGGCTGCCCGCTGCTGCTGATCGTCGTCTCCCCGGCGATCGCCGCCACCGTGATCGCGACGAGCGGCACCGTCGACCAGAAGGAGCGCTGGCTCCCGCGCTTCGCCGACGGCAGCGCGAAGATGTCGTTCGCGATCACCGAACCCGACGCCGGGTCGAACTCGCACCGGATCACGACGACGGCCCGGCGCGACCCCGACGGCAAGGGGTGGCGGCTCAGCGGCACCAAGTACTACATCTCCGGCGTCGACGAGACCGAGGCGACGCTCGTCGTCACCCGGCTCGAAGGGGCGGAGGGCACGCTGCGCCCGGCGATGTTCATCGTCCCCACCGACACCCCCGGCATGACCTACCAGCCGATCGAGATGGCGATCCAGAGCCCGGAGAAGCAGTTCACCGTCTTCTTCGACGACGCCCTGCTCCCCGACGACGCGCTCGTCGGCGGCGAGGAGGCCGGGCTCGCCGCGCTGTTCGCGGGTCTGAACCCGGAGCGGATCACGGTCGCCGCGTACTCCAACGGACTCGCCCGCTACGCACTGGGCAAGGGCGTCGCCTACGCCAAGGACCGCACGGTCTGGAAGACGCCGATCGGTGCGCACCAGGCGATCGCGCACCCGCTGGCCAAGGCGCACATGGAGGTCGAGCTGGCCCGGATGGCGACGACGCGCGCGGCCTGGTTCTACGACGCGGGCGACATGGCCGCCGCCGCGGAGGCCGCGAACATCGCGAAGTACTCCGCCGCCGAGGCCGCGATCAACGCCGTCGACGCGGCCGTGCAGGCCCACGGCGGCAACGGGATGGCCGTCGAGTACGGGGTCGGCACGCTGATCGGTGCCGTGCGCACCGCGCGGATCGCCCCCGTCAGCCGCGAGATGATCCTGAACTTCGTCGCGCAGCACACCTTGGGCCTGCCCAAGTCGTACTGACAGGATGAACGGCGTGCCCGACCGCCTCCTCCCCACCAGCCACGGGAGCCTCGCGCACGGGGTCCCGGCCGCCGCCCCCGCCACGATCTTCGCGCTGTCGGTGGCCGGCGGGATCTCGGTGGGCCCGAAGGAGGGCCGCACCCTGGTGTTCGGGCGCAACCGGCCCGAGGTGCACGTGTGCGTCGGCGAGGACGATCCCCGGGTGAGCCGGGAGCACGGTGTCCTGGGGTACCGCGCCGACCGCTGGTGGATCCGCAACACCGGCCGGCTCCCGGTCCGGCTGCCCGGCGGGCGCCTGCTGTTCGCCGAGGAGGAGCCGGTCCCGCTCACCGAGGGGTACACGCCGGTGTTCGTGCGGGGGTCGGCGCACCGCGAGCACCTCCTCGAGCTGTTCGTCACCGGGGCCGACGGCGGGCGCCCCGCCGCTCGGCACCGCGACGCCACCCAGCAGCCCGTCCTCTGGCGCCTCGACGACGACGAGCGGCTCGTCCTGGTCGTGCTCGGCCAGCGCTACCTGCTGCACGAGAACCGCCCGCAGCCGCTGTCCTGGCGCCAGGCCGCCGACCAGCTCGCGGAGCTGCAGCCCGACGCCGGATGGACGTCCAAGCGCGTGGAGCACGCCGTGACCGCGATCCGCACCCGCATGTCGCGCGGGGGCGTACCGGGGCTGACGCGGGAGGAGGTCGGCGAGCCGGTCGGCAACGCGCTCAACGACAACCTGATCCGCGAACTGGTGCTCTCCACCACCCTCGTGCCCCCGGACCTGGAGATGCTGGGCGACTCCTGATCACTGATCAGGGCCGACGTAGATGCAGTTCGTGTACTCGAAGCCCCGCTCCACCGCGCTCGTCTGGACCGCCGGGTTCGTCCCCGTGTACTGGCTGATGATCGTGTAGCTGCCCGCGGGCAGCGTGAGCCGGGCCGAGGGCCGCCCGTCGAAGGTCGGGCAGGCCTCGCCGTCGGTCGCGTACGTCGCGGGGCAGCCGGCGCAGCCGGGCAGCACGATCTCGTGCGCGGTGGGGCCGACGACGTACACCCGCACCTCCGACGGGTTGTCGTTGTAGAGCGTGAGCGGGATGGAGCCGGGGCTGTCGCCCGCGAACGGCCCGGGCAGTGCGGGCAGCGCGGCTCCCTGCACGCCCGCCGCCCGTGCCGCGATCGCGTCGGCCCGGGCCTGGGCGAACTGCGGGTCGTTCGGGTACTCCGCGACGAGCTGGTCGAACGCGGCGGCCGACTCCGTCCAGGTCCCGGCGTCGTACTCCTGCAGCCCGCACCGGAACAGCGCGGCGGGGCGGTCGACGTCCGCTGCTGCGACGATCCCGGCCGCCTCGGCGTCGGTCACGGCGACGAGGTAGTCGAGCACGGGGAGCGCCTCGCACCACAGCCCGGTGGCGGCCTGGGTGTTGGCCGCCGCGTACACGTCGATCAGGCCCTGCACCGCGGCGGGCGCGGACGGGGTGTCGGCGAACTCGCGTTGCACGGCGACCAGGTTCTCCACCGCGGACCGGACGGCGTCGACGCGCGGCTGGTCGGTCAGCGTCGCGAGCTGCACCCGCAGCGCGTCGGCCTCCTCGACGTAGGTGGCCGCGATCTGTGCGCGGACGCCCGCGGCCTCCGGCCCGTCGCCGACCTCGACGAGCAGGTCGCGGTACACCCGGACCGCCTCGTCGTAGTTCCCCGTGTCGCGCAGCTGCGTGCCCCACTCGTCGTAGGTGCGGCGCAGGTCGGCGTCGACGAAGGAGGTCAGCGCGGTGTCCGGGTAGGCGCGCCGGAGGTCGCCGTAGAGCCCCACCGCCTCGGCGTAGCCCCCACGCCCGGCCGCGTCACCCGCGGCGAGGAACGCGGAACACTCGGCGCGACCGGCGTCGGCGCGGGCGACGTCGCCGGAGAGCGTCAGCTCGTAGACGCCGGTGACCTGGCCGAAGCCGTCGACGGCGGTCGCGCAGTCGCCCCGGTCGCGCGCGGCCGCGGCGTCGGCGTACGCCCGCCCGCCCGCCGCACCGTAGAACACGTACCCGGTGACCAGCCCCCCCGACCAGCAGCACCGCGACGGCCACCGGCAGCGCGTGCCCGGCGACACCGGCGGGCGCGGCGTGCTGGGCGCGTGCGAGCCGCAGGCCGTCGACGGCCATCCACCCCAGCCACGCGATCGTGATCGCGACCCACAGCCACGGCAGCCCCGAGGCACCGGTGGCGAACGCGATGACCACGAGACCCGCGGTGACGACGAGGTGCAGCGCCTGGCGCCACCAGCGGCCGAGGTAGGAGTAGCCGAGCCCGAGCCCGGTCAGGTTGAGCAGCGCGGCCGCGATCGGCGAGCGCGGTGGCCCGGGTCGGTACTCGTCCATCCGGTGGTCCCCCGTGTCCTGTGATGTCCCGGTAGTAGTAGGCCAGAAGATCGGGAGGGCTCCCGGTTCCGAGTCCGGACGGTTACCGTCGACCCATGGCCGACTACGAGTACCTGCTGGTCAAGCACGACGGCGACACCGTCCGGATCACGATGAACCGCCCCGAGCGCCGCAACGCGCTGTCCGAGCCGCACCTGCGCGAGCTGCTGCGCGCGTTCACCGAGGCGGGCGACTCCGACGCCACCGGGATCGTCCTCTCCGGTGAGGGCAGGGCGTTCTCCGCCGGTCACGACTTCGCCGACGTGTCCTCGCGCGACCTCGCGGGCGTCCGCGACCTGCTGCGGCTGTGCACCACGGTGATGCAGACCGTCGAGCAGGTGCCCCAGGTCGTCGTCGCGAAGGTGGCCACGATCGCCACCGCGGCCGGGTGCCAGCTCGTCGCCACCTGCGACCTCGCCGTGGCCGCCGAGTCGGCGTCCTTCGCGCTGCCCGGCGGCAAGGGCGGCTGGTTCTGCCACACCCCCGCCGTCCCGGTGGCCCGCAACATCGGCCGCAAACGGCTCATGGAGCTGACACTCACCGGCGACGCGATCGACGCCCGCACCGCCGCCGAGTGGGGGTTGATCAACTACGCCGTCCCCGACGCCGAGCTCGACGCCCGCACCGACGACCTGCTCGCCCGCGCCACCCGCGGCACCCGCTTCGGCAAGGGCGTCGGCAAGCAGACGCTCTACGCCCAGCTCGACCGCCCCGAGTCCGACGCCTACGCGATCGCCGTCGAGGTGATGGCGTCGATGTCGCAGAGCCCGGGTGCGCGCGAGGGCATGGCGTCGTTCCTGGAGAAGCGCAAGCCGGTCTGGACCGACTGAGGCACCTCGTCCCCGCCGCGGCGAGGCCCTCCGTCCGGGCACGTCCGGACAACCGGCCCAGCAGCCCGCGATACCGGCGCACATGGCCCGGTCCGGCGGATCCCGGGCGACCCACCTAGCCTGCACGGCGATGCTCACCCGCCGGCAACTGCTCCTCCTCGCCCCGCTCGTCGCGGCCGCCGCCTGCGCGCAACCCACCGGCACCACGCTGGAGCGCGCGCGGTCCTCGGGGGTGCTGCGCGTCGGGATCGCGGGCGAGCGGCCCTTCGGGTACGTCGGGAGCGGCGGTGAGCTGACCGGCTCCCAGCCCGTCGTCGCGCGCGCGGTGCTCGGGCGGATCGGCGTCGGCGGGCTGGAGGCGGTGCAGGTGCGCTTCGCCGACCTCATCCCCGGCCTGCAGGCGGGTCGTTTCGACCTGATCGCCGCCGGGCTGACGATCACGCCAGAACGCTGCGGCGAGATCGCGTTCTCCCGGCCCGACTTCGTGTCCCCGCCCGCGTTCCTCGTGCTCGACGGCAACCCGCGCGGCATCGGCACGTTCCAGGGCGTCCGGCGCTCGGGCGTCCGGCTGGCGGTGCTCGACCGCTCGTCGGAGCTGGAGTACGCACGCGGCGCCGGCATCTCCGAGGACCGGCTGGTGCTCAGCGACTCCCAGGGCGACCTGTTCCGCGACGTCGTCGACGGCCGGGCCGAGGTGGGCGCCCTCACCGCCGTGTCGCTGGTCGACGAGCTGCGCCGCAACCCCGGCCTCGGGGTGGAGATCACCGACCCCGTGGACCCGACCATCGACGGCCGCACCGTCGTCCCGGCGTCGGCGTTCGCCGCCCGGATCGGCGAGACCGATCTGCTCGCCGCGTTCGACGCGGAGCTGACCGCACTGCAGGCCTCCGGCGAATGGCTCAGCCTGACCGAGCCGTTCGGACTCGGCGCGGGCAACCTCCCCGATCCGGACCTGACCGTCGAGGCGCTCTGCGCCCCGCCGTGACCCCCGTGCCCCGGCGCACCGGCCCGCGATAGGCCACTATCGAGCCCATGCGCATCGCCGGGCTACCCGTGTGGGGTCCTTCCGACATGATCGAGGGTGTCCGGGCCGTCCTGGGCTGGACCGACGAGGCGGTGGGCGTCGTCGCCACCCTCCCGGGCCGGATCGCCGACCTGCTCGAGGACGTGGAGACCCTGGTCGGACGGGTCGCCGCGATCGCCGACGACGTCGACGGCATGGTCCGGCGGGCCGACGGCCTCGTCGACGGGGTGGAGGGCGTGCTCGTCGAGGCCCGTGGCGCCGTCAGCCGGGCCGACACCGTGCTCACCGACGCGGAGCGCATGGTCCGCCGGGTCGACCCCCTGCTCGGCGAGGTGCACGGCGTCGCCGGGCGCGCCGACCGCCTGATCACCGACGCGGGCGACGTCGCCACCGGTGCGGCCCTGCTGATCAACCGCGCCGACGGGGTCGCCGGCAATGCGGCGAAGCTGATCAACCGGGCCGACGGGGTCGCCGGCGACGCCGCCGCCCTGATCACCCGCGCCGACGGCGTCGCCGGGGACGCGGCCATCCTGATCAACCGCGCCGACGGCGTGGCCGGGGACGCCGGAGCGCTCATCACCCGCGCCGACGGCGTGGCCGGCAACGCGGACGCCCTGATCACCCGAGCCGACGGGGTCGCCGGCGACGCCGACTCCCTCATCACCCGGGCCGGCACCGTCGCCGACGGCGCCGCCACCCTCATCACGCGGGCGGACGCGGTGGCGGGGGACGCGGCTGCGCTGGTCGGCCGCGCCGACAGGGTCGCCGGCGACGCCGCCACCCTGATCACCCGCGCCGACTCCGTCGCCGACGACGCCGCCGGGCTGGTCGGCCGGGCCGGGACCGTCGCCGACGACGCGTCGGCGCTGGTCGCCACCGCCGGGGGCGTCGCGGGCGACGCGGGCGGGGTCATCGAGAAGGCCACCGGGGTGGCCGACGAGGCCAGGGCCCTGGTCGGCGAGGCGTCCGTCACGAGCAGGGGTGCGTCGGAGATCCTGGAGGTCTACCGGCCGATCGCGCAGAAGGCCGCCCCGCTCGCGCACCGCTTCGTCGAGGACTTCACCGAGGAGGAGGTGCAGGCCGCGATCCGGATGGTCGACCAGCTGCCGCAGCTCACCCACCACCTCGAGACCGACATCATGCCGATCCTGGTCACCCTCGACCGGGTCGGTCCCGACGTGCACGAGCTCCTCGACGTGCTCCAGGACGTCCGCCACGCGATCCAGGGCGTGCCCGGGTTCAGGCTCCTGCGCCGCCGCGGGGAGGAGAAGGAACGCGAGGAGGCCGAGGCCTGAGCCGCGCTCAGATCCGGGCGGGCACCACGGGTTCCACGGGCTCCCGTTCGTGGTGCCCGGCCTCCACCGCCCCGCGGATCTGCTCGGCGTTCTCCCGCACCACCTCACCGACGAACGCGTCCATCCGCGGGTCGGTGAGCACGTCGACGAGCACGCGCATGGTCGTGTCCACCACGGTGTGCACGATCTCGTCGTGGAACGGCATCCGCGAGAGCCGTCCGGCGAGCTGGTCCTCCCGCAGCTTCTCGGTGACGATGCTGCGCAGCAGTTCCTGGTTCTCCCCGACCGAGCGGGCGATGTTGCGCGGGAAGTGACCCGTCCCGATCACCTTCACGACCTCGTCCATGACCGCCACCGTGATCGGCCTCTTGATGGCGAGCACGATCGGCCGGGACAGCCGCTCCACCATCCGCTGGGTGAACTGCTCACCGAGCACCCGGTCGGCCGTGCGGGCCAGCCGCATGACGATCACGACGACCCGGATCAGCCGCAGGCTGCGCAGCGCGGGGTGCGCGACCGGGATCATGCCGAGCACCTCGTACCAGCGCCGCACCGGGAACCACCGCTCCCACCCCGCGTCGCGCCACCGGAACAGGAACTCCACGAGGAAGATCCCGCAGATCACGGTGTCGATCACGAACACCAGGTGCGCGGTCTGCTCCGAGTGCGGGAAGAACGCGACGTAGCCGAGCAGCCCCACCGAGATCAGCGCGAGCACGAGCATCGCGACGTCGACGGTGGCCACCCGCCGCGGCCGACGGGGCTCGTCGACGGGGACAGCGATCCGGAACATGGGCGGATCGTGCCAGGTCGGGCGGACCGCGGCTGAGGTCGACACCATCGGGGTCCGGGGGCTCGGAAGCCCGATCACGTCGATCTCACGCGTTGCGCGGAAGCGCCACGGAGCGGCCGGGCGGCGCGGCACCGTGCCGAGGTGTCCGTCCCGGGGTGGCCCACCGCGTTCCGCGGCTCGCGCCCTCGACGCCTGAGATCCGTCAGACGCCGTGCGCCGCCCGCACCAGCGTCACGATCTCGTCCATCATCTCGGTGAGCTTGTAGTCCTTCGGCGTGAACACCGCAGCCACGCCCTTGGCCTTCAGCTCGGCGGCGTCGTCGGGCGGGATGATCCCGCCGACCACCACCGGCACGTCGTCGGCGCCCGCCGCCCGCAGCCCGTCGACGACGGCGGGGACGACCTCCAGGTGCGAGCCGGACAGGATCGACAGCCCGACGACGTGCACGCCCTCCTGCACCGCGGCCGACACGATCTGCGCGGGCGTCAGCCGGATGCCCTGGTAGATGACCTCGAAGCCGACGTCGCGGGCGCGCACGGCCACCTGCTCGGCGCCGTTGGAGTGCCCGTCGAGCCCGGGCTTGCCGACGAGCATGCGCAGCCGCGACCCGATGTCCTTCCCGGCGGCCTGCACCCGTGAGCGCACCTCCGCGATCTCGACGGCGGCCTCCCCGCCGGAGACGGCGGCCGACACCCCGGTCGGCGCCCGGAACTCGCCGAACACCTCGCGCAGCACCCCCGCCCACTCCCCCGTGGTGACGCCCGCCTTCGCGCAGGTGATCGAGGCGTCCATGAGGTTGACGTCGGTCTTGGCCGCGTCGCGCAGCGCGTTCAGCGCTCTCTCGACGGCCGGTGCGTCGCGCTCGGCCCTCCAGGAGCGGATCGCCTCGATCGCGGCGGCCTCGGTGGCCGGGTCGACCGTCTCGATCGCGGCGGCCCCCTCCGCCTGCAGCGGCGACGGCTCGGTGGTGTCGAACTTGTTGACCCCGACGACGACGTGCTCGCCGGACTCCATCAGCCGGCGCCGCTCCGAGAGCGACGACACGAGCTGCCCCTTCATGTATCCGGACTCGACGGCCGCGACGGCCCCGCCCATCTCCTGCACGCGGTCGATCTCGGCGCGCGCACCCTCGACGAGGTCCTTCACCTTCGCCTCGACGACCACGGAGCCGGTGAAGAGGTCCTCGTACTCGAGCAGGTCGGTCTCGTAGGCGAGGACCTGCTGCATCCGCAGCGCCCACTGCTGGTCCCACGGCCGCGGCAGGCCCAGCGCCTCGTTCCAGGCCGGCAGCTGCACGGCGCGGGCACGGGCGTCGCGGGACAGGGTGACGGCGAGCATCTCCAGCACGATGCGCTGCACGTTGTTCTCGGGCTGGGCCTCGGTGAGCCCGAGGGAGTTGACCTGCACGCCGTAGCGCAGGCGGCGCTGCTTGGGGTTCTCGATCCCGTAGCGCTCCTTCGTGATCTCGTCCCAGAGCTGGGAGAAGGCGCGCATCTTGCACATCTCCTCGACGAACCGCAGCCCGGCGTTGACGAAGAAGGAGATGCGCGCGACGACGTCGCCGAACTTGTCGGCGGGCACCTGCCCGGAGTCGCGGACGGAGTCGAGCACCGCGATCGCGGTGGACAGCGCGTAGGCCAGCTCCTGCGCGGGCGTGGCCCCGGCCTCCTGCAGGTGGTAGCTGCAGATGTTGATCGGGTTCCACTTCGGGATCTCGGCCACCGACCAGGCCACCATGTCGGTGATCAGGCGCATGCTCGGGGCGGGCGGGAACACGTAGGTGCCCCGTGAGAGGTACTCCTTGACGATGTCGTTCTGCGTGGTGCCGGCGAGCGTCGCGCGCGGGGCGTCGTGCTCGTCGGCCACGGCGACGTAGAGCGCCAGCAGGTACATCGCGGGCGCGTTGATCGTCATCGAGGTGTTGGCCTCGGCCATCGGGATGCCGTCGAACAGCGTGCGCATGTCGCCGATGTGGCTGACGGGCACGCCGACCTTGCCGACCTCGCCCTTCGCCAGCTCGTCGTCGGGGTCGTATCCGGTCTGTGTCGGCAGGTCGAAGGCCACCGACAGCCCGGTCTGGCCCTTGGCGAGGTTCCGCCGGTAGAGCTCGTTGGACTTGCGCGCCGAGGAGTGACCGGCGTAGGTGCGGATCACCCACGGCCGGTCGCGCTCACGGTCGGTCGGGTACGGCACCGGACACCTCCGCCTTAGTGGTCCGCTGATCGTACTGGCACGTAGTGCCACAGCCCGGCCCGGAGGACAGCCGTCACATGCAGGGATCGATCCAGCAGGCGATGATGGACCGATGGCCGACCAGGCGACCCGCTTCTTCGCCCTCTTCGGCGGACTGATCATGATGGGCGTGATGGCGCTGGCCCTGCGCTGGACGTTCGGTACCGGCAGGGACCAACCCGGCCCCCGGATCCCCGACCCGGACGACCCCACCGGTAACGGCCTGCTGGAGGAGGTCTCCCGGGTGCCGACGGAGCCGGCCGCCCAGGTCCTGCGCGCCCGCCTGCGCGGCGCGGGCATCCGGGCCACGGTGGGCCGTGTCGACGACGGCTACCGTCTGCTGGTCTTCCCGAAGGACCTGGTCGACGCGAAGCTCGTGCTCGCGGAATGAGTCAGACGCGGTGGTACCGGGCGTCGAAGAAGCAGAAGACGCCGTAGGACACGAGTCCCAGCGCCACGGCGATCAGCAGGTACGGCCCGTACGGCTGCGCCGCGAGGCCCTTGAGTGCGGCGTCGAGGCCGGTGGCCTCCTCCGGCCGGAACCGGATCGCCGCGACGACGAGCAGCACGCCGATCAGGCCGATCGACACGCCCTTGGCCACGTTGCCGATCTGCCCGACACGCTCCAGGACCGTGCGGGCGCGGGCGTCCGACGGGGCGTCCATCTCCTCCAGGAACTTCTTCTGGTACCCCTCGACGACCTTCACCACGCCGACGGCCAGCACCACGAGTCCGATCAGCCCGACGATGAACTGCCCGCCCGGCAGCCCGAACACACCCGCCGTGGCCTCCTGCTGGCCCCCGCCGCCACCGCTGCCGCCCGCCGCCGTCGTACCGGCGAGGATCGCGAGCGCCACGAAGATGACGGCCTTCACCCCGCTCACGATCTTCTTGCGGAGGTACTTCGAGCGCACGGAGACGTAGCCGTAGCCCCAGATCGCCAGCTCGGCCCGCCAGACGGCGGCGGCCACGAACCCGATGGCGAGCACCCACAGCAGCGGCGGCCCGTAGGGCTGCTGGGCCAGCGCCTGGAACGCACCCGTCTGGTCGGCCTGCTCGCCGCCCTGGCCGAACGCCACCTGCAGCGCCAACCCACCGATCAGGAGGTGCGTGATGCCGTAGGCGAGGATGCCCACTCTCGCCGCGATCTTGACTGGCCGGCTGCGCGCCGCCTGCTTCGCGTTGCTGTTCGCCGACTGGGCTGCGCTGGTCATGGCCAGGGGTACCCGATCGGGTGACACCTCACACGCAGATCACGTGTCCGGTTCCCCGGCGACCCGGGCGATGCCGGCGCCGAGGTCGCGCAGGTTCTCGACGAACCGCGGGTAGCCACGGTCGATGTGTTCGACGTCCCACACCGCGGTGCGGCCCTCCGCGCACAGCCCGGCCAGCACGAGGCCGGCCCCGGCCCGGATGTCGCTCGCCCACACGGGGGCGCTGGAGAGCCGCTCGACGCCCCGCACGACGGCGTGGTGCCCGTCGGTCCGGGCGTCGGCGCCGAGACGCACCATCTCGTCGACGAACCGGAAGCGCGCCTCGAACACGTTCTCGGTGATCATCGAGGTGCCGTCGGCGACGGCGGAGAGCGCGATCGCCATCGGCTGCACGTCGGTGGGGAAGCCCGGGTAGGGCAGCGTCACGAAGTCGACGGCGCGGGGCCGCCCGTCCATCGCGACGGTGAAGCCGTCGGCGTCGATGTCGGTGGTGGCGCCGGCGCTGCGGAGCTTGTCGAGGACCAGGTCGATGTGGTGCGGGTCGACCCCGCGAACCGTGACCTCGCCGCGCGTCATCGCCGCGGCGAACGCCCACGTCGCGCCGACGATCCGGTCGCCGATCACGCGGTGCTGCGTCGGAGCCAGCCCGGTGACGCCGTGCACCGTCAGCGTCGAGCTGCCGACGCCGTCGATCTTCGCGCCCATCTGCTGCAGCATCCGGCAGAGGTCGACCATCTCCGGCTCACGGGCCGCGTTGTCGATCACGGTGGTGCCCTCGGCGAGCACCGCGGCCATCAGGATGTTCTCGGTGGCCCCGACGCTGGGGAAGTCGAGCCAGATCTGGGCGCCGCGCAGCACCTCCGCGGTGGCCACGACCCGACCGTGCGCGATCTCGGTGGTCGCCCCGAGCTTGCGGAGGCCGGCCTGGTGCATGTCGAGGGGGCGCGACCCGATCGCGTCACCACCGGGCAGCGGGACGATCGCGCGCCGGCAGCGGGCCACCAGCGGGCCCAGGACGCACACCGACGCCCGCAGCTTCGACACCGACCGGTAGTCGGCCTCCGCGCTCGGGTCGGCCGGCACGTCGATCGTCACCGTGTCGTGGTCGACGGTCACCGTGCAGCCCAGGCTGCGCAGGACGTCGGCCATCAGCGGGACGTCGAGGATCTCCGGACAGTTGGTGAGTGTCGTCGTGCCCTCCGCGAGCAGCGCCGCCGCCATGAGCTTCAGCACGCTGTTCTTGGCACCCACCACGTCGACGGTGCCCTGCAGGCGCGCGCCGCCGTCCACCGCGAAATGCTCAGCCACGGTCGACGACGCTATCTGCCCCGCGATTCGGGCTAGATTCGGTCCCATGTCCGTGCACCTCACCAGGATCTACACCAAGACCGGCGACGACGGCACCACCGCGCTCGGCGACTTCAGCCGCGTCCCGAAGACCCACGTCCGGCTCGCCGCGTACGCCGACACCGACGAGGCCAACGCGGCGCTCGGCGTCGCCGTCACGCTCGGCGGCCTCTCCGACGCGCTGCTGGTGCCGCTCGCCCAGGTACAGAACGACCTGTTCGACGTCGGTGCCGACCTGTGCTCGCCGATCGTGCCCGACCCGGAGTACCCGCCGCTGCGCGTCACGGAGGACTACGTCGCGCGCCTGGAGGGCTGGTGCGACGAGTTCAACGAGGACCTGCCGAAGCTCGCCTCGTTCATCCTCCCCGGCGGCACCCCCGGCGCGGCGTACCTGCACGTGGCCCGCACCGTCACCCGACGCGCGGAGCGCAGCGTCTGGGCCCTGCTGGAGGTCGACGCCGAGCGCACCAACCCGCTCACCGCGAAGTACCTCAACCGCCTCAGCGACCTGCTGTTCATCCTCGGCCGCGCCGCCAACCCCGACGGCGACGTCCTGTGGCAGCCCGGCGGCCCTCAGGCGGAGTCCTAGGAGGCCTGGCGGTACCCGGTGCTGCGGCCGGGTGGGGCGGCCTCCAGCCACGACAGGAAGCCGGTGAGCACACCGGGGGTCATCGCGAGCTCCACCTCGACGCCGCGGCTGCGGCAACGCAGCACGGCCGACCGCGTCGGCATCACGTACGCCTCGGCGTCGGCCGGCTCGCGCCGGCCGATGATCTCGAGCTCGTTGCGGTCGAGTCGCAGCGAGGCCCCGGGGCGGAACGACGTGAGCCGGAACCAGGCCAGCTCGTCACCGCGGTAGCGGGCGACGCCGGCGTGCCAGCCGGCGGACGCGTCCCGGGGAACGGCCGCGGGGCGGCGGCGCAGACTCAGGTCCACTCCACCGCCCCGCATGAGACGTACTCGCCGAAAGACGAGGTAGCCGATGCACAGACACGCGACGAACAGCAGGATGCCGAGCGCCGTGGCCACCAGCGCTGCCGGCTACTCGGACTCGCCGGCGGCCTGCAGCCGCGCGTTCGCCCAGGCCGCGTCGGCCGCACCCTCGGGATCCGAGGTGTCGGCCCGATCGCGTGCCGCACGGGCCCCCGCCACGTCGATCTCGTCGGCCAGCTCCGCGAACTCCGCCAGCACCGTGACGGTGTCGGCGGTGATCGAGAGGAAGCCGCCGCGCACCGCGAGCGTGGTGGACGAACCGTCGGTGCCGTCGACGCGCACGACCCCTGCGTCCTCCAGCTGCGCCAGCGTGGCCTGGTGGCCCGGCAGCACACCGATATCACCGACGGTGGTGCGCGCCTTGAGGAAGCTGGCCTGACCCGACCAGATCTTCCGCTCGACAGCGACCAGGTCGACCGTCATCTCCGCCATGTGCGATCAGCCCTCGAGCTTCTTCTTGTTCTTCTCCAGGTCCTCGATGCCACCGCAGAGGAAGAACGCCTGCTCGGGGTAGTCGTCGAACTCACCCTTGGCGATCTTGTCGAAGGCCTCGATGGTCTCCTTGAGGGGCACCGTCGAGCCCTTCTGCTGGGTGAACTGCTCGGCGACCAGGAGGTTCTGGGACAGGAAGCGCTCGATGCGCCGCGCCCGGCCCACGAGCTGCCGGTCCTCCTCGGAGAGCTCGTCGATACCGAGGATCGCGATGATGTCCTGCAGGTCCTGGTACTTCTGCAGGATCCGCTTGACCTCGTTGGCGACCCGGAAGTGCTCGTTGCCGACGTACTGCGGGTCGAGGATCCGCGAGGTGGACGTCAGCGGGTCGACCGCCGGGTAGATGCCCTTCTGCGAGATGGGGCGGGAGAGCTCCGTCGTCGCGTCCAGGTGGGCGAAGGTGGTGGCCGGCGCCGGGTCGGTGTAGTCGTCCGCGGGCACGTAGATCGCCTGCATCGAGGTGATCGAGCGGCCGCGCGTCGACGTGATGCGCTCCTGCAGCTCGCCCATCTCGTCGGCCAGGGTGGGCTGGTACCCCACCGCGGACGGCATGCGGCCGAGCAGCGTGGAGACCTCGGAACCCGCCTGCGTGAAGCGGAAGATGTTGTCGATGAACAGCAGCACGTCCTGGCTGAGCTCGTCGCGGAAGTACTCCGCCATCGTCAGCGCGGACAGGGCGACGCGCATACGCGTGCCCGGCGGCTCGTCCATCTGACCGAACACCAGCGCGGTGTTCTGGATGACGCCGGACTCGGTCATCTCCGTGATGAGGTCGTTGCCCTCACGGGTGCGCTCGCCGACACCGGCGAACACCGAGGTGCCACCGAAGTTCAGGGCGACGCGCTGGATCATCTCCTGGATCAGCACCGTCTTGCCGACGCCCGCGCCGCCGAACAGGCCGATCTTGCCGCCGACCACGTACGGGGTCATCAGGTCGAGGACCTTGATGCCGGTCTCCAGCATCTCGGTCTTGCCCTCGAGCTGGTCGAAGTTGGGCGCCTTGCGGTGGATGCCCCACAGGTCGCCGGTGATCTCCAGGTCGGGCTTGTCCAGGCACTCGCCGAGCGCGTTGAACACGTGCCCCTTGACCTGGTCGCCGACCGGCACCGAGATCGGGCGGCCGAGGTCGGTCACGGTCTGGCCACGGACCACGCCGTCGGTGGGCTGCATGGAGATCGTGCGGACGAGGTTGTCGCCGAGGTGCTGGGCGATCTCCAGCGTCAGCGTCTTCGCGAGGTCACCGAACTCGACCTCGACGGTCAGGGCGCTGTAGAGCGCCGGGACCTCGTTGCGCGGGAACTCGACGTCGACGACCGGGCCGGTGACCCGGACGACCCGGCCGGTCCTGGTGCCGGTGGGGGCGTCAGCGGTGGCGGTCATCTCAGCTCTCACTTCCTGTGCTCACGAGAGCGTCGGCGCCACCGACGATCTCACTGATCTCCTGGGTGATCTGGGCCTGACGGGCCTGGTTCGACTGCAACGTCAGGGTACGGATCAAATCGTTCGCGTTGTCGGTGGCGGCCTTCATGGCCCGCTGCCGGTTCGCCGACTCCGAGGCCGCCGACTCCAGCAGCGCGGCGAACAGCCGCGCGCCGATGTACTTCGGGAGCAGCGCGTCGAAGAGGACGTCGGCGCTGGGCTCGAACTCGTAGAGCGGCTGGAGCTCGCCCTTCGAGGCTGCGGCCTCCTCGCGACGCTCCTCGATCTCCCCGCCCGGCTGCGCGACGGTGTCGACCTCGTACTCGACCTCCATGGGCGCCATCCGCCGCGCCTGCGGCGTCTGGGTGACCATGTTCTTGAACTGCGTGTACACGAGGTGCAGCTCGTCGACGCCGCGGACGCCGTCCTCGCCGGGCTCGCGCTCGCCGTCAGCGCCGACGGTGTCGTCGGAGCCCGCCATGAACGACGCCACGAGGGTGCGCGCGGCCTCGGCCGCGTTCTCGTAGGCGGGCTGCTCGGAGAAGCCGGTCCAGGACTGCTCGACCGCACGCTTGCGGAACCGGTAGTAGTTCACGCCCTTGCGCCCGATGACGTAGAGCACCGGCTCCTTGCCCTGCTCGCGCAGGAGCGACTGCAGCTGCTCCGCCTCCTTGAGCACACCGGCGTTGTAGCCGCCGCACTGGCCGCGGTCACTGGTGACGACCAGCACCGCGGCCCGCTTGGGCTCCTCCCGCTCGACGAGCAGCGGGTGGTCGAGCGCCGAGTTGTTGGCCAGCTCGGTGAGGACGGCCGTCATCTGCTCGGCGTAGGGCTTGGACTCCTCGACCCGCGCGCGGGCCTTGACGATCCGGGAGGTCGCGATCAGCTCCATCGCGCGAGTGATCTTCTTGATGGACTGCGTCGACTTGATCCGCCGCCGCAGGACGCGAATCTGCGCTGCCATGCGTTACCCGCTCAGCTCTCGCCCGAGGGCTTCTTCTTGGTGACCTTGACCGACTCGCGGTCGACCTCGTCCTCGTCGAGCGCCTCGGCCTCCTTCTCCTTCGGCACCACCGACGAGCCGTCGGTGGCGGTGAAGTTCTCCTTGAAGGACTTCACCGCGGAGACGATGCGGTCGGACAGCTCGTCGGACATCTTCTTGACGTCGCGGATCTCGGCGAGGATGCCCTCCTCGTTGCGCCGCACGTGGTCGAGGAACTCCGACTCGAAGCGCTGGATGTCGGCCACCGGCACGGAGTCGAGGTGCCCCTTGGTGCCGAGGAAGATCGAGACGACCTGCTCCTCGACCGGCTGCGGCGCGTACTGACCCTGCTTGAGCAGCTCGACCAGGCGGCTGCCGCGACCCAGCGTGGCGGCCGAGGCGGCGTCGAGGTCGGAACCGAAGGCGGCGAACGCCTCCAGCTCGCGGTACTGGGAGAGGTCGAGACGAAGCGAGCCCGAGACCGTCTTCATGGCCTTGATCTGCGCGTCACCACCGACCCGGGAGACCGAGATGCCGACGTTGATGGCCGGCCGGACGCCCTGGTTGAACAGGTCGGACTCCAGGAAGACCTGGCCGTCGGTGATCGAGATGACGTTGGTCGGGATGTAGGCCGAGACGTCACCCGCCTTGGTCTCGATGATCGGGAGGCCGGTCATCGAGCCGGCGCCCTTCTCGTCGGACAGCTTGGCGCAGCGCTCCAGCAGGCGGGAGTGCAGGTAGAAGACGTCGCCGGGGTAGGCCTCGCGGCCCGGCGGGCGGCGCAGCAGCAGCGAGATGGCGCGGTAGGCCTCGGCCTGCTTGGACAGGTCGTCGAAGATGATGAGGACGTGCTTGCCCTCGTACATCCAGTGCTGGCCGATGGCCGAACCGGTGTAGGGCGCGAGCCACTTGAAGCCGGCCGGGTCGTTGGCGGGCGAGGCGACGATGGTCGTGTACTCCAGCGCGCCCGCCTCCTCCAGCGACGCCCGGATACCGGCGATCGTGGAGCCCTTCTGACCGATGGCGACGTAGATGCAGCGCACCTGCTGCTTCGGGTCGCCGGTGGCCCAGTTCTGCTTCTGGTTGATGATCGTGTCGACGCAGACGGCGGTCTTGCCCGTCTTGCGGTCGCCGATGATCAGCTGGCGCTGGCCGCGGCCGATCGGCGTCATGGCGTCGATCGCCTTGATGCCGGTCTGCAGCGGCTCGCTGACGCCCTGGCGGTCCATGACGCCCGCGGCCTGGAGCTCCAGCACGCGCTGGGTCTCCGCCTCGATGTCGCCGAGACCGTCGATCGGGTTGCCCAGGGGGTCGACGACCCGGCCCAGGAAGTTGTCGCCGACCGGCACCGAGAGGATGTTGCCGGTGCGCTTGACCGGCTGGCCCTCCTCGATCCCGGCGTAGTCGCCCAGGATGACCGCGCCGATCTCGCGCTGGTCGAGGTTCAGTGCGACACCCAGCACGCCGCCGTCGAACTCGAGGAGCTCGTTGGTCATCGCCGAGGGCAGGCCCTCGACGTGGGCGATGCCGTCACCGGTGTCGGATACGTGGCCCACCTCGTCGCGGGACGTACCGGTCTCCAGCGACGAGACGTAGCTGGAGATCGCGCTCCGGATCTCCTCCGGGGAGATCGTCAGCTCTGTCATGGCTGTCGTCTGTCCTTATCTGTAAGAAGGAATGTCAGCTCGGGAGGTGGCGTCCGGCGGCGGCGAGGCGGCCCGCGACGCTGCCGTCGATGACCTCTCCGCCGACCTCGACGACCAGACCACCGAGCAGGGATTCGTCCAGCTCGACCTGCAGCGACATCGGCCGCCCGTAGATGCGGGTGAGCGTGTCGGCGAGCTTGCGCTCCTGCTCGTCGCTCAGCGCGACGGCGGTGATGACCCGCGCGACGTACCGGTCGCGGCGGGCGGCGGCCAGCTCGGAGAGCTCTTCGGCCGCGATGTCGAGGTGCCGGCCGCGCGGGATACGGACGGTCTGGCGCAGCAGCGCGGCCGTGACCGGGGAGACCCGGTCGCGCCCGAGCACGGAGTCGAGCAGCGCGGTGCGCTTGTCCTCGGGCTGCGTGGCGTCGGCCAGCAGTGCGGTCAGCTCGGGCTCCCGGTCGAGGATCCGACCGAACCGGAACAGCTGGTCCTCGACCTCGTCGAGGCTGCCGTCCTTCTCCGCGACCGCGAGCGTGGCCCGGCGGGCCACGGTCTCCAGCGCCTCGACCAGGTCGAGGGACTGCGACCAGCGCGACCCGACGATGCCCGAGACGACGTCGAGGGTCCGCTCGCCGACCTTGCCGTCGAGCACCTGTCGGATCAGCCCGCTGCGGGCCTCCTGCGGTACCGACGGGTCGGCGAGGTGGGTGCGCAGCGGCTTCTGGGCCACCACCAGCCGGGTGACGGCGAACAGCTCGTCGCCGAGCGTCCCGAGGTCGGCCGCCGACGAGGAGTCGACGATGCCGTCGAGCCGCTCACCGGCCGTGGCCAGGGACTCCCGGCTCGCCGCCTGCAGGACGACCGCCATCAGCTCGCTCCGGTCGTCTGGGTCGGAGCGGTCTGCCGGGACTCCATGCCGTCGAGCTCGGCCAGGAAGGAGTCGACGGTGCCGCGGCGGGCCTCCGTGTCGGACAGCTCGCGGCCGATGAGACGGCCGGCCAGCTGGACCGACAGGCCACCGATCTCGCCGCGGAGCTGGCGCACGGCCTGCTCGCGGGCGGCCGCGATCTGCTCCTCGCCGCGCTGCTTGATGCGCGCGGCCTCTTCCTCGGCCTGGGCGCGCAGCTCGGTCTTGATCTGCGTGCCCTCGGCACGGGCGTCGTCGCGGATGCGCGCGGCCTCGGCGCGGAGCCCGGCGATCTGCTCCTCGTACTCGGCCTTGAGGCGCTGTGCCTGCTCCTGCGTCTCCTCGGCGCGCTTGAGCCCGCCTTCGATCGCGTCGGTCCGCTCCTCGTAGAGGGCCTCGAACCGCGGGACCGCGAACTTCCAGAGCACGAAGAGCAGGATCGCGAACGCGACGAGTCCGACGATCAGCTCACCGGGCAGCGGGAGAACCGGGAGCGGCTCCTCGGCGGCGAGGATCGAGATGTCCACCGTCATTCCTTCCATCAGGAGTGTTGGCCCGTGGAACACGGAGCCGCTGGGGTTGATCGTGCCGCGGGTCGGTCGATCAGGCGGCGGACGCGATGAAGAAGACGACCAGGCCGATCAGGGCGAGCAGCTCGACGAGGACGAACGTGGTCCACGCGATGCCCATCAGGGTGCCGCGGGCCTCCGGCTGGCGGGCCGTGCCGCTGATGACGGCGGACCAGATCATGCCCACGCCGATGGCCGCACCGATGGCGCTGGTGCCGTAACCGATGGCCGCGAGGCCCGGGTTGATGTTGACGGCCTCGGCGGCCTGGGCGAGGACGATGCTCGAGTTCACGTGCTGGTTCCTTTCGGTGGGTCCGCCGGGGAGCGGATCGTTCGTCGAAGCGCAGTCGGCCGTCGCGGCCGGGGATCAGTGTTCGGTGGAGACCGCTGCGCCGATGTAGACACCGGCGAGCAGGGCGAAGACGTAGGCCTGGATGGCCATGACCAGCACCTCGAGGAAGGTGAAGGCGATCGCCGCGATGAAGGCGAACGGTGCGGCGACGACGAGCGCACTGCCCGACGAGAGCAGGAACTCCCCGCCCACGACCGCCAGCACCAGGATCAGGTGACCGGCGAACATCGCCGCGAACACACGCAGGGCCAGCGAGAACGGCTGGAAGGCGAACTTCGTGAACAGTTCGATCACGATGATCAGCGGAGCCACGAACGGCGGGACCCCCGGAGGCAGGGCCGCGTGCTTGATGTAGCCGACGAAGCCGTGCTTCTTGAAGCCCGCGTAGTGGTAGGCCACGTAGACGAACAGCGCCAGCGCGATCGGGAAGCCGATGCGCGACATGGTGGGGAACTGGAAGAACGGGATGATCCCGAACAGGTTGTTCACCAGCACGAAGCTGAACAGCGCGAGGATCAGCGGGATGAAGGGCTTGAACTCCTTGCCACCGATCTGGTCCCGCGCCATGGTGTTGCGGGCCATGCCGTAGATGTACTCGGCGATGAACTGGCCCTTGCTCGGCACCATCGACATGCGTCGGGTGGCGACCGTGAAGTACACGCCCACGATGATCGCGGCGAGGACGGCCTGCACGATCGGCTTGGTGACCTCACCGAAGATCGGCGGGTAGATGAAGGTGCCGACGCCGGGCGGAGTGAACTCCTCGGCCGCCAGTACGAACTCGCCCAATGGGGATCCTTCCGGTGCTCCCGGCCCGCCTACCGTGGCCCAGGAGATCGCCTAGCCCGCACGATGTCGTCGCGGGCGCCTGGCGCGCACACGACGACTTGCGGCCGTCTGCGCCAGGTTTCGCTTACGTTGCGCACATTATCAGCCGGTTCCGAGGAGACGGACGGCCCCACCCTGCGTGCGACCAGGCCCTTCGGTCTTGCGAAACGATCACTCTTCGCGGTCGGGGTGCGACGGGAGCCCGACGGCCCGACCGTCCGCGTCCGGTTCCGCACCGGTCGTCGAGCCCGACATACCGGTCATCGATCCGCTGGTCGCGGGCACGTCGGGTACCACGTACATGGTGCGGAGCCGGTAACCCGCCCAGCCCTCGGCCGCGGTCGCCGCGATGAGGACCGCGAGCAGGCCGACTCCCAACGACACTCGGTGAACGCCGTCGACCGCCCCGATCGGGAACAGCACCGCCAGCAGGAAGATCATCTTGGTGAGCAGGCCACCGAATGAGGCGACCATCACAGCCTGGGGCTCGTGGGTCGCGGTACGCCGCATCAGCACCAGCGTGAACAGGGAGGACAGCACGCCCAACAGGGCTCCGACCAGCGCACTCACCGCTCCGGCCGCTCCAGCGGTCAGCCACGACGCCACGACCACGACGACCGTGGTGATGCTGGACACGATCACGACGTTGCGCAGCATCGCGCGGCCCAGGGCGAGGACCGTCTCCTCCTGCCCCTCAGGCAGCTTGCGGGTCATCGCATCCTCGCTCTCGGTACGGACGAGGCGAGCACGGCCACGACCAGGCCGACTCCCACCGCCCACAGGACCACGAACGGGTCGTCGATCAGCGCCAGCGCGACCGCGCCGAACGCCAGCACGCCCGCCCAGAGGTAGATCAGCAGCACCGCGCGGCGCTGGCTGTGCCCGATCTCCAGCAGCCGGTGGTGCAGGTGCATCTTGTCCGGTGCGAACGGGCTGCGTCCCGCCCGGGTCCGCCGGACGACGGCCATCAGCAGGTCGAGCACCGGGATGAACACCACCGCGGCCAGGACGATCAGCGGCGCGAACAGCGCCAGCAGGTCACCGCCGGTGGTGACGTCGGTGAGCCGCCCCGACGCCATCGTCGTGGCCGCGGCCAGCAGCAGGCCGATCAGCATCGACCCGGAGTCGCCCATGAAGATGCGCGCCGGGTTGAAGTTGTGCGGCAGGAACCCCAGGCACGCCCCCGCGAGCACGAACGCGATCAGCGCCGGGGTGAAGACGAAGGGGTCGTTGCCGTTGCGCAGCACCAGTCCCATCGTGAACAGGGCGGTGGCGCCCGCGGCGATGAGCCCGATGCCCGCGGCGAGGCCGTCGAGCCCGTCGACGAAGTTCATGGCGTTCACCAGCGCCACCGTGAGCAGCACCGTCAGCAGCACACCCTGCTCGCGGCCGAGCCCGACCTGCCCGCCGAGGAACACGTCCGGCAGCACGGTCCACTGCACGCCGAACAGCGTCATCACCCCGGCCGCCGTGGTCTGGCCGGCCAGCTTCGTGAGCGCGTCGAGCTCGTAGCGGTCGTCCAGCGCCCCGACCAGCACGAGGATCAGCGACGCCAGCACGACCCCGACCATCTCCTCGGAGTACGCGAACGCCAGGCGCATCGCCGGGAGCTGGTAGGCCATCGCGATCCCGGCCAGCACACCCGCCAGCATCGCGAGCCCGCCCCAGCGCGCCGTCGGCGTGACGTGCACGTCGCGGCCGCGCGGCCAGGCGACCGCGCCGACCTGCAGCGCGAGCACCCGCACCGGCCCGACCAGCAGGAACGTGACGACCGCCGCCGTCACTCCCGCGAGCAGGTACTCCTTGATCGGGAGGATCTGCGCCGGGAGTGCCTGGGCGAGCAGCACCGTGGGGAGGATCGCGTCAGGGGCGCGGGTAGGCGGGTGCCCGTGCCACGAGCGCACCCACGGCCTCGGCGACCGACGCCAGCTCGGCGTCGCCCGCGGACGTGCCGTGCTCGGCCTTCACCGCGCGGGCGAGCAGCGAGCCGACCTCGGCCATGTCGGACTCGTCCATCCCCTGCGTGGTGAGGCTCGGCGACCCGACGCGCACGCCCGACGGCTTGAGCGGCGGCGCCGGGTCGTAGGGGATCGCGTTCTTGTTGAGCGTGATGCGCGCGGCGTCGCAGCGGGTCTCGGCGTCGGCCCCGGTGACGCCGATCGGCCGCAGGTCGATCAGCGCGAGGTGCGTGTCGGTGCCGCCGGAGGTGGCGCGCATCCCCTCGGCCTCGAGGCTCTTCGCCAGCGCCTGGGCGTTGGCGACGACCTGGCGCGCGTAGGTCTGGTAGGCGGGCTGTGCCGCCTCCTTCATCGCGACGGCCTTCGCGGCGACCGCGTGCATCAGCGGCCCGCCCTGGGAGAACGGGAAGACGGCCTTGTCGAGCGCCTTCGCGTGCTCCGCCTTGGACAGGATCATGCCGCCGCGCGGGCCGCGCAGGACCTTGTGCGTGGTGGCGGAGACGACGTCGGCGTAGGGCACCGGCGACGGGATCGCCTGGCCCGCGACCAGCCCGATGAAGTGCGCCGCGTCGACCCACATGATCGCGCCGACCTCGTCGCAGATCTCGCGGAACGCCTTGAAGTCGATCAGCCGCGGGTACGCCGTGGCGCCCGCGATGATCATCTTGGGGCGGTGCTCGCGGGCCAGGTCGCGGACCTGGTCGTAGTCGATCTGCTCGGTGTCCTGGCGGACGGAGTAGCTGATGTTGTTGAACCACTTGCCGGAGAAGCTGACCTTCGAGCCGTGGGTGAGGTGCCCGCCCTGCTTGAGGTCCATCGCCAGCACGGTGTCGCCGGGCACGGTGAACGCGCCGTAGACGGCGAAGTTGGCCGACGCGCCGGAGTGCGGCTGCAGGTTCGCGTGCTCGGCGCCGAAGAGCTCCTTCGTGCGCGCGTTGCCGATCTCCTCGGCCTGGTCGACGACCTCGCAGCCGCCGTAGTACCGCTTGCCGGGGTACCCCTCGGCGTACTTGTTCGACAGCGTGGATCCCAGTGCCGCGAGCACCGCGGGGCTGGTGAGGTTCTCGCTCGCGATGAGCTGGAGCCCGCCGCGCAGGCGCTCCAGCTCGTCGAGCACCACTCCCGCGATCTCGGGGTCCTGCTGCTGCAGTGCGTCGAAGTCGGGGCCCCAGAACGGTGTCGTCACGGCGACCACGGTACCCGGCCGTCAGGCCGCGACCGTCGCCTGCTCCCGCCACCATGCGACGGTCGCGGCGAGGCCGTCGGCCAGCGGCGTGGGCGCGAGACCGAACGTGTCCTGCGCCACCGAGGAGTCGATGACGAACGGCTCCGCGAACTGGTACCGGACCTCGGCGAGCTCCCGCAGGAACGGCACCGCCAGCCCACCGAGGCGTACCGCGAACGCCGGCAGCACCTGCACCGGTCGCTCGGGGACGCCCGCGGTCCGCGCGATCCGGTCCAGCATCCCGTTCACCGACTGCGCGGGTCCGGTCGGGACGTGCCACGCCCGGCCCCACGCCCGCTCGTCGCCGGCGAGGGTCACCAGGGTGCGGGTCACGTCCTCGACGTAGGTCCAGGAGTGCGGCGCGTCCGGGTCGCCCTGCAGCAGGCGCGGTCGCTTGCCGTCGAGGAGCCGGCCGACGGCCTGCTCGGCCAGGTGGCCGGTGGTGCGCAGGCCGGGGCCGTAGAAGTCCGACGCGCGCGCCTCGGTCATCCGGATCCGCCCCGCCTCGTGCGCGGCCAGCGCGTCGGACCACATCCGGTTGCGGATCGCACCCTTGGTGCCGGGCGCCGAGCCCAGCGGGGTGTCCTCGGTCATCGGGGCGTCCACGGGGCCGTAGCCGTAGAGGCTCGACATGACCGTGAGGACCGCGCCGGAGCGCTCGGCCGCCGTCAGCAGGGCGGCGGCCAGCGGTGGCCAGTCGGTGGCCCAGCGGTGGTACGGCGGATTGGCGCAGTTGTAGAGCGCGTCGGCGCCCGCCGCCAGTTCGGCGAGCCGGTCGGCGTCGGATGCGTCCGCCGCGACCCGCTCGATGCCCTCCCCCACCGGTCCCGACCCGCTGCGGGAGACGATCCGGACGTCGTGGCCCTGACCGGCGAGGAGGCGGGCGACCCCGCTCCCGATCGTTCCGGCTCCGACGATCACGTGCTGCGACATGGGGTTCCCTTTCGATGCGTGAGCACTGCTCTCTGTTCGTCACACTGTTCACCACCTGCGGCCCGACTGTCAAGAGCAGTGCTCTCGTATCTGTGCGAGACTGCCCGGTGTGACCGCCACCGGAGCCCGTGCCCGCGTCCGCGCCGAGCTGACGCGCGAGATCACCGAGGTCGCCCGCAGGCACCTCGCCGTCGACGGCGCGAGCGCGCTGTCGCTACGGGCCGTCGCGCGCGAGCTGGGCATGGCGTCGTCGGCGGTCTACCGCTACTTCCCCAGCCGCGACGAGCTGCTGACGGCGCTGATCGTCGAGGCATACGACGCGCTGGGCAGCGCGGCCGAGCAGGCCGACGCGGCCGTTGCCCCCGACGACCTGCGCACCCGCTGGCACGCCGTCTGTCGCGCGTCGCGGGAGTGGGCGCAGGCCCATCCGCACGAGTACGCGCTGGTCTACGGCTCACCGGTGCCCGGCTACGCCGCCCCGGAGACGACGATCGGGCCTGCGGCGCGGGTGGGCGAGGTGTTGTGCACGATCGTCGCCCGCGGGGTCGCCTCGGGGGAGGTCGTGCCGGACGGGAGCGGCACCGGGGCGCTGCACCCCGGCCTCGCCGAGCTGATGGGCCTGCCGGGCGACTCCGCGCTGGCCGAGCGCGCGATCTCCGCCTGGACCGGCCTGTTCGGGCTGATCGGCTTCGAGCTGTTCGGGCACCTGCACAACGTGGTCGACGACCGCGCGGCCTTCTTCACCGACGCCGTCGACCGGATGGCCGACCAGATCGGCCTGCCGGGTCCTACGCGGTGAGGACCTCGCGGCCCAGCACCTCGGCCACGTCGGCCCGCGACACCGCTCCCTCGCGCAGGATCAGCGGGTCGTCGCCGGTCAGGTCGACGACGGTGGAGGCGACGGGCTCGCCGGAGTCGCCGCCGTCGAGATAGACGGCCGCGCTCCCCTTCAGCTGCTCCTCCGCGCCGGCCGCGGTGGCGGGGGCGGGCTGCCCGGAGATGTTGGCGCTCGAGACCGCCATCGGGCCGACGTCGCGCAGCAGTTCCAGCGCCACCGGGTGCAGCGGCATCCGCAGCATGACCGTGCCCTTGGTGGAGCCCAGGTCCCAGGACAGCGACGGGGCGTGCGGCAGGACCAGGGACAGCCCGCCGGGCCAGAACGCCTCGATCAGCTGCCGCGCCGTCCTCGGCACGCCGAGCACGAGTCCGTCGATCGTCGACCAGGAGCCGACGAGCACGGGCACCGGCATGTCGGGGCCGCGGTTCTTCGCCTTGAGCAGGGCGCGGACGGCGGTGGCGGAGAACGCGTCGCAGCCCAGGCCGTAGACGGTGTCGGTGGGCAGCACGACCAGGCGTCCGGCGCGGACCGCACGGGCCGCGGCGGCGAGGCCGTCGCGGCGGGCGTCGGCGTCCGCGCAGTCGTAGGTGGGAGGCACGGGCGCGAGCCTACGAGGGCGGCGGAGGCCCGACGCGGCGGGCCGTCGCGAAGCGGGGGCGGCCGGTCAGGTCGAGGTGCTCCTCGACGTCGGTGAGCACCTTGCGGCGGCGCAGCAGTGCGGGCACGACCTCCCCGTGGGTGTCGTCGTGCTCGATCGCGAGGTGGCCCCCGTAGCGGAGCAGCCCGGCCGAGGTCCCGATGACCGCGCGGATGACCTCCAGGCCGTCCGGTCCGCCGAACACGGCCCCGGGCGGGTCCCACTCGGTGACCTCGGGCGGAAGCGCCGTGGCGTCGGGGACGTAGGGCGGATTGCACAGGACCAGGTCGACGTGCGACTCCAGCTCGATGAGCAGGTCGCTCCAGCGCACGTCGGCGGCGTGCAGGACGACGGTGTCGCCGTGCGCGGCGATGTTGTGCCGGGCCCAGGTCAGCGCGCCGGGGTCGGCCTCGACGGCGTGCACCTGCGCGTCCGGGCGGCTCGCGGCGACGGCCAGCGCGAGCGCCCCGGTGCCGGTGCACAGGTCGACCACCAGCGGCGACGCGACGTCGGCGATCGCGCGGAGCCCCCACTCCAGCAGCAGCTCGGTCTCCGGGCGCGGCGTGAAGACCCCCGGCCCGACCGCCACGGCGACCGGCCCGAGCACCGCGGTGCCGAGCAGGTGCTGCAGCGGCTCGCGGGTGGCGCGGCGCACGACCAGCCGGCGCAGGGCCTCCACCACGGGCGGGTCGACGAGCGGGTGCATCATCAGCTTCCCGCGCTCCACCCCGACGACGTGCGCGGCGAGGATCTCGGCGTCGACGCGCGGGGAGGCGACCCCGGCCTCGGTGAGCATCCGCTCGGCCTCGGCGATGGCGAGACGCAGCGGCTGGCGGCTCACCGGCCCGTCCCCCGTCGCGCTCGCCGGCCGGTCATGAGCTCAGCTGCTCCGCCCGGTCGGCCGCCGTGAGGGCCGTCAGCAGGTCGTCGAGGTCGCCGTCGAGGACCGTGCTGAGGTTGTGCGCCTTGTAGCCGACGCGGTGGTCGGCGATGCGGTTCTCGGGGTAGTTGTAGGTGCGGATGCGCTCCGAGCGGTCGACGGTGCGCACCTGCGACTTCCGCTCCGCCATCGCCTCCGCGGCCAGCTCGGCCTCGTGCACCGCCTGCAGCCGCGACCGCAGCACCTCCATCGCCCGCGCCCGGTTCTGCAGCTGGCTGCGCTCGTTCTGGCAGCTCACGACGATGCCGGAGGGCAGGTGGGTGATCCGCACGGCCGAGTCGGTGGTGTTGACGCTCTGCCCACCGTGGCCCGAGGAGCGGAACACGTCGACGCGCAGGTCCTTCTCGTCGATCTCGACGTCGGCGTCCTCACCGGTGTCGGGATAGACGAGCACGCCGGCGGCGGAGGTGTGGATGCGGCCCTGCGACTCGGTGACGGGCACGCGCTGCACGCGGTGCACCCCGCCCTCGAACTTCAGCGCGCTCCACACCCCGTCGGGCTCGGGCGCCCGCGCCCGCACGATCAGGGTGATGTCCTTGTAGCCGCCGAGGTCGGAGACGTTGGCGTCGAGCACCTCGGTCCGCCAGCCGCGCCGCTCGGCGTAGCGGGTGTACATGCGCACGAGGTCGCTCGCGAACAGCGCGGACTCCTCGCCGCCCTCCCCCGACTTGACCTCCATCACGACGTCGTCGCCGTCGTGCGGGTCGCGCGGGACGAGCAGCTCGGCGAGGCGGGTCTCCAGTGCGGGGATGCGGGCGACGAGGTCGTCGGCCTCGGCGGCGAACGAGGGGTCCTCCCCCGCCAGCTCACGGGCGGCGGAGAGGTCCTCGCGGGCGGTGGACAGCTCGCGGGAGGCGGCGACGATCGGGCCCAGCTCCGCGTAGCGGCGGCCGAGCTTGCGGGCCAGCGACGCGTCGGCGTGGATGGCCGGGTCGGCGAGGCGCAGCTCCAGCTCGGCGTGCTCGGCGAGCATCGCGTCGACGGCCGGTGCCGGCATCTCCTCGTCCCTTCGGATGGTCTCGTGACACGCGAACGGCGCCCACCCGGATCGGGTGGGCGCCGTCGGCGGAACTACTTGCCGGCCCGCTTGCCGTAGCGCGCCTCGAAGCGCGCCACGCGGCCACCGGCGTCGAGGATGCGCTGCTTGCCGGTGTAGAAGGGGTGGCAGGCGGAGCAGGTCTCGGCGGTGATCGAGCCGTTGGACTTGGTGCTGCGCGTGGTGAACGAGTTGCCGCAGCTGCAGGTCACCTGGGTGGTGACGTACTCGGGGTGGATGCCAGATCGCACGGTGGTTCCTCTCGAAGTGGCACCGGGTCCTCGTCGTGCGAGGTGAACCGGGGCCGGAGCGTGACAGGTCATTCAACCACCCGGGCCGCCCGCGGATTCCCGCGGGCGGCCGGGCGGGTCAGTCGGTGTCGCCGACCGGGAGGCCCTTGGCGACCTGCATCAGGAACTCGATGTTGGTGCGGGTCTTCTTGAGCTGGGTGAGCAGCAGGTCGATGGCCTGCTGGTCGTCCAGCGCGGAGAGCACCCGGCGCAGCTTGACCATGACGGCCAGCTCGTCGGGCGAGAGCAGCAGCTCCTCCTTGCGGGTGCCCGAGTCGCCGACGTCGACGGCCGGGAAGACCCGCTTGTCGGCGATGCGGCGGTCGAGCTTGAGCTCGGCGTTGCCGGTGCCCTTGAACTCCTCGAAGATCACCGTGTCCATCGTGGAACCGGTCTCGACCAGCGCGGTGGCGAGGATGGTGAGCGATCCACCGTTCTCGATGTTGCGCGCGGCGCCGAGGAAGCGCTTGGGCGGGTAGAGCGCCGTGGAGTCGACACCACCGGAGAGGATCCGGCCCGACGCGGGCGCGGCCAGGTTGTAGGCCCGGCCCAGGCGGGTGATCGAGTCGAGCAGCACGACGACGTCGTGGCCCATCTCGACGAGGCGCTTCGCCCGCTCGATGGCCAGCTCGGCGACCGTGGTGTGGTCGGAGGCGGGACGGTCGAAGGTGGAGGCGATGACCTCGCCCTTCACCGACCGGGTCATGTCGGTGACCTCCTCCGGCCGCTCGTCCACCAGGACGACCATGAGGTGGCACTCCGGGTTGTTCGTGGTGATCGCGTTGGCGATCGCCTGCAGCACCATCGTCTTGCCCGCCTTGGGCGGGCTGACGATCAGCGCGCGCTGACCCTTGCCGATCGGCATGACCAGGTCGATGATCCGCGTGGTCATGATGTGCGACTCGGTCTCGAGGCGCAGCCGGTCGTTCGGGTAGAGCGGCGTGAGCTTGGTGAACTCGGCGCGGTTGCGCGACGCCTCCGGGTCCTGCCCGTTGATGGTGTCGACGCGGACGAGCGGGTTGAACTTCTGGCGGGACTGCTCGCCCTCGCGGCCCTCGCGGACCGCACCGGTGATCGCGTCGCCGCGGCGCAGGCCGTGCTTGCGCACGAGCGAGAGCGAGACGTAGCAGTCGGTGGGGCCGGAGAGGTAGCCCGTGGTCCGGACGAACGCGTAGTTGTCGAGGATGTCGACGATGCCGGCGACGGGGAGCAGGACGTCGTCGTCGCGCACCTCGGTGTCGACGTTGCCCTGGCCGCCGCCGTTGCCCGCGCCGCCGCGGTCGCGGTCGCGGCCGCGTCGACGGTCCCGGAAGCGACGGCCGCGGCGGCCGCGGCCGTCGCCGTCGTCGTCGGAGTCGTCGTCCGGGCGGTTGTCGCGCGGGCCGCGGTTGTCGTTGCCGCCGCGGTTGTCGTTGCGGTCGGCCCGGTTGTCGCTGCGGTCGTTGCCGCCGCGGTTGTCGTTCCGGTTCTCGCCGCGGTCGCCGCCACCCCGGTTGTCGTCGCGGGCGTCGCCGACGCGGCCCTCGGAGCGCTGCTCACCGGCCGTGCCGTTCTGGCCGGCCCCGTCCTGGTTGCCGTTGCGGCCACCGTTCTGGGTGGCGTTGTTCTGGGCGGCACCGTTCTGCGAGCCGCGCGTGCGGTTGCGCCCGCCGCGCTCCTCGGTGGCGTCACCGGCGTCGGCGGCCACGGGCTCGGCCTGCTCGGCATTGCGGTTGCGACGGCTGCGGCCGCGACGGCCACCACCCTCGGTGGGGGCGTCGGTGTCGGCCGAGGGGGCCGACCCGTTGACGGACGGCGCCTGCACCGCCGTCTCGACGGCGGCTGCCGGGGCCTCGACGGCCGGGGTCTCCACGACGGGCGTCTCGACCGCGGGGGTGACGGCGGGGGTGACGGCGGCCGGGACCTCGACGGGCGCGGCAGCGGGAGCCGGGACCTCGGGGGCCGGGGGCTCGGCCGCGGGCGGCGGGGTGGTCGCGGCGGGCGCCCACGTCGAGTCGGGCGCGCCGGCCGGGCGCGATGCCGTGCGGCGCCGACGGGTGGTGGGGGCCGGGGCCGCGCCGTTGTCGGCGGCGGCCGGGGCCGGAGCCGCGGCGACGGGCACCTCGACGGCGGGCGCCGGGGCGGCGGCCGCGGCGGGGGCCGGGGCGGCGGGTGCGCCGGCCTGGCGCTCCTTGATGGCGGCGATGAGATCGCCCTTGCGCATCCCGGTGGTGCCGGAGATGTTCAGCTCCTCGGCCAGCTGGCGGAGCTCCGCCAGCACCATTCCGGTGAGGCCACCCCGCTTGCGGGCGGGCGTGGTGCTGACGAGATCGGTCTCGCTCACAGATGTCCTTCCTGACCGACCGGGTCTCTTGCCCTGGTCAGCGGATGTCACACACTCGCCCGGACGGTGTGCCGGACGACATGTCGGTCTACGGATCGCAGGTCAGGGAAACTGACCAGTTCGCGGCCGCCCCGACAGGCAAGGGCGACGATCGCTGCGACTGTTCGCGGGGACGGCCGCTCGGGACGGGCGCGGGTCTGGCTCCAGCGCTGATTCGGGAGAACCAGGGTGCCGGGGTGCGCAGATGGCCCGAGTGGCCACGCGGTTGACGCGTGGATCGCCGTTGCGAGGCCGAGACTAGACTCCCGCGCTGGTCACGGCAACCACCACCCCGGGCGTGTCAGCCGATCTCGACTTGCGCCCCTGCCGCGTCGATGGGAAGCGGCAGCGTCGAGAAGCCGCGCAGGTCCAGCCCGTCCGGCAGGCTGCCGCCGGTGGTGAGGGCGAGCACGGTGGGCCCGGCACCGGAGATCGCGGCCGGGACGCCCCGCGCGCGCAGCGCGTCGACCAGGTCGGCGGAGTCCGGGTAGGCCGGACGCCGGTAGCCCTGGTGCAGGCGGTCCTCGGTGGCCGGGAGCAGCAGATCGGGGCGAGAAGTGAACGCCAGCACCGCGAGTGCGGTGCGGCTGCCGGTGAAGGCGGCGTCGACCAGGGGGACCCGGTCGGGCAGCAGGCCCCGGGTCGTCGCCGTGGACGACTCCGTTCCCGTGACGAGCGCCACGGGGCGGATCCCGGGATGCGCGTCGAGCCGTACGGCGTGGAACCGCCCCGCGGTGTTCCCCACGGTCTCCCATGCGATCACGAACCCGCCGAGCAGGGACGCCGCGGTGTTGTCGGCGTGCCCCTCCATCCCCGCCGTGACCTGCAACAACGTGTCCTGCTCCAGCTCCGCGTCGCGCCCGGCGAGCACGATCGCGGCGACGGCCCCGGCCACCGCGGCGGTCGCCGAGCTACCCAGCCCGCGCGAGTGCGGGATCGCGTTGCGGCAGCGCAGTCTCAGGCCGGCCGGCGCGTCGCCGGTGATGTTCCACGCGGTGCGCATGGCGCGGACCACGAGGTGGGAATCGTCACAGGGCACCTGCCCTGCGCCCTCGCCCACGACCTCGACGCTCACCCCGTCGCCGGCGACGCAGACCTCGATCTCGTCGTAGAGGCCGAGCGCGAGACCGAGCGAGTCGAATCCGGGGCCCAGGTTCGCCGACGAGGCCGGGACCCGCACCCGGACTTCGCTCGGCCGTCCCATCAGGCCAGCTCCAGGGCCGCAGCGACGGCGCTCGGGTCGATCGGGACGACGGTGGGCGTGGGCGCGGTGAGCAGTGCGGTGTCGGGGTCCTTCAGCCCGTGGCCGGTGACGGTGCACACCACGAGCGAGCCGCGGGGCAGCGTGCCGTCGCCGGTGGACTGCAGGAGCCCGGCGACACTCGCCGCGGACGCCGGCTCCACGAACACGCCCTCGCGCGCGGAGAGCAACCGGTAGGCGGTGAGGATCTCGTCGTCGGTGACGGCGGCGAACTTCCCGTTCGAGTCGTCGCGGGCCGTCATCGCGGCCGTCCACGACGCCGGGGAGCCGATGCGGATCGCGGTGGCGATCGTCTCGGGGTTCTTGACCGGCGCGCCGTGGACCAGCGGTGCCGCCCCGGCGGCCTGGTAACCGAACATCCGCGGCGGCGCGGGGATCAGACCGTCGTCGAGGTACGCGCGGTAGCCGGCCCAGTACGCGGTGATGTTGCCGGCGTTGCCGACCGGCAGGCAGTGCACGTCGGGCGCGCGGCCCAGCACGTCGCAGATCTCGTAGGCGGCACTCGCCTGACCCGCGATCCGGGTCGGGTTCACCGAGTTGACGAGCGCGGCCACCGGGTAGTCGGCCGCGGTCTTGCGGGCGAGCTCGAGGCAGTCGTCGAAGTTGCCGTCGATCTGCAGGATCCGGGCCCCGTGCGCGACGGCCTGGGCCAGCTTCCCGAGCGCGATCTTGCCCTGGGGCACGAGGACCGCGCAGGTCATGCCCGCGCGGGTGGCGTACGCGGCGGCCGAGGCCGACGTGTTGCCGGTGGACGCGCAGATGACGCCCTGCTGGCCGTTCGCGAGCGCTGCGGTGACCGCCATCGTCATCCCGCGGTCCTTGAACGACCCCGTGGGGTTCATGCCGTCGACCTTGAGGAACACGTCGCAGCCGGTCAGCTCGGACAGGTGCGGCGCGGGGAGCAGCGGCGTGCCGCCCTCGCCGAGCGTGACCACCGTCCACCCCGGTTCCACCGGCATCCGGTCCCGGTAGGCCTCGATCACTCCCGGCCAGCGGTGCGTCGTCAACGACGTCACGGCGCCACTCCCTTTCGTCCGAGGTCTTCGACGCGCAGCACGCTGTCGACGGCGCGAACCACGTCGAGCCCGGCCAGCACCTGCACCGTGGCGGCGAGCGCGGCCTCCGGCGCAGCGTGGGTGACGACGACGAGCCGGGCGGCGCTGACGGTGCCGGACCCGGCGGAGTCGGCGACACCGCCCGTCTGTCGCACGGCGGCGATGCTCACCCCGTGCGTGGAGAACTCGCCCGCGATGGTGGCCAGCACGCCCGCGCGGTCGGCCACCTCCAGGCTCACGTGGTAGCGGGTGTCCACCGCACCGATCGGCAGCACCGGCAGGTGCGCGTAGGCCGACTCGCGTGCCCCGCGCCCGCCGTGCACGCGGTTGCGCGCCACGGCGACGAGGTCGCCCAGCACGGCGCTCGCGGTGGGCGCGCCACCGGCGCCCTGACCGTAGAACATGAGCTGCCCCGCCGCCTCGGCCTCGACGAACACCGCGTTGAACGCGCCGTCGACGGTGGCGAGCGGGTGCGCGGCGGGGATCATCGCCGGGTAGACACGGGCGGAGACCGCCTCGGGAGCGGCGTCGGTGGCCGGTCTGCGCTCGCAGATCGCCAGCAGCTTGATCACGCAGCCGATGCCCCGCGCCGCGGCGATGTCGGACGCCGTGACGTGCCGGATGCCCTCGCAGTGCACGTCGGCGGCCGTGACGCGGGTGTGGAAGGCCAGCGTGGCGAGGATGGCGGCCTTCGACGCGGCGTCGTAGCCGTCGACGTCGGCGCTCGGGTCGGCCTCGGCGTAGCCGAGCCGCGTGGCCTCCTCCAGCGCGTCGGCGTAACCGGCGCCGGACTCCGTCATCGCGGAGAGGATGAAGTTGGTGGTGCCGTTGACGATCCCGGCGACGCGCGTGATCCGGTCCCCGGCCAGGCTCTCGCGCAGGGGTCGCAGCAGCGGGATCGCGCCCGCGACGGACGCCTCGTAGAACAGGTCGACACCCGATGAGTCGGCGGCCGCGGCGAGCGCCGCACCCTCCTCCGCGAGCAGGGCCTTGTTCGCCGTGACCACCGACTTGCCGGCCTTGAGCGCCTCGAGCAGCAGCGTGCGAGCGGGCTCGATGCCGCCGATCACCTCGACGACCACGTCGACGTCGTCGCGCGTGACGAGCGCGGTGGCGTCGGTGGTGAGGAGATCGCCCAGCTCGGGGTGCTTGTGCGGGCGCCGCACCGCCACCCCGACCAGCTCGACGGGGGCTCCCGCGCGCGCCGCAAGCTCGTCGGCCTGCTCGCGCAGCAGGCGGACGATCTCCCCGCCGACGGTGCCGCAGCCCAGCAGTGCGACGCGCACCGCGTTCCCGTTCACTGAGGACTCCTCGCTGACGACAGTGGGCCCATGGTCCGGTGCCGGGCACCGGGGCGGTCGGCGGGCGTGACAGGTCTCACGGCCCGACCTCCAACCGGAACTGGTCCTCCGGCGTCTCCCGCCGCAGGATCACCCGCGCCTCCCCCGCACGCACCGCGACGACCGCGGGGCGGGGCAGGCGGTTGTACGAGCTGGCCATCGAGTAGCAGTACGCGCCGGTGGCCGCGACGCCGAGCAGGTCGCCGGGGGCGAGGTCGGCGGGCAGCCAGCAGTCGCGCACGACGATGTCGCCGCTCTCGCAGTGCTTGCCGACGACGCGCGACAGCACGGCCTCGCCGCTGCCGTCGCGCTCGGAGGAGCGCGAGACCAGGCGGCAGTCGTACACCGCGTCGTAGAGGGCGGTGCGGATGTTGTCGCTCATCCCGCCGTCGACGCTCACGTAGCGACGGCCGGTCGACCCGCCGAGCGACACGTCCTTGAGCGTGCCGACCTCGTAGAGCGTGACGGTGCCCGGTCCCGCGATCGCGCGCCCGGGCTCGACCGCGATCTCCGGCACGTCGAGCTCCTCCGCGTGGCACTCCTTCTTCACGATGCCGCGCAGCTCCTCGGCGAGCTCGGCGACGTCGAGCGGGGTCTCCCCCGCGCGGTAGGCGATGCCGAAGCCGCCGCCGAGGTCGAGGGTGGTGAGCGAGGTCAGCGCGTCGCCGCCGTGTTCCTTGTGCAGCGCGGCGAGGAAGCGGACGACGCGGTGCGCGGCCACCTCGAAGCCCTCGGTGTCGAAGATCTGGCTGCCGATGTGGCTGTGCAGGCCCACCAGCGACAGGCCCGGCGAGCGCAGCACCCGTCGTGCCGCCTCGGCCGCAGCGCCCGCCTCGCCCCCGGCGATCGAGAACCCGAACTTCTGGTCCTCGTGGGCGGTGGCGATGAACTCGTGCGTGTGCGCCTCGACCCCGACCGTCAGGCGGATCATCACCGGCGTGACGACCCCGCGGTCGGTGGCGATGGCGTCGAGCCGGGCGATCTCGTGGAAGGAGTCGATCACGACCCGGCCGACGCCCGCGTCGACCGCGGCTGCGAGCTCCCCGGTCGACTTGTTGTTGCCGTGCACCGCGATCCGCTCGGCCGGGAACCCGGCGCGCAGCGCGACGGCCAGCTCGCCGCCGCTCGCGACGTCGAGCGAGAGACCCTCCTGCGCCACCCAGCGCGCGACCTCGACGGACAGGAACGCCTTCGCCGCGTAGTGCACCGACGACGCCCCGAACGCGGCGGCGAACTCCGCCGCGCGCGAGCGGAAGTCGTCCTCGTCGATCACGAACAGCGGGGTGCCGTACTCGGCGGCGAGGTCGCGCACGTCGAGCCCGGCGATCTCCAGCGCCCCGCCGGCCCCGCGCGCGGCGTTCCGCGGCCAGACCGAGGGGGCCAGCTCGTCGAACCCCGCGGCGTCGACGGGACGCGGGCCCGCCGTCTCGGGCGGGGCCGAGATCCCGGCGTGCAGGGGCCCCGCCGGATGCGCCCTCATGACGTCGCCTCCGCGGGAACGAACACGTCGCCGGTCACATCCGCTCCGGCGCGCTCACGCCCAGCAGGTCGAGTCCGTTGGCCAACACCTGGCGGGCCGCGACGCACAGCGCGAGGCGGGCGCGGTGCAGCTCGGAGATCTCCTCGTCACCCATCGGCAGGACCCGGCAGGCGTCGTAGAACTTGTGGTACGCCGCCGCGAGTGTCTCCAGGTAGCGCGCGACGCGGTGCGGCTCGCGCAGCTCCGCGGCCGAGCGGACCACCGCGGGGAACTCCCCGATCGTCCGGATCAGGTCGCCCTCGCGCGGGTGCTCCAGCAGGCCGAACGCCGTGCCGGGCTCCAGGCCGAGGTCGGCGGCGTTGCGGGCCAGCGAGGCCAGCCGGGCGTGCGCGTACTGGACGTAGAACACGGGGTTGTCGTTGCTGCGCTTCGACAGGATGTCGAGGTCGAGATCCAGGACGGAGTCGATCGAGCTGCGGATCAGCGAGTAGCGGGCCGCGTCGACGCCGACGAACTCCACCAGGTCGTCCATGCTCACCGCGGTGCCGGCGCGCTTGCTCATCTTGAGCATCTGGCCGTCCTTGAACAGCCGCACCAGCTGCCCGATCAGGACCTCGACGGTGTCCGGGTCGTCGCCGAACGCGGCCGCGGCCGCGCGGAGCCGGGCGATGTAGCCGTGGTGGTCGGCGCCGAGCATGTAGATGCACAGGTCGAAGCCGCGGGCGCGCTTGTCGAGGTAGTAGGCGAGGTCGCCGGCGATGTAGGCCGGCCTGCCGTCGCTCTTGATGACGGGGCGGTCCTTGTCGTCGCCCTCGTCGGTGGAGCGCAGCCACCACGCCCCGTCGGCGAAGTAGAGGTTGCCGGAGTCCTTGAGCCGCTGGACCGCGGCGTCGACGGCCCCGGAGTCGTGCAGCGACTTCTCGTGGAACCACACGTCGAAGTCGGTGCCGAAGGCGTGCAGGGCGCGCTTGATCTCGTCGAACATCAGCTCGACGCCGATCCGGCGGAACACCTCGTCGCGGTCGGGGTCGGTCAGCGCCCCGGGCTCCGCGGCGAGCACCTTCTCCGCGATCTCCCCGATGTACGCGCCGCCGTAGCCGCCCTCCGGCGTCGGCTTCCCCTCGGCCGCGGCCACCAGCGAGGCGACGAACCGGTCGATCTGGCCGCCGGCGTCGTTGAAGTAGTACTCGCGGGTGACCTTCGCGCCCCGCGCGGCCAGCACCCGGCCCAGCGCGTCGCCGACGGCGGCCCAGCGGGTGTGGCCCAGGTGCAGCGGCCCCGTCGGGTTGGCCGAGACGAACTCGAGGTTGACGGTGCGGGCGGCGTGCTCGTCGCCGGTGCCGTAGGTCGAGCCCGCCGCCAGCACGTCGCCGACGACCGCGCCCTGGGCGTCGGCCGCGAGGCGCAGGTTGATGAAGCCGGGGCCCGCGATCTCGGCCGACGCGATGCCGTCGAGGGTGCCGAGGGCGTCCACCAGCCAGGTCGCGAGGTCGCGCGGCGGGACGCTGGCCTTCTTCGCGGTGCGCATGGCGACGTTGGTGGAGTAGTCGCCGTGGTCGGGGTTGCGGGGGCGCTCGACACCGACGTCGTCGGGCAGTGCCGCGACGTCCAGGCCGCGCGTCGTGAGGACCTCGGTCGCTGCTGTGCGGACCAGGTCGGCGAGCTGGGCGGGGGTCACCCGCCGAGTCTAGATCTACCCGCCCCGGGGCCTCCCCCGTCGTCCCCTCCGTCCCGAGGAGGTGCTGCTCATCGGTTTCTCAGGCACCGCTCCTAGACTCGGGGGCCGCAAGGGCCGTCCGGGTGACGGCACCCGGACGCGATGGTGGGACGGTTCATGGTCAGCGGCAAGAACAGCAAGGCGGCCCGCAACGCGCGGGCCGCGGTCGTGACCCAGCGGTCGACGCCGTGGGGCCTGATCGCGGCGGTGCTCGCCGTGGTGGTGTTCGCGGGGGCCGTCTTCGGCTACGCGTTCATCCAGAACCAGGCGAACGCCGACCGCCTCTCCGCGCTCGCTCCGTTCACCCCCACGGCGGAGAACCCCGACCCGTCGACGCAGATCGAGGGCGTCCAGGTCGTCGAGTACACCGGTGGGCAGCACGTCGATCCCGTCACGCAGGTCGCCTACACCCAGAGCCCGCCCTTCGGCGGCGCGCACGACGCGGTCTGGGCCGCGTGCAACGGCGTCGTCTACGACCAGCCGGTGCGCACCGAGAACCTCGTGCACTCCCTGGAGCACGGCGCGGTGTGGATCACCTACAACCCCGACCTGGTCTCCGGTGCCGCGCTCGACACGCTCCGCGCGAAGGTCGACGGCCAGCAGTACATGGTCATGTCGCCGTACCCCGGTATGGACTCCCCGTTCTCGCTCCAGTCCTGGGGGCACCAGCTGAAGCTCACCGACGTCGCCGACGGCCGCATCGACCAGTTCGTCGCCGCGCTGCGGGTCAACCGCAACACGCACCCCGAGCCGGGGGCCAGCTGTGAGGAGGTCGGGCCCGGCGGGTTCGTCCGCGCCGACCCGCCCCCGTTCGTCCCCGCGCCCGCCCCGGGCACGCCCGGGACGCAGCCCGAGAGCACCGCGGGCGCCGACACCGTCACCCCCGACGCCGGATCGTGACCGTCACCGCCCCGCCCACCACGACCTCGCCGCCGCCCACCGGTGGCGGCGAGGCGCGGTGGGTGCGCCCGTTGGTCGCGCTGGTCGCGGTCCTCGGGCTCCTGCTGTTCGGCGCTGCGGGCGGGCTGCTGCTCGGCCTCCCCGGCTCGTCGACCCCGGAGCCCGGCCCGGTCGACGTCGGGTTCTCCCAGGACATGTCGGTGCACCACCTGCAGGCCGTCGAGATGGCGAGCTGGGAGCGCGACCACACCGCCGACCCGGTCCTCGCCCAGATCGCCACCGACATCGAGAAGACGCAGAACAACCAGGTCGGCCAGATGCAGGGGTGGCTGGCCCTGTGGGACGCCCCCGCGCTGCCGATCGGCGGCTACATGGGATGGATGGCCGGCGGCCCCGGCGGGCACGGGCACATGGACGCCGCCACCGGCGTCGTCACGACGATGCCGGGCATGGCCTCCGCGGCCGACCTCGACGCGCTGCGCGCCGCCACCGGCCCTCAGCTCGACGTGCTGTTCCTCCAGCTGATGCTGCGCCACCACGAGGGCGGGGCCGAGATGCTCCGCTACGCGGCCGACGTCGCCGCGGTCCCGCAGGTCCGCAGCCTGGCCGCGCAGATGCTCGGCTCGCAGGCGTCGGAGTCCGACTACCTGCGCCGGCTGCTGGTCGAGCGCGGCGGGACTCCCCTGCCGTTGTGACCGGGCGGGTGCGCTAGGCTCGACGTACCCGAGCCCCCGTAGCTCAGGGGATAGAGCGTCGCCCTCCGGAGGCGAAAGCGCAGGTTCGAATCCTGCCGGGGGCACCACAGCCGATCCGCGGCACTCCCCTTTCCCCGCGCGTCCTCGTCCACGCTCGCCGGTGCGCAGGCGTCGGCGGGACGGGGAGCGGACATGGCGGAGCCCGAGGTCGACGGCGTCGCCCGTCGGCCGCTGCGCGGATCCTGACGCACGTGGCTGGGCCTCTCCGCCCTGATCGCCCGCGCCGGCCTGGTGCTCGTCGCGTCGGCCCTGGCCGGCGGGGGGCTGCCGGGGTTGGTCCTGCTCCCGGTCGGCGCCGTCGTCGCATGGCAGGTCGCGCACACCGCGCACACCGCGGTCCTGCACACCGACGGGACGCTCGTCGTGCACCGCCCGCGCGGCCCGCTGCGCACCCGGCTCGACGCCGTGACGGCGGTGCGGCCGTCGGGGCTGTGGTCCTCGCACACCCGACGGTCCTCGAGTCGACCGACGGCTGGGCGTACCCGATCCACGACGAGCGGACCAGAGCGACGCTGGTGAGGGCGCTGGGGCCGGGCACCCGCCCTCCCACGGGCCCTGTCGCGGTGACCACGGCGCGGTGTGGACCCTCGGGCGCGACCTGGTCACGACCGCCGGCAGGCTGCCCGGCCGGACCCCGGCCGCACCGTGGTCCCCGCCCGGGGCGGCGGCCGTACCCGCCGCCCCGAGCGGCGCCGGGCTCGGTGCCCGTCGCGGCCGTCGCCGGGGGGGTGCGGTGGCGCGGCGCCCAGGGAGCCGAGGCGCCGCGCCACCACCGCAGGGTGGTCGGTCAGGCCCGGACGGTCTCGGTCTGCTCGTGCTCCAGCGCCCGGTTGCGGGTCTCGGGCAGCAGCGACACGCAGACCAGCGAGAGCACGCCGATCAGCGACAGCATGACGCCGATCGCGAACGACCCGAACGACGCCGCCAGACCCGCGGCGAGCAGCGGCGGGATCGCCCCGCCCAGCACGCCGGCGAGGTTGTAGCCCAGCCCCGCACCGGTGTAGCGGTAGCGCGCGGCGAACAGCTCGGGCAGGTAGGACCCGGCCGGGCCGTAAGCGATCGCGAAGATCACCATCGTGACCGACAGGCCGATCGCGAACGCCGTCGCGGTGCCGGTGTCCAGCAGCGGGAACAGCACGAGCGCCCAGAGGATCCCGGCGACACAGGACGTGCGGATGACGTTGCGCCGGCCGAAGCGGTCCGACAGCACCCCCGCCACGACGGTCGCGATGCCGAACACCACCGCCACCACGATGCCGATACCCAGCACGACCGGGCGGGCGAGCGCGGCGCCGTCGGGGTTGGTGCCGTAGGAGGTCAGGTAGGCGGTGCCCATGTAGAAGAACGCGAAGAGCATGGCCAGCGCGCCGGCCGAGAGCAGCACCTCGCGCGGCTGGGCGCGCACGGCGTCCAGGAACGGCAGCCGCCGCGACCGGTCCGGCGACGCGGCGTCCGCCTGTGCCCGCTGCTGGAGCTCCTTGAACGCCGGGGTCTCCTCGATGGACAGGCGCACCCACAGCCCGACCCCGACGAGCAGGATCGACAGCAGGAACGGGATCCGCCAGCCGTAGGACAGGAACGCCTCGTCGGTGTCGCCCATGACGAGGCCGGTGATGAGGAACGTGGCCGACGACAGGGCGAAGGCGATCGCCGGGCCGAGCTGCGGGAAGACCCCGTAGAGCCCGCGCTTCTCCTTCGGCGCGTACTCGGCCGTCAGCAGCGTCGCCCCGGCCCACTCCCCGCCGACGGCGAATCCCTGCGCGAACCGCAGCACCACCAGGATGATCGGCGCGGCCACCCCGATGGTCTCGGCTCCGGGCAGCAGTCCGATCAGGACGGTCGCGATGCCCATCAGCAGCAGCGTCGAGATCAGGGTGCGCTTGCGGCCGATGCGGTCGCCGTAGTGGCCGAACACGATCGCACCGACGGGGCGGGCGAAGAAGGCCACCGCGAACGTCGCGAACGAGGCGACGATGCCGGCGGTGGAGCCCAGCGCGGGGAAGAAGACCTTCGGGAACACCAGCGCGGCCGCGGTGCCGTAGATGAAGAAGTCGTAGAACTCGATCGTCGTCCCGGCGCAGCTCGCGGCCGCGACCCGGCGCAGCGGCACCGGTGGGCTCCCTGTGGTGGCGGGTGTGGGCATCGGGGCTCCTCCTCCGGTCCGTGGGCGGTGACATCGCACACGTTGTGGACCCAACCGGGCCCGTCCGGACGAGGTGACGCGACCACGAACCAAAGTAGGTAGGCCGGAACGACCCGATCGGGTGATGTTCTCGGCGACCCGCGCGTCGTTGCACCCCACGACACCTCGGGTGGAAACCGCCTGATCAGGACGAAGGAGTCCGTGATCGACGACGAAGCGATGTCCCGCGCCCTCGACGCGGTCCTGCCCCGCCACCTGGCCGAGCTCCGGAGCGCGACCGGGCTGCCGGTCGTGTTCGGCGGGAGCACCCGGCCGGTGCAGGGCGCGCTGCAGCTCACCATCAGCCGGACGGCCGGCACCTACGGCGACGCGCTCCGGCTCGTCAGGGTCGTCACCGGGCGGGGGCTGGGCGGCGCCGCGATGGAGCGGAGGACGCCGTGCCGGGTCAGCGACTACGCCTCGACGCCGGGCATCACCCACGACTACGACCAGGCCGTCGTGGAGGACGAGCAGCTGGCGTCGGTCATGGCGTACCCGGTCGTCGTGGACGGCGCGGTGCGCGGGGTCCTGTACGGCGCGGCGCGGGAGAGCAGCCGCATCGGCGACCTCGCCGTCCGCAACGCGGGGATCGTCGCCGCCCACGTCGCGCGGGACGTCACGGCGCTGATCGGGACGCCCGCCGCGCAGGGCCGCGTCGCCACGGCGCTCGACGAGCTGGCCGAACTCGCCCGCTCCACGGCCGACCCGCGGCTGCGGGCCCGGTTGAGCCGTATCCACACCGAGCTCGCCGACGCGGCCACGCCGGTGCAGCCGGTCGTCGGCGGCCCGACCCTGTCACCTCGGGAGGCGGAGGCGCTGCGGCTCGTCGCCGTCGGGTCGACCAACGCCGAGGTCTCCGCCGAGATGGGCATCGGCGTCGTCACGGTGAAGTCCTACCTGCACAGCGCGATGCGCAAGCTCGGGGTGACCAACCGGGGCCGGGCGGTCGTGGCGGCACGGGCCGCCGGCCTCCTCTGACCGGGCCCGGGTGAGCGGCACCCCCGTGCTCCGGGGGTGCCGTCCGTCGTCAGCGGGCCGTGGCCTCGCGCCGCGGCAGGACCCAGTCGGGGCGGACGTAGTGGCAGGTGTAGCCGTAGGGCGACTTCTGCAGGTAGTCCTGGTGCTCCTCCTCCGCCTCCCAGAACGGGCCGGCGGGCTCGACGTCGGAGGTGACGCGGCCGGGCCAGATGCCCGAGGCGTCGACGTCGGCGATCGTGTCGAGGGCCACCCGCTTCTGCTCGTCGGTCGTGTAGTAGATCGCGGAGCGGTAGCTGCGACCGACGTCGTTGCCCTGCCGGTCCTTCGTCGACGGGTCGTGGATCTGGAAGAAGAACTCCAGGATCGCGCGGTAGGAGATGACGTCGGGATCGAAGACGACCTCGACCGCCTCGGCGTGGTCGCCGTGGTTGCGGTAGGTGGCGTTCGGGGTGTCGCCGCCGGAGTAGCCGACGCGGGTCGAGAGGACGCCGGGCCGCTTGCGCAGCAGCTCCTGGGCGCCCCAGAAGCACCCGCCGGCGAGGATGGCCGTTTCGGACATGGTGCGAACCTCCAGATGTCGAAGAACCTCTACTCCGAACGCCCCGGGAGCGGGCGATGTTCCGTAGGACAATGCCGCGGTGTTCTCCGTCGCGGGCGTCCCGGCCCATCCACTGCTCGTGCACGCCGTCGTCGTGCTGCTCCCCCTGGCGGCGCTCGGCGCGGTCGCCGTGGCCGTGCGTCCGGTGTGGGCCCGCCCGTACGGGCTGCTCGTCGCGGCGGGGGCCCTCGGCGGCGCGGTCGCCGCGGTGGCGGCCCGGATCGCGGGCGAGCAGTTGGAGGACGCCATCGAGATCACGCCGGGCTTCGAGCCGGTGATCGACCAGCACGAGCGGTTCGGCACGCTCACCGTCCTCACGTCGTGGCCGTTCGCGGTCCTCGCCGTGGCCGCGTACCTGCTGGCCCGCCGCGACCGCGGGCGGATCGTCGGGGTGCTGGCGGCGGTCGCCGGGGTGGTGGCCGTCGTCGCGACGGTCCTGGCCGGTCACAGCGGCGCGGCGGCGGTCTGGGGCGACGTCGTTGGCTAGCGGATTCGCGCGCGTGCGGGGCGTGGCCCGCTCGCTCGCGATGTACCACGGCATCCCCGGCCGGCACCGCCGGATCGTCGCCTTCTACGGGCGGTTCCTCGGGCCGGGCGACGTCGCGTTCGACGTCGGCGCGCACGTCGGCAGCCGCGTCCGGGCGTGGCGCAAGCTCGGGGTGCGGGTCGTCGCGCTCGAACCCCAGCCCGACTGCCTGACGGTGCTGCGCCTGCTCTTCGGGCGCGACGACGACGTCGTGATCGCACCGGTCGCCGTCGGCGCGGCGGCGGGCACGGCCCGGCTGGGGCTGTCCAGCGCCACACCCACGGTGTCGTCGATGTCGCCGGAGTGGATCGGCACGGTCGGCACCGACCGCGGCTTCGCCCGGGTGCGCTGGGACCGTTCCGTCGAGGTCCCGGTGACGACGCTGGACGCCCTGATCGCCGCCCACGGTGAGCCCGCGTTCGTCAAGATCGACGTGGAGGGGTTCGAGCTCGACGTGCTGCACGGGCTGAGCCGGCCGGTCCGGGCGCTGTCGTTCGAGTACCTGCCGCCCGCCCACGACGCCGCACTCGCCGCGCTCGACCTGGTCGACGCCCTCGGCCCGTACCGCTACAACTACTCGCCGGTCGAGACCATGACCCTCGCCTCCGAGGGGTGGCTCGACGCCGACGGCCTCCGCGCGCTGCTGGACCGGTTCCGCCCGCTCGGCCGCTCCGGCGACGTCTATGCGCGGCTCAGCCCGGATCGCTGAACGTCACCAGCCGCGGCACCCGCCCGCCGGTGTCGATCCGGCACACCCCGGCGTCGGCGAGGAACAGCCGCCACACCGCGACGTCGGCCAGGCCCAGTGCCCACGCCACCGCCGCCTTGATCGGCGAGACGTGGCTGACGACCACGACGTCACCCCGGGCGGCGTCGGACGCCAGGTCCCGGCACGCCTCCCGGACCCGCACCCCGACGGCGGCGAGCGACTCCCCGCCCGCGGGCACGAAGTCCGGGTCGGTCCGCCAGCGCGACCAGGTGGCGACGTCGACGTCGGCGGGGGCGGCGCCGTCGAGGGTGCCGTAGTCCATCTCGATCCAGCGCTCGTCGACCTCCACACCCGCCGGGGCGAAGGCCGCGGCGGTCGCGCGGGCCCGGCCCAGCGGGCTCGACACGACCCGTGACGGCCGCGGCAGCACCGCCGCCAGCGCCCGGGCCTGACGGCCGCCGAGGTCGGTCAGCGGCGGATCGGCACGCCCGCAGAGCAGGCCGCGTGCGTTGGCCGCGGTCTGGCCGTGGCGGACGAGGATCAGCACGGGAGGGGCTCCGGCCGCGGCACCGGGCGCAGCAGGACGGCGAGGCCCGGCAGGCAGGCGATCATGCCCAGCACCCCGTAGACGACGGCGGTGGTGAGCCCCTGCGCGGCACCGAGCCCGGCGGCGGAGAACGCGACGGTGCCCGCCGCCTCGCGCGGTCCGAACCCCCCGACGTTGAGCGGCAGCACCATCGCCAGCAGGGCCACCACCAGCAGCGGCAGCAGCTCGCCGACCGGCGCCGTGACGCCCGCGGCCCGCGCGGCGACGACGAACAGCACGAGGTACCCGGCCAGCGCGGTCAGCGACAGCGCGACGACCGCCAGAGCGGTGCGGGCGGTGAACCGCCGGACGTCGACGAGGAAGGGGACGAGCAGGGACCGCACCCGCGGGACCCGGGACGCCGCCAGGAGGAGCCCCGCCCCGACGGCGAACCCGGGCAGCAGCCCGCCGAGCAGCACGGGCTGCGCGAGCAGCACCAGCAGCCCGGCGACGACCACCACCGCCTGCCCCGCCGTCCGCTCCAGCACGACGGCGCGCAGACCCCGCCCGTCGGCGCGGCCGTGGGCGACGGCGCGGTGCACGTCGCCGAGCACGCCCGCGGGCAGGACGGAGTTGAGCGCGACGGCCCGGTAGGTGTCGGCGACGGCCGTCGCGAACGGCAGCGCCAACCCCAGTCCGCGTGCGACCAGGCACCAGCGACCGGCCGCGCACAGCGTGGTGAGCAGCCCGACGGCGAGCGCGGCGAGCACGGCCGGGGGGTCGATCGCGGCGAGGCCGGCGAGCACGGCGTCGGTGCCGACCCACACGGCCAGCGCGACGAGAACGGCCGCCCCGATCAGCACCCTCACGACGGGACCGCCAGCACGTCGACGTGCCCGACGGTCACGCGCAGGGCCCCGGCGGCGCGCGCGACCAGCCGGCGGCGCAGGTACCGACCCGCCTCCCGGTCCAGGTCGGGCCGCTGTTCGACGGCGGCGGCGATCCAGCCGCGCAGCCACTCCTCGGCCAGCTCGGCGCTCTCCGGCCCGAGCCGCCACGGGCTGGGGCGGGTCTCGACGGCCATGCCGTGCCGGGCGAACGCCGCGGCGGCGACGGGCCCGGCATCGGGGCCGAGCAGGGTGCGGCCGTCGACGGTCCGGCGCTGGTGGGCGTCGAACGCGGCGGCCAGTGCGGCGTCGAGCGGGTCGGGCGGGTCGATCGCGACGTCCCCGGTGACCGACAGCGCCAGCAGCGCCGCGCACCCGGCCCCCGCGCACGCGGCGGCCAGCGCGTCGACCTCCTCGGCGGTGAGCAGGTCGAGCAGCGCCGACGCCGTGACCAGCGACGTCCCGGCCAGGTCGGCCGCGCGCAGTGTCGTCAGGTCGCCTCCGACCCCCTCCGCTGACGGGGTGCCCGCGACGGCGCGCGCGAGCAGGTCGGGGTCGCGGTCGTGCAGGATCCACCGCGGCGATCCCGCGAGCCGGGGCGCGAGCCAGCGCACCATGGACCCGGTGCCGCACCCGACGTCGCGGACGACCGTCGGGGCGAGCCCGCCGACCCGCTGGGCCAGCTCGGCCGACCGGGCGTCGGCGTCGGCGGGCTCGCGCAGGGTCAGCCAGCCCGGGGTGCAGACCGGTGAGCCCGCGACGCTCAGGCGGGCGTACCGCTCCGAGCGCGGTCCAGGATCGTGATCAGGCATCGGGACGTCACCTCCCACCCGGTGAGCTCGGTGCGGCGGGCCTGCGCGCCCGCGCGGAGCTCGGTGCGCAGGTCGGGCCGGTCGAACCAGCGGATCAGACCCATCGAGAGGGCCGGGACGTCGGCGGTGGGGACGAGCAGCCCGGCGCCGCCCAGCGCCGACCGGACTCCCCCGACGTCGGTGGCGAGCACCGGGATCCCGCGGGCCGACGCCTCCGTGACGACCATCCCGAAGGCCTCGACGCGGGAGGGCAGCACGAGCAGGTCGGCCGCGGCGAACGCGGCGGCGAGCGGCGCACCGACCAGCGCTCCCGGCATCCGGATCCGGCCGTCGAGCCCGTACCGGGTGATCGCCGCCCGGACGTCGGCGACGTGCGCGGGGGCGCGGCCGAGCGGTCCGACGAGGTCGCAGCTCCACGACCGGTCGGCGACGTGGGCGAGCGCCTCGACCAGCAGGTCCTGGCCCTTCGTCGGCGTCACGGAGCCGACGCACAGCAGCCGGCCCACGCCGTCGGTCCCGACCGCGGACGGGGCCGGGTCGACGCCGGGGGTGACGACGTCGACGGACCCGAGATCGTGCTTCTCGCGCAGCCGCTGCGCGGTCCACGGGCTGGTGGCGACGACGGCCGCCGCGGCGTGCAGCGTCTCGCGCTCGCGGTCCGCGAGGTCGGCGGCGCCCACCTCGTCGCCGAGCGGCAGGTGCACGAGCACGACGATCTCCAGGCGACGCGACTGCGGCACGACGACGTCGGGGACGCCGCACGCGACGAGCCCGTCGATCAGGACCGCCGATCCGGTGGGCAGGGCCGCGAGGGTGCGCTGCAGTGCACCGCGCTCGGGGACCGACGGCCGCGGCCACCGCCCGGCGACGGCGACCTGCGCCACGGTCGCACCCGCCGCGCGCATCCCGGCGATCACGCGCCGGTCGTAGGTGTTGCCGCCGCTGGGACGGGAGGTGTCGTCGATGTCGGCGGGGACGATCACGTGGACGGCCCCGCTCGTGCCGGCCCCGATCACAGCGCGCGCTCGTAGCTCGCCCAGGCGACGTGCGACTCGTGCAGCGCGACGGTGATCCCGGCCAGTCCGCGGGCACCCTCGCCCAGCGCGCCGGAGTGGACCCGGTCGGCCAGCCGGTCGGCGACCACCTTCGCCAGGAACTCCGTGGAGGTGTTGATCCCGGCGAAGGCGGGCTCGTCGTCGAGGTTGCGGTAGTCGAGGTCGGCGAGGACCCCCTTGAGCTCGGTCGTGGCCAGCCCGATGTCGACGACGATGTTGTCGGCGTCGAGATCGCGCCTGCGGAACGTGGCGTCGACGACGAACGTGGCGCCGTGCAGACGCTGCGCGGGCCCGAAGACCTCGCCGCGGAAGCTGTGCGCGACCATCACGTGGTCGCGGACGGTGATGCTGAACAACGGTTGCCCCTTCCGTACAGCTGAGAACTCAGCCGTAGACGACACGGACGCAGGGCCCGGACGGTTCACCGGAGGTGAGGCGGGTCAGGAGCCGCGGCAGGTCGTCGAAGGGCGCCGAGTCGGTGACGAGCGCGTCGTAGCGCGGGTCGGCGAGCAGGCGCAGCGCCAGCGCGAGGCGGTCGGCGTGGCTGCGGCGTCCCCGCCGGGCCGGGGCGACCATCCCGACCTGGCTGGCGCGGATGCTCAGGCGCCGCGAGTGGAAGCCCGCGCCGAGCGGGACGGTGACGGCGCGGTCGCCGTACCAGCTCAACTCCAGCACCTCCCCCTCGACGGCGAGCAGCTCCAGGCTCCGCGCGAGCCCGGCGTCGGTGGCGCTGGCGTGCACCACGAGGTCGCGGTCCCCCGCCGCGTCCGCCGGGAGGGCGAAGCCGACGCCGAGCGCGTCGGCGACGGCGGCCCGCGCCGGGTCGAGGTCGACCAGCTCGACGCGCACACCCGGGAACCCGGCGAGCACCGCGGCGACGCAGCACCCGACCATCCCGGCCCCGACGACGGCGATCCGGTCGCCGACCAGCGGGGCGGCGTCCCACAGGGCGTTGACCGCGGTCTCGACGGTGCCGGCCAGCACCGCACGGGCGGGCGGGACGTCGTCGGGGACGATCGTGACCGCGGTCGCCGGGACCACCCAGCGGGTCTGGTGCGGGTAGAGCCCGAACACGGTGCGTCCGAGCAGGTCCGGCGGGCCCTGCTCGACGACGCCGACGTTGAGGTAGCCGTACTTCACGGGTCCGGGGAACTCCCCGTCCTGGAACGGTGCCCGCATCGCCGCGTGCTGGCTCTGCGGCACCCCGCCGCGGAACACGAGGGTCTCCGTGCCGCGGCTGACGCCGGAGGTCAGGGTGCGCACGAGCACGTCGTCCGGGCCGGGGGCCGTCAGCGCGACGTCGCGGATCTCGCCGTGCCCCGGTTCGACGACCCAGAAGGCACGTGCCCCTGAACCGCCGGATGCACTGTGATCCACCCGATCCCCTCTGAACTCCGACGCCTTCCGGGCCGTGTCCGATGTGTGTACACAAGCCCCGTGACGACCGTATCCCGGCAGCGACGCGCGCAGCAGGCGTGCGGAGCGGCGGCCCAGGTCGTCCTGCTCGCGCTGCTGACGGCGGTCGCCGGGCTCGGCGCGGCCGGTTGGGCGGCCGGGCTCGGGTTCGCCGCCGGGCTCTGGGCCCTGCTGGACACCGCCGCCCGGCGCGCGGGCACCGACACCCTCGGACCGGCCGACGTGGTCACGCTCGCCCGGGCCGCACTGGTCGGTGGTGTGCTGGCACTGGTGGTCCACGGGGCGGGGCCGGTCCCGATCGTCGTCGTCGCGTCCGTCGCGCTCGTCCTCGACGCCGTCGACGGGCGGGTGGCCCGGCGCACCGGCACGGTCTCGGCGCTGGGTGCGCGGTTCGACATGGAGGTCGACGCGGTACTGCTGCTGGTGCTGTCCGTGCACGTGGCGACGCTGCTCGGTCCGTGGGTGCTGGCGATCGGGCTGATGCGCTACGCGTACGTCGCCGCGGGGCGGGTGCTGGGGTGGCTGCGGGGGTCCCTGCCGGTCCGGTACTCGGCGAAGGTCGTGGCCGCGGTGCAGGGGATCGTGCTGGTGGCGGCCGTCGCCGGGGCGCCGGGCTGGACGGTCGCGGTGTCGCTGGCCCTGCTCGTGTGGTCCTTCGGGCAGAGCGTGGTGTTCCTGTGGCACGCGCGGTGAGGACCGCCGCCGCCGCACTCGTCGTCCTCGTCGCGCTGGTGGTCCCACGGGACGCCCTCGGGGTGCTGCGGCTGCCCGTCGAGGGGCTGCTCCTCGTCGCGCTGCTGCTCCTGCTGCCCGCCCGGGCGGTCCGGCCCGCCGCCACCGTCGCCGGGATCGGTCTGGGGGTCGTCGCCGTCGTCGCCGTGCTCGACGCCGGGTTCCGCGCCGTGCTGGCCCGCCCGTTCGACCCCCTGCTCGACGCCACCTCGGTCGGGGCGGGCGTCGAGTTCGCCGCGGGGTCGGCGGGCCCGGTCGCGGCGGTCGGGGCGGTGCTGGGGGCCGTCGTCGTCGCGATCGCGGTGGTCGTCGGGGTCGCGCTGGCCGTCCGGCACCTGGCCCGGCTCGCCGTCGCGCACCGGCGCACCGCCGCCCGCGCGGTCGCCGTACTGGCGCCGGTCTGGGTGGTCGCCGCGCTCGTCGGCGCCCCGGTCGCCTCCGCGGGCGCGGCACTGCTCGTCCGCGACCACGCCGTCCAGGTCCGCGACGGGCTCGCCGACGCCGAGACGTTCGCCGCGGAGCTCGCCGCCGACCCCTACCGCGACACCGACGGGCTCCTCACCGCGCTCGAGGGCAAGGACGTCGTCGTCGCGTTCGTCGAGAGCTACGGCCGCGACGCGGTCGACCTGGTCGGCCCGCACCTCGACGCCGGAACCCGCGACCTCGACGCCGCCGGGTTCGCCACGCGCAGCGGCTTCCTCACCTCACCGGTCGTCGGCGGCAACAGCTGGCTGGCCCACGCGACGTTCCTCTCGGGCCTGCGCGTCGACGACCAGCGTCGCTACGCCGCACTCGTCGACAGCGACCGGATGACGCTGAGCAGCGCGTTCGGCGACGCCGGCTGGCGGACGGTCGGGGTCATGCCCGGCACGACCCGCGAGTGGCCCGAGGCCGGCTTCTACGGCTACGACACCGTCCACGACTACCCCGCGCTCGGCTACCGCGGCCCCGACCACGGCTGGGCGACCGTGCCCGACCAGTACACCCTCGCCGCCTTCCAGCGCGCCGAGCGCGACACCCCGCACGCGCCGCTGATGGCCGAGATCGCGCTGGTCAGCAGCCACGCGCCGTGGGCGTACGTGCCGCCCGTGCTGGACTGGACGGCCGTCGGCGACGGGTCGGTGTACCACGAGGTGGCGCCGGGCCCCGCGGAGTACGCGGGCTCGATCGCCTACTCGCTCGGCAGCGTCGTCTCCTGGGTGCGGGCCTACGGCGACGACGACCTCGTGCTCCTCGTCCTCGGCGACCACCAGCCGTCCGCGGCCGTCACCGGCGGGGGCGCGACCGCGGACGTCCCGGTCTCCGTGGTCGCCCGCGACCCCGCGGTGCTCGACCGGATCGCCTCCTGGGGCTGGACACCCGGCCTGCGCCCCGCCCCGCACGCCCCGGTCTGGCCGATGGAGGGATTCCGGGACCGCTTCCTGGCCGCGTTCACCGGGTAGGAAGGATGGGCACGTGGCCGAACGGGAGCTGTCGTGGGCGCGACTCAACCGGGCGCTGCTGGCCCGGCAGCTGCTGCTGGAGCGCGCCGACCTGACGCCGGTCGCGGCCGTCGAGCGGGTGGGCGGGTTGCAGACGCAGTACAGCCCGTCGGCCTACGTCGGGCTGTGGTCGCGGCTCGCCGGGTTCCGCCGCGCCGACCTCACCGACGCCCTGACCCGCGGCCGGATCATCCAGGGCTGGGTGATGCGCTGCACGATCCACATGGTCTCCGCCGCCGACCACCCGCCGATGACCGAGGCCGTGCGCGCGCACCGCAGGCTGCTGTGGAGCCGCGATCCCCGCAGCACCGGCATCGACATGGCGGCCGCCGCCGACACCGTCCGGGACCTGCTCGCCGGCGGACCGCTGACCCAGGCGGCGCTCGTCGAGGGGCTGCTCGCGGCGGGGTTCACGAAGGACGCGTTCGCCGGGGTGCAGCTCTGGATCGACCTGGTGCGCGTGCCACCCGCCGGCACATGGGAGCGCCCGCGCGCGCACGTCTACGGCCTCGCGAAGGCCCCCCGCACCCCCGTCGACCCCGCCGCGGCCGAGGAGCTGCTCGCCCGCCGCTACCTCCGCGGCTACGGGCCCGCCACGCCCGGTGACCTCGGCCGCTACGCCGGCTGGACGATCACGCACACGAAGACCGTGCTCGACCGCCTCGTACTGCGCACCGCCCGCGACCCCGACGGCACCCTGCTCGTCGACCTGCCGCGCGCCCCGCTCCCGGACGCCGACACCCCCGCGCCGGTGCGGTTCCTCGGCAACTTCGACGGCGCGCTGCTCCTCGGCCACGCCACCCGCGCCCGCCTCGTCCCGGCCGAGCACCGGCACGAGGTGTTCCACGTCCGCAAGCCGCAGTCGATGCCGACGTTCCTGGTGGACGGTCGGGTGGCGGGCACCTGGCGGTTCACCGACGGGCGCGTGGAGACCGCGCCGTTCGAGCCCCTGCCGCCCGCCGCCCGCGACGAGGTCGACGCGGAGGCGGCCCGGCTCACCGCGTTCCACCTCGACGGCTGAGGTCGGGGCGAGGAGCCCGGCGGGATCGAAGTCGGCGCGACCGGTGCCGAAGCCGGTGCGGAACGTCGCCCGTCCAGCCCGGGCCCCGCCCCCACCGACTCGTGCAGCGCACCGGCCGGGATCAGGAGGTCGCCGACGTCGCCGACGACCGAACGGGTCATGCCGCGGCGTCGACCTTCTCGGCCGCGGCCCTCCTCTTCGGCGCCACCAGCAGCGACACCCCGATCGCGCCGAGCGAGATCACCGCGGCGGTCCCGAACGCGACGCGGACCCCGGCCGCGTCGATCGCCCCGTCCGACACCGATGCGATCGTCATCACGGTGACGAACAGCGCGGTGCCCGCGGCGCCCGCCACCTGCTGCAGCGTGGTGATGATCGCGCTGCCGTGCGAGTACAGCGACGCGGGGAGCGAGCTCAGGGCGTCGGTCATCAGCGGCGTGAGCATCACGGCGATGCCCGCGCTCAGCACGACGTGCGCGGCGACGACGGTCCACAGCGGGCCGCCGACCAGCAGCGTGAGCATCCACAGCGCCGCGCTGAGCACCACGGACCCGGGGATCACCAGCGGGCGCGCGCCGACGCGGTCGAAGGCGCGGCCGACCACCGGGCCGAGCAGGCCCATCACCAGGCCGCCGGGCAGCACCACCAGCCCGGTGGTGAACGGGTCGGTGCCCAGCACCTCCTGCAGGTAGAGCGGCAGCAGGATCAGCGCACCGAACAGCGCCATCATGCTCAGCGCCACGAGCAGGACCGACACGACGAACGAGCGGTGCGCGAACGGCCGCAGGTCGAGCAGGGCGCGGTCGTCGCGCTGCAGCCGCAGCTGGCGCCGGACGAACACGACCATCGCCACCGCCCCGACGGCCACCGGGATCCACGGCGGCACCCGGGCCCCGCCGCGCGCGGCCTCGCCGATCGCACTCAGGCCGTAGACCAGGCCGCTGAACGCGACCGCGGAGATCAGCACCGACAGGACGTCGAGCGGGACCTTGCGTGTCTGCACCGGCACCCGCAGCAGCGTGGCCCCGGTGGCGAGCGCGACCAGGGCGATCGGCAGCACGATCCAGAACATCCAGCGCCAGTCGAGCGCGGAGAGGATCAGGCCCGAGATCGTGGGGCCGACCGCGGGCGCCACCGCGATGACGATCGAGATCGTGCCCATCGTCGAGCCGCGGCGCTCGATCGGGATCAGCGTCATCACCGTGGTGAACAGCAGCGGGATCATCACCGCGGTGCCGACGGCCTGCACCACGCGGCCCACCAGCAGCAGCTCGAAGCCGGGCGAGAGCGCCGCGATCAGCGTGCCCGTCGAGAAGATCGTCATCGCCGCGACGAACACCTGCCGCGGCGAGTAGCGCTGCAGCAGGTACCCCGTGACCGGGATGACCACCGCCATCGTGAGCAGGAACCCGCTGGTCAGCCACTGGGCCGTGCTCGCGCTGATCTGCAGGTCGACGATCAGCACGGGCAGTGCGACGCTCATGATCGTCTCGTTGAGGATCATGACGAACGCCGAGCCGACCAGCAGCCCGATCGCCAGACCCACCCGCGTGGCCGGTGCCCCCGGCTCGTGGAGAGCGACACCATCGCCGGACATGTACTTCCCCCCGTTCCAGCGACCGGTCGGGCCGCCGTGATCCGACGGTACCGACCACCCCTGACACGCCGCAGCCGTGATAACCGCGGCCGTGACCGCCGCCACGCCCTCAGGCCGCCTGCGCCGTCGCCCGCCGCGAACCCGACCACCGGCGCCGGCAGCACGCCAGGTCGGCGTACGCCCGGTCGCTACGTCCGGGGCCCGTCCCGGTCACGGCGGGAGACGGGGTCGCGGCGGTACGCGGGCGCCCGGGGCGACGATCGGCGCGGGCCCCGCTCCAGCAGGGGCGCCGTCCGGGGCGCGACGACGGTCGACAGCACGATCACACTCGTCGAGCGGGAGACGGTGCCGGAGCGGTCGATCTGCAGCAGCGTCTCCTGCAGGTCCTCGTGCGAGGCCGCGGCGAGGCGGCACAGCACGTCGGACGTGCCGGTGGTGGCGTAGGCCTCCAGCACCGCGGGCAGCGCCGAGAGCTCCGCGGTGACGTCGTCGAGAGCACCCTGGGCGATCTCCAGCGTCACGAACGCCTGCACCGCGAACCCGGCCGCGACGACGTCGACGTCGGGCCCGTAACCGGTGACGACGCCGTCGCGCTCCAGGCGGTCGAGCCGCGACTGCACGGTGCCCCGCGCCACCCCGAGCGTGCGGGACAGTTCCAGGACGCCGGCGCGGGGCGTCTCCCGCAGGGCGCGGAGCAGGTCGACGTCGAGGGCGTCCAACATGGGCAGACTGTACAGTTTCTGACGGTTCCGACTGGCCGATCTGCCCATCCCGTCCAGCCCGAGCGGGGCCTGTTGCGCAGTGTCGGGTCGTGACGCTGTCATGGGTGCATGAGCATCGACCAGACCCTCACCGGCCAGGAGCGACTGGCCGATCTCGACCTCGACCAGCTCCGGCAGCTCGTCGGCCTCGTGGAGCACGACGGCGACACCGACCCGTTCCCCGTCACCGGTTGGGACGCCGTCGTGTGGGCCGTCGGCAACGCCACCCAGGCCGCGCACCTCTACCAGGCCGTGTGGGGCATGGAACTGGTCGCCTACTCCGGCCCGGAGACCGGCAACCGCGACCACCACGCCTACGTCCTGCGCTCCGGCGCCGTGCGGTTCGTGCTGACCGGGGCCGTCGACCCGGCCTCGTCCGTCGCCGACCATCACCGCCGCCACGGCGACGGGATCGTCGACATCGCCCTCGAGGTGCCCGACGTCGACCGCTGCGTCGCGCACGCCCGCGCCCAGGGCGCCGTGGTGCTGGTGGAGCCGCACGACGTGACCGACGAGCACGGCACCGTCCGCTCCGCCGCGATCGCCACCTACGGCGAGACCCGGCACACGCTCGTCGACCGCTCCCGGTACTCCGGCCCCTACCTGCCCGGGTTCGTCGCGCGCGGCGGCGTGACGGCAGGGCCCCGCCTGTTCCAGGCGCTCGACCACGTCGTCGGCAACGTCGAGCTCGGTGAGATGGACACCTGGGTCGGCTTCTACAACCGCGTCATGGGCTTCACGAACATGGCCGAGTTCGTCGGTGGGGACATCGCCACCGAGTACTCCGCACTGATGAGCAAGGTCGTGGCCAGCGGCAACCACCGCGTCAAGTTCCCGCTCAACGAGCCCGCGATCGGCAGGAAGCGCAGCCAGATCGACGAGTACCTGGAGTTCTACGGCGGGCCCGGCGCGCAGCACCTCGCGCTGGCCACGACGGACATCCTGCGCACGGTCGACGCACTGCGCGAGCGCGGCGTCGAGTTCCTGTCCACACCGGACTCGTACTACTCCGACCCCGCCCTGCGCGCCCGGATCGGCCGTGTCCGCGTGCCGGTCGAGGAGCTGGCGAGCCGCGGGATCCTGGTCGACCGCGACGAGGACGGCTACCTGCTGCAGATCTTCACCAAGCCCCTCGGCGACCGCCCGACCGTGTTCTTCGAGATCATCGAGCGGCACGGGTCCCTGGGCTTCGGCGCGGGCAACTTCCAGGCCCTGTTCGAGGCCATCGAGCGCGAGCAGGAGCGGCGCGGCAACTTCTGAGACACCCGACGCGGCGGGGCACCGCTAGATTCCGGACATGGACGACGTGCTCCCCATCCTGGAGAAGGTGCCCTTCCTCGTCGACGCCCAGATCTGGGAGGTCGCCTCGCGGTGCCGCATCTACCGCTCGCGGGCCGACGAGGAGGACCAGACGGTCGAGCTCGAACTCAGTCGCGACACCGCCGGGCGGTGGATGGTGGTGGCGCGCGACGAGGAGCGTGACCTGACCGCGCAGGGCGTGCCCATGCCCGGCCTCAACGGCGCGATCAACATGGTGCCCTGGTACCTGCTGGACGACCCGCCGGCCTGACCGGCTGCCGACCGCCGGAGCACCGTCCGACGCATCCCAGGCCACTCCCGACCGCCCCCGGGAACGACGGAAGCCCGCCACCCCCGAGAGGGTGACGGGCTTCCGCGAAGAAGGGTGGGTCAGACGACGCGAACGCCGGTGGCCTGCGGGCCCTTGGCGCCCTGGCCGACCTCGAACTCCACGCGCTGCCCCTCGTCGAGCGAACGGAAGCCGCCCGCGTCGATCTCGGAGTAGTGCACGAAGACGTCAGCGCCGCCCCCGTCGACGGAGATGAAGCCGAAGCCCTTCTCCCCGTTGAACCACTTCACAGTTCCCTGCGCCATGCGATGAGCTCCTAGCAGATGGTGGTGGGGGTCGCACTGCGCGACCACCCGACCGACCGTCCCTGACGGCGACCCCCCGGACCTCTGTGGACCGGGCTGACTCCGACAACTTGTTCCTGCGGGCGTGCATCACACGAACACCGAAACCGACGGACGAACACCACGAACCCTACACGGGTCGATCAGGCCCCGGATTCGGGCTGCTCATCGTCGGTCCTCCCAGGTTTCGGACATCGGGGACGACATACGTTTAGCACTGGCAATGATCCACTTCCGGGCGTAGCTTCCGGGTCACCGAGAAGAGTGAACCGACCTGGAACTGGAGCTCGACGTCGTGCCCACCCGCCGCTCGTTCCTGACCGCCGTACCCGCCCTCCTCCTCGCCCCCGGGGTCGTCGGCTGCGCCGCCACCCCGTCACCGCCCCTCACGAACCCTCCGCAGACGGGCGCGGCGTCCACGAGCCCCGCACCCCCGATGGGCCCGCAGCAGAGCCCGATCGCGCTGAGCACGACCGACGCCGTCGCCGCACCCGAGCTGCCGGAGCTCGTCGTCGACTACCCGCGGTCGGTCGACCTGTCCGTCCGCTACGTCAGTCGCGACCCCGACGACCCGACCGGCTGCACCACCCGCGGCCGCGAGGAGACGATCGAGGCCGAGGTCCCGGCGGGCGCGGCGGGCATCTCGCTGGACGGCGTCCGCTACGAGCTCGAGCAGTTCCACTTCCACACCGGGTCCGAGCACACGCTCGACGGGCGCCGCTTCCCGGTCGAGCAGCACTTCGTGCACAAGGGCCCGAACGACGAGACGCTCGTGATCGGCCGGTTCCTCGACGGCGGCGGGCCCGGGACCACGGCTGCCGACCGCGTCCTCGACGACCTGCCCGAGGAGTGCGGTGAGGAGGTCGCGATCCTCGGGGCCGACCTGGCCGGCGACCTGCCCGCCGACCTCTCGACCCTGCGCTACCCCGGATCGCTCACCACGAAGCCCAACACCGAGGGCGTGTCGTGGCTCGTGTTCCGCACCCCCGGCGCGCTGGCCGACGAGACCATCGCCGACGTCCGCGAACTGTTCCCCGACGGTGACGCCCGGGACCTGCAGCCCCTCGACGGCCGGGTGGTCCGACTGCGCGAGCAGTGACCGCGCCCCGTGCGACGAATGGGCCAGCCAGGCGCCGTTCGTCGCACGCTGCGTGACGGTCGCCGTAGCGGAGTGCGTCCGAGCGAGCGGAACGCGCGGAGGTTGCCTAGTTTCGGTCCCGGGTCAGTGACGGCACGGTCACGAACTGGACACGGGACTCCCCACCCGACCGGCTCCCCCGAACCGGACGTCCAGCCGCACCGTCGGCCCGGAAGGTTCACACGTGGCTCGGCATCGCTCCCCCCGAGGTCGCCGCGCGCACGAGGGCTCTCCGTCCCCGGCACTGCGCCGGGCGACCGGATCGCCCTCGACGCGCCGGGCGGTCCCCGTCTCCGCCCCGTCGGCACCGGCGTTCCCCGGACCGCTGGGCTCCACCCCGGTGCGCCGCGGTGCCGCGGTCGTCGCCGTCGCCGGTGGCGCGCTGTCCCTGATGGGAGCCGCCGCACCCGCCGCGACCCCGGAGATCGCCGACGTCGCGGCCCGCTCCGAGCTCCCGGCCCAGGGCGACGTACCCGAGGTGCTGATGCTCCCGGCGGTGGTGCCGGTCGTGCCGGACACCGACGTGCTCGACGACCCCACGCCGCTCGTCAAGGCCGTGCAGATGGCCGAGGAGCAGATCGCGCGGGCCGAGGAGGAGCGCGTCGCCGCCGAGGCCCGCGCCGCGGAGGAGGCCGAGCGGGCCGCCGCCGAGGCCGCGGAGGCCGAGCGCCGGTCCTCCGTCGGCGACTGCGGGATGGACACCGGTCAGCTGGGCGCCGTGAAGGACTTCGTGCGCGATGCCGCCGAGTTCCTCGGCTGCATCTTCGACGTGTCGGCCATGCACGGCGTGGCGGGCCGCGCCGGCACCTCGGACCACCCGTCGGGCAAGGCCATCGACTTCATGGTCGACAGCTCCACCGGCGACTCGCTCGCCGCCTGCGCCCTGCGCAACATGGACTCCCTGGGCATCAGCTACGTCATCTGGGAGCAGCGGATCAACCACGGCAGCGGCTGGGAGCCCATGGAGGACCGGGGCGGTGCCACGGCCAACCACATGGACCACGTGCACGTCTCGTTCGACTCCGGCGGCGGCGGCAGCCTCGCCGGGTGTTGATCGCCGCTCGTCGCGCCGAGCGACACGCCCGACCCACCCGGAGTGACGGTTGACTCCGATCCGTGACCAGTTCGCTACCATCGGCGACGGAACAGCCCGTACGGCACCGGGGTCCCCACCCCGGCCGGTCCCCGAACCGGACGCCGGACGGCCCGACGAAGAGGTAGACGTGTCCCGGCATCGCTCCCCCGCCGGCCGGCGCACGCACCAGCGGCCCGCTCCCCAGGCGGTCGCGGTCCCCGGTGCGTCGCCGCGTCGCGCCGACGCGCCGCCTGCCCCGTACGAGGGCGGCGGTGGGGTCGCCCTGCTCGAACGGCCCGACGACCGGACCCCGCCCCGCGTGTTCGCCGCCCCGCCCCGCGAGTTCGCCGCCCCGCCCCGCGAGTTCGCCGCCCCGCCCCGCGAGTTCCCCGCCCCGCCCCGCGAGTTCCCCGCCCTCGCCCCCCGCGTCGGCCCGCGGCACTCCGCGCCGGCCGTCCGCAACGGGCTGGTGGCCGCGGCCGCGGCCGCCGGGCTGCTGTCCGTCGCCGCGCCGCTCGTCCCGGTGCTCCCGGCCGCCCCCGACGACACCGCGTCCCTCGCACTGGCCGCCGAGTCGGCCGCCGGGACCGCCGCCGCCCCCACCCCCGCGGCCGCGTTCGCCGCGACCCCGGCCGCTCCCGTCGAGGGGCAGCTCGTCGACGGGCGGCTGCTCGCCGCGAGCATCCTGCCGGTGCTGGGCCAGGACGACTCCCTGCCCCCCGTCGCCGACGCGGAGTCGCTGCTCAAGGCCGCCGGGCTCGCCGACGCCGCACGCGCGGAGGAGGAGGCGCGCCTGGCCCGCGAGGCCGCCGCGAACTGCGACGTGCCGCTGCGCGGGCTCGGGTCGGTCAAGGACTTCGTCCGCGACGCCGCCCGCTTCATCTCCTGCCTCTACGAGTCGCCGACGCTGATCGGCGTCGCCGGGCGCGCCCGCGTCTCCGACCATCCGCGCGGCCTCGCGATCGACTTCATGACCGAGCGCGAGCGCGGCGACCGGATCGCCGACTGCGCCCTGGCCAACCAGGAGGCGCTCGGCATCAGCTACGTGATCTGGCGCCAGCGCGTCAACTACGGCGACGGCTGGGAGTCGATGTCGGACCGCGGCGGCGTCACCGAGAACCACTACGACCACGTTCACGTGTCGTTCGAGCGCGGCGGCGGGTCGGGCGACCCGCTCGCCGGGCTCTGCACGTAGCTCCTACTCCCCGATCCGCCCCGGGCGCCCGCCCTCGCCCTCCCGCCAGATGTTGACGACCGACGGCCGCGGCTGCGAACCCGGCCCGTCCGGCCAGGTCGACTGCGGCGTCTCGGTGCTCGCGCCGTCGAGGTCCCCGGGGTGCTGCGGCGAGATCAGCACGAACTCGTCCGTGACGACGGGGCCGCAGCACTCCGCACCGTTCGGCACGGTCGCGAACAGCGCGATGCGCCCGCGCGTCTCGCCCTCCAGCGACACCCCGTAGAGCCCGTCGTTGATGCCGGCCGGCGCGCCCGGCACCTCCAGCGCGCGCCCGGAGTCGGTGGAGATCCACAGGTTGCCGTGGCCGTCGAACGCGAGGTTGTCCGGCGAGGTGATCGGGCTGACCTGGGACTTGTCGAACCCGGAGAAGTACGTGCTCGGGTCGTCCGGGTCGCCGCAGACCAGCAGGATCCGCCACGCGAACGCCCCCGCCGCCGCGTCGCCGCCGTCCTCCTCGAACTCGACGACGTGCCCGTGCGCGTTCTCGATGCGCGGGTTCGCCTCGTCCGGACCGGCCTTCCCCTCGGTGCCGCGGTCGGTGTTGTTGGTGAGCGCGATGTAGACGCGTCCGGTCACCGGGTTGGCCTCGACGTCCTCGGGACGGTCCATCTTGGTGGCTCCGACGAGGTCGGCGGCCTGGCGGGTGAAGACGTAGACCTCCTCGGCCGACATCCCCGGCACGAACGACTCGGTGCCCGCCGCGAGCTTGATCCACTCTCCGGTCCCGTCGAACGCGCCGTCCGCGGGCAGGGCCCCGTCGCCGGTGATCTCCGCGGCCGGGCTGTTGCCGGTGAAGCGGGCGACGTAGAGGGTGCCCTCGTCGAGCAGGGTGGCGTTGGCCTCGCGGGCGGCGCGGGTGTTGCCCTCCTGCACCGTCGCGTTCGAGACGTACTTGTAGACGTAGTCGAAGCGCTCGTCGTCGCCCATGTAGGCCACCGCGCGGCCGTCGGCGGCGAGGTGGATGGTGGCGCCCTCGTGCTTGAAGCGGCCCAGCGCCGTGCGCTTGACCGGCGTGGCCGCCGGGTCCTGCGGGTCGACCTCGACGATCCAGCCGAACCGGTTGGGCTCGTTGGGCTCGGCGAGCATGTCGAAGCGCGGGTCGAAGCGCTCCCACTTGCGCTCCGACGCCTCCTCGGTGATGCCGTAGCGCTCGGCCCGGGTGAGGACCACGGGGTCGACGACCGACGCGGCGTTGGCGAAGTACTGGTTGAAGTTCTCCTCGCCGGACAGGAACGTTCCCCACGGCGTGACGCCGCCCGCGCAGTTGTTGAGCGTCCCGAGGACACGGGTGCCGGTGGGGTCGGCCGTGGTCCGCAGCAGCGCGGAACCGGCGGCGGGACCGGTGAGCACGAACTCCGACGTGGCGGTGTAGCGGCGGTTGAGGGGGTCGAGCACCGCGCGCATCTCGCCCGTGGCCGGGTCGCGCTCGACGACGTGCACCGACAGCCCGTGCGCGGCCATCCCGATGCGCACCTGCGTCTCGGTGGGGTTCTCCTCGTCGTAGCCCGCGAACATCAGCGGCTCGATCGTGTACTCGTGGTTGTTGAACATGACGAGGCGGTCGCCGTCGAGCGGCAGCACCCCGCAGAAGTCGTTGTTGTAGCCGAACTGCTGCGCCTGCGCCTCGGGCGTCTGGTTCGCGAAGTCGAACTCCGGGGCGCCGTCGACGATCGGGTCACCCCAGCGGATCACGACGTTGCTGCGGTAGCCCGGCGGCACCGTGATCGCGTCGGTGTTGTTGACGGGGACGGTCTCGTAGTCCAGGCCTGCGGGCAGGCCACCGCCGGTGCCCTCGGGGGCGCCGGGAGCTGCGGGCGCACAGGCCGCGAGCGCCCCGGTGGCCCCGACGGCCAGGGTGATCACCGCCCCGGCGCGCAGTGCGCCGCGGCGGGAGATCGCGCGCTGCAGGATCGTGCCGAAGTACTCGTTCTCGGAACGGTTGGGCACGGGCTGCGCGCAGGCGTCGCCGCAGCGGTAGCGGCAGGTGTAGAGACGGCCGGGGCGGTGCTGGTCGGTGACCAGCGGTAGCAGGCCGGTCCGGGTGGTGGGTTCGGCATCCGGGCAGGACTGGGCCACGGTCATCCTCCTGGTGGGAGCTCGGGAACGCTCCGACACTAGGTAGCCCGATCGAGGAGCCGGTGGCGCCCGGATGGACGCGAGGTGAATCCCCCGATCAGCTTCCCGGAGTGGCCTCGTGGCCAGCCCGACCCGCCGTGCGGCGACGCGCCTTCATCTCCGCTTCCAGCACGTGGCGGCGCCCGCCCATCGTGGCGTCGCGGACCGTGCGCTCCAGCTCCCGCCAGGTCGCGTAGTAGCCGTCGTCGAACTCCTCGACGATCTGGAACGTCCAGCGCCCGGCGATCGCGTTGAGGCCGATCAGCTCGTCGGCGATCCGCTCGGCGAGATCCCCGTGCCCCTCGGCCCGCAGCGTGTCGACGACGTCGTCGAGCTGGGCGTCGGCGCCGCCGGTGAGCTGGTGGAACTCGTAGAGCGCTCCGCGGGCCCGTTCGATCCGCTCCAACGCCTCCGACAGCGCACCGACCGCGGACACGAGGTCGTCGGAGGCACCGGCGGGCCGGGCGTGGGCGTCGTCGAGGGGTTCCACGGCGGTGGGATGTCCGGTTCGCCGACGGCGCAAACGCGGGCCCTCGGCGAACGCCGCCCGCCGGCGCAGCCGGCCGCCCTAGCGTCGAGGTACCGCCGACCGAGGAGCCACCGTGCACGAACCCCGCCAGCCCACCGTCACCCCGCAACCCGCCGTCCCGTCGCTGACCTCCACGGTGCTCGTGGCCGGGGCCGACCCGCTCGTCGAGCACCTGCTCGACGTCCGCGTCGTGCACGTCGGCGGCGTCCTCGACACCGACGCCGCCGACCGGGTGTGTGCCCGGCTGCGGCTCCTCGCCGCCCGCGACCCGCGCCGCGGGATCACGCTGACCGTGTCCTGCACCGCGGGGTCGGCTGGCGCCGGGCTCGCCGTCGTCGACACGATGGCGCTGGTCGCACCCGCCGTCGCCACCTGCGCGGTCGGCGTCGTGGCCGGGGTGGGGCAGCTGATCGTCACCGCGGGTGCGCCCGGGCAGCGGACGGCCGCACCGCACGCCCGGCTGGCCCTGCGCACGCCCTCGGCCGGCGCCGTCGGGGCAGCGGTGTTCGGCGAGCAGAAGCAGGAGGTGCTCGCCGTGACCGCGGCCCGGAGCGGTCAGGACGTCGAACGGGTGGCGGCCGACACCGCGGCCGAGCGCTGGCTCACCGCGGCCGACGCGCTGGAGTACGGGCTGGTCGACGCCGTGGCCTGAACGGGCCCGCGCACCGGCTCGCCGCCCGCGCACGTCCGGACGTGCGCGGGCCGCGGGAAGGTGCGCGGGCGGCGGCCCGCACCCGGGCGGGTCCGCAGGCCGGCCTCAGCCGGGACCGCCGTCTCCCGGCGCCCAGTGCGCCGGGCGCCCCGTCCCCGCCGGGAGCACGGTCGCCCCGTCGCCGCGGGCCGCGTCGAGCTGGGCCTGCACGCAGAACAGGGCACCCGTGAGGTCGGCGCCGGACAGGTCGGCGCCGCGCAGGTCGGCGCCCAGCACGTCCGCCCCGCGCAGGTCGGCTCCGCGCAGGTCCGCCCCGAGCAGGACGGCCCCGCGCAGGCAGCCGCGGCGCAGGTCGCGCAGGCGGGACCCGACGAGGTCCGCGCCGGCGTGGTCGGGGCCCGCCGGGTCGCGGACCAGCGCACTCACCGCGCGCAGCAGCCCCGCCACCTCCGCCCGGTGCGCCGACGGGTCGAGCGCGGCGAGCGCGTCGGGGGTGCCGTCGGACAGGCGCAGCGTCTCGTCGCGGGCGCGGCGCAGGTCGTCGTCGAGCGCCGTCCCCATCGCCAGGGCCGCGGTCTCGAACGCCAGCAGCTCGTGCAGCACCCGCATCGTCGGGAAGACCGCGGCGACGCGGGCGTCGGGGCGCCCGCCGAACGTCACCTGGACGACCTGCTGCCCCGCGCCGAAGCAGTCGTAGACGGTGCAGCCGGGGAACCCCCGGTCGCGCAGGGAGGTGTGGATGCCGCAGCCGTGGTCGGGCCGCAGGTTCGGGCACGGCGTCCCGGCGGGCTTGTCGATCGCGAAGTCGGCCGAGGCGGCGAACGCGGGGACGACGCAGCACAGCGCCGTGCAGCGCGCGCAGTCGGCCGTCAGCTCCCGCACGTCCAGCCCTCCTCGCACCGTCGAACCCGGCGACGCTAGCGTGTGCCCACTTCTGCATCGATGGAGAGGCCTCTCACATGCGCGTCGGCGTGCTCACCGGTGGTGGCGACTGCCCCGGACTGAACGCGGTCATCCGGGCGATCGTCCGCAAGGGCGTCCCCGAGTACGGCTACTCGTTCGTCGGCTTCCGCGACGGCTGGCGCGGGCCGCTGGAGGCCCTCACCAAGCCCCTGGACATCCCCGCCGTCCGGGGCCTGCTCCCCCGCGGCGGCACGATCCTCGGCTCCTCGCGCACCAACCCGTTCGCGATCGAGGGCGGTGTCGAGAAGATCCGCACCAACCTGCAGAACCTCGGCGTCGACGCCCTCATCGCGATCGGCGGCGAGGACACCCTCGGCGTCGCGACGAAACTGCACGAGATCGGCGTCAACGTCATCGGGGTGCCGAAGACGATCGACAACGACCTCTCCGGCACCGACTACACCTTCGGCTTCGACACCGCGGTGAACATCGCGATGGAGGCCATCGACCGGCTGCACACCACCGCCGAGTCGCACCACCGCGCGCTCATCGTCGAGGTCATGGGGCGGCACGCGGGCTGGATCGCGCTGCACGCCGGCATGGCGGGCGGGGCCAACATCATCCTCATCCCCGAGGTGCCCTTCGACATCGAGCAGGTCTGCACCTGGGTCGAGTCGCGGTTCCGGCTCGACTACGCGCCGATCATCGTCGTGTCCGAGGGCGCGAAGCCGAAGGACCGCGACGAGTCCCTGCTCAACGAGGAGAAGGACGCGTTCGGCCACGTCCGCCTCGGCGGCATCGGCGACTGGCTGGCCCGGGAGATCGAGGCGCGCACCGGCAAGGAGGCCCGCACGACGGTGCTCGGGCACGTGCAGCGCGGCGGCACCCCCACCGCACGCGACCGCTGGCTCGCCACCCGCTTCGGCCTGCACGCGATCGACGCGGTGCACCGGGGCGACTGGGGCCAGATGACGGCGCTGCGCGGCACCGACATCACGATGGTGCCCCTGAGCGAGGCGACGAAGGAGCTCAAGGTCGTCGACCCCGCCCTGTACGCCGAGGCCGAGGTCTTCTTCGGCTGATCAGCCGACCGCGAGCCGCCGCTCCCGCCACGCGCGGTAGCGGCGGTACCCGCGCCGCACGTTCTTCCACAGCACCACGAGCAGGATCACGCCGAGGACCAGCAGCACCGCGGCGATCCCGAACGCCACCGCCGGCGCGACGACGACGAGCGTCGCCACACCGGCCACCGCGACGTCCTCCCCGAGGCTCACCCCGATGTTCGTGACGGGCTCGGGCGAGGTGTTGACGATCAGCCGCAGCCCGCCCTTGACGAGGTGGCTGACCAGGGCCGCCGCCCCGCCGCTCGCGGCCAGCACGGCCTGCTCCAGCGAGCCCGCGTCGCCCGCGATGAGCAGCCCGATCACCGCGCCCGCCGTCGGCCGGATCGCGGTGGAGACCGCGTCCCACAGCGAGTCGACGTAGGGGATCTTGTCGGTGACGAACTCCAGCAGGTAGAGCACCGCGGCGACGACCAGCACGTCGGTGCGGGTGAGGGCCTCGGGGACGGCCTCGATCCCGCCGAACCGGCCCAGCACGCCGAGCACGACGACACACAGGTAGGCGTTGACACCGCTCGCCCACCCGCTCGCCAGCACCGCAGGGACCAGCTCCATCGGAGCAGGGTAGAGCAGGACTCAGACGATGCCCTGCCGCGTGGCCGTGTAGACGATCTCGGTGCGGCGGCGGACCTCGAGCTTGTCGCGCAGGTTGCGCACGTGGAACTTGACGGTCGCCTCGCTGATCAGCAGCCGGGCGCCGATCTCGCGGTTCGACATCCCGACGGCGAGCAGGCGGAGCACCTGGTTCTCGCGGTCGGTGAGCATCGCGCCGCCGAGCTGGCGGACGGCGGGGCGGTCCTCCTCGCGCACGACGTCGGCGGGCGTGCCCGGGCCGCGGGAGTCGAAGACGCTCTCGCCGCGCAGCAGGGCGTGGATCGCGCGCAGGATCTCGACGGTCTCTGCGCCCTTGCGGAGGTAACCGTGCACGCCCAGGCGCACGGTGCGGCGCATGACCTCGCGGTCGCGGCTGCCGGTGAGCACGAGGATCCGCACACCGCGGTGGCGCTCGAGCAGCATCCGGGCCAACTCGACGCCCGCCGAGTCGCCGCGGCCCAGGTCGACGTCGAGGATCACCAGGTCGGGGGGACATCGGTCGGCGACAACGAGCGCGTCGCGCGGCGAGGCGGCCTCGCCGACGACGGCCAGCTCGGGATCGGGTGCCACGAGCTGGCGGAGACCGAAGCGGACGATCGCCTCGCCGTCGACGATCAGCAGGCGGGCGGTGCGGGATGCCGTCGGGCGAACCGCGGCGGATCGGTCGAACGGAGCCACGTCCGGTTCGAGCACGGCGTCGATGGTCACGGGCCAACCTCCTTGGGGCCGTCGGGCGTGTCACGCGTCACTGAGGTGCGACGTTAGGCACCGTCGCGTTGCCTCGACGTTGCACGCGCAACGAGGGGTCGGCTTGCCCCGTCCGGGGGCCTGGGCAATGATGACCGCAGGGCATGTCCTGGGGCGATGACGCTCGGAGCTACAGATGACGACGCGCGGAGAGCCCGGCACGACGCCGGTGCACGATCCCGTCGAGCACGCCTGCGTGCTGCACGGGATCTACGACAGGGCGCTGTCCGGGGAGACCGGCGGGCAGGGCCCGAGATCGCTGGTGTCCGCGAGCTGGCAGCGCAGCCTCGCCGCGCACGTCGACCCCGACCGGCACACGCCGCCCGCCACGTTCGCCGAGGACGACCTCTCCGAGGTACGCGACACGCATCCGCTCAACGACGTGCTGCCGCTGCTGCGCAGCACGCTCGTCAGCATCGCCGACGAGGCCATGCACGTCATGCTCGTCACCGACGCCGACGGCACCATCCTCTGGCGGGAGGGCGCGGCCCGGCTGCTGCACATCGCCGACGACACCGGCCTCTCGCCGGGGTTCCGGATGTCCGAGGACGCCATCGGCACCAACGCGATGGGCACCACCCTGGCGATCGACGCGCCGGTGCAGATCCACTCCGCCGAGCACCTGGTCCGCGCGTTCCACGCGTGGACGTGCGCGGCCGCCCCGGTGCACGACCCCGACACCGGCGCGATCCTCGGCGCCATCGACATCTCCGGCCCCCTGCACACCGTGCACCCGGCGATGGTGCAGCTCGTCTCGGCCACCGCCCAGCTCGCGGAGAACCAGCTGCGCGTGCGCCTGGCCATCGCCGACGAGCGGTTGCGCGTGCGCAACATGCCGCACCTCACGAGCCTGCGCGGGCAGGGAGCGCTCGTCACCCCGACCGGTCGGATCGTCGCGGGCGAGCCGTACGGCGCGTGGCCCGAGCGCGTCGCGCTGCCCCAGGGGTCCGACCGCGTGCTGCTCGACGACGGCCGGGAGATGGTCGTCGAGCCGCTCGCCGAGGGCTACCTGCTGCGGACCCCGCGCACCGCCCGCGCCGTCCGACGCAGCGCACTGTCGCTGCGGTTCATGGGCGAGGCGGGCCCGCGCGTGGTGCTCAACGGGAAGACGGTGCCGGTCACGCTGCGGCCCGCCGAGATCCTCACCGCGCTCGCCCTGCACCCCGACGGCCTCACCGCGGAGCGCCTCGCCCTGCTGCTCTACGGCGACTACGGCAACCCCACCACCGTCCGCGGGGAGATCCTGCGGCTGCGCGGCCTGATCGGGGCCGACGTCCTGCGTACCCGCCCGTACCGCCTCGACGCCGCCGTCGACACCGACTTCGACACCGTCCGCACCGCCCTCCGCAAGGGCCGGGCCACCGAGGCCCTGCGCGCGTGCGCGGGCCCCCTGCTGCCGCGTTCGGACGCCCCGGAGATCCGGGAGCTGCGCGACCAGCTGGAGGTCGGCCTGCGTCGCCTGGTCCTCGACGCCGACGACGTGGAGCTGCTCGCCGAGCTCGCCGCGCACCCGCTGGGCCGCGACGAGCTCGAGGTGCACGACCGGCTCGGCGAGCTCCTGCCCGCCGACGACCGGCGCCGTCCCGAGGTGCTCGCGCGGCGCGCACGGTTGCTCGCCGACGACTGAGCCGGCCCGTCCACCACGGGCGCCGCCGGGCTCGTCCGGTGGGCCGCGCGGAAGCGACGGGCGAGATGGCCGGCGTCGCCGTACCCGACCCGCGAACCGACCTCCGCGACCGTCGGGGCGGGGTCCACGAGCAGCAGGCGGGCCGAAGGCGCCGCCCTCGGTGAGCCGCCGGTCGCGCCCGTCGACCCGGCGGACCTGGTCCCCGCGCCCGACGGAGGACGGCAGCAGGAAGTCGTGCGCGTGTGCGCTGCACAGCGGGTGACCGTCGACCGTCGGGGTCCCGGACCCACGGTGGCGCAGCGCTGAGCGGGCCGTTCAGGCCCAGTCGTCCGTGCCGCCCGGCACCGGCGCGGCGGGGTCGTACGGGGTGCGGGTGAAGACGAACGTGGCCAGGTCCAGTGCCACCGGGTCCAGGCGCAGGGTCTCGCCCGCGAAGTAGCCGTCAAGGCCGATCCAGGTGCCGTCCGGGCCGGGACGGAAGCGGCTGGAGCGGCCAGGGCGGCCGAGCCCGCCCAGGTGCAGCAGACCGCCGGACACGGCGCGCAACACGTACGGCGAGGGGCCCCAGTACCAGGGGCCGAGCAGTTCCAGCGGCACCGGCGACGGTGCGGGCGCCCAGGCGTCGACGACGCGGGGTTCGGCCGCGCGGACGTCGGCGAGCAGGGCTGCGGGCAGCCCGCCGTCGAGACCGGAGGTGGTGTTGCCCAGGGCGAGTGCGCCGGTGCCCTCCTCGCGGTCGACCCACAGCCCCGCGAGGAAGCCCGGCATCGATCCGCCGTGGCCGACCAGCACCGTCCCGCCTGATCCGTGGCCCCCGCCGGTGCGCTGGACCTGCACTCCGAGGCCGTAGGACGACCAGCCGGGCGCGGAGGAGTCGATCCCGGCCGGGAGCGTCATCTCCTCGACGGTGTCGGGCGAGAGCACGTCGCCGGTGTCGCCGAGCAGGAACGCGCCGAGGCGCGCGAGGTCGTCGGCGGTCGCCCACAGCTGCCCGGCCGGGGCCATGACCTCGGCGTGGTGCTCGGGCTCGGGCACGACGACCTCGGCCCACGGGTGCACGGCGTACCCCTGGGCGGCGCGGCCGTCCGGGCGCGGGGTCGTGCGGCGCATCCCCAGCGGGAGCAGCACCTCCTCGCGCGCGACGTCGGACCAGCTGCGGCCGCGCACCCGGGCGACGAGCTCGCCGAGCAGCCCGAAGCCGAGGTTCGAGTAGTGGAAGCGGCGGGCGGCCGGCAGCACGACGTCGGCGTCGGAGAGGGCGAGCCCCTCCAGCGTGGTGCCGGGCGTCCGCTCCCACCACTGCCCCGGGCTCTCCGACCCGGCGCCCGCGAGGTGGCTGAGCAGCTGCCCGAGCGTGCGGTCACCGAGCGGCGTGCCGGGCAGGTGGCGCTCCAGCGGGTCACCCAGGTCGAGCAGCCCCTCGTCGCGCAGCCGCAGGACCGTGACCGCGGTGACGGTCTTGCTGATCGAGCCCAGCCGGTACTGCACGTCGCGGTGCGGTTCCTCGACCGCACCGCGACCCGCCGACCAGACCAGCCCGCCGTCCCGCACCACCCCCGCCACCAGCGACGGGACGCGGCCGTCGCGCTGGGCGCGGGCGGTGCGGGCGAGCAGGACGGCGGCGGTGGAGTCGAGCACGGCCCCGATCCTGGCCTACTCCACCGTGACGCTCTTGGCCAGGTTGCGCGGCTTGTCGACGTCGCGCTCCAGGGCCACCGCGGCGTGGTAGGCCAGCAGCTGCAGCGGGATCGAGAGCAGGATCGGGTCCAGCTCCGGCTCGTTGCGCGGGATCACGATGGTGCGGTCGGCCAGCTCCGTCGACAGCTGCCGGTGCGCGAGCGCGATGACCGGGCCGCTGCGGGCCTTGATCTCCGAGAGCGTCGAGGTGTTCTTGTCGAGCAGGTCGTCGTCGGGGACGATCGCGACCGTCGGCATCTCCGGGCTGATCAGCGCGAGCGGACCGTGCTTGAGCTCCGCCGACGGGTAGGCCTCGGCATGGATGTAGGAGATCTCCTTGAGCTTCTGCGCGCCCTCGCGGGCCACCGGCCAGCCGCGGCGGCGGCCGACGAACATCATGCTCGGGCTCGGCGCGATCTCCCGCGCCACCTCGGCGATCTCGTCGGAGAGCGTGAGGATCTCGCGGATCTGCTCGGGCAGGGCCGCGAGGCCGTTGATGATGCGGGTGCCGTCGGTCGGCGAGAGGTCCCGGATGCGGCCCAGGTGCAGGGCGAGCAGCGCGAACGCCGTGACCGTCGAGGTGAACGACTTGGTCGCCGCCACCGACATCTCCGCGCCCGCGTGCAGGTAGATGCCGCCGTCGACCTGGCGCGCGATCGTCGACCCGACCACGTTGATGATCCCGATGACGCGCCCGCCCTTGCGCTGCAGCTCCTGCACCGCGGCCAGGGTGTCGACGGTCTCGCCGGACTGGCTGACCGCGACGTAGAGCGTGTCGGGCTCGACGACCGGGTTGCGGTAGCGGAACTCGCTCGCCGCCTCGCTCGTGGCGGGCAGGCGCGCGAGGTCCTCGATGAGCTGCGCGCCGAGGTCGCCCGCGTAGCAGGCGCTGCCGCAGCCGAGGATCTTGACGCGGCGGAACTCGCGGGCCTCGCGGACGCTCAGGTTGAGCCCGCCGAGGTGCGCGGTGGAGAAGCGCTCGTCGAGGCGACCGGCGAGCGCGCGGGTGATCGTCGCGGGCTGCTCCTCGATCTCCTTGATCAGGAAGTGCGCGTGGTCGCCGATCTCCGCGCCGACGACGTCCCAGTCGATCGTGCTCGGGCTCTTGGCCGTCGAGGTGTCGTCGAGGGTGAAGGTGCGGTAGCCGCCCGCGGTGAGGGTGGCCAGCTCGCCGTCGTCGAGGTAGACGACCTGGCGGGTGTAGCCGACGAGCGCGGCCACGTCCGACGCCACGAACATCTCCTTCTCCCCGACGCCGAGCAGCACCGGGCTGCCGTTGCGGGCGACGACGATCCGGTCGGGGTGCTCGGCGTCGACGACGGCGAGGCCGTACGCCCCGACGACCTGGCGCAGCGCCCAGCGCACGGCCTGCTCCAGGTCGGTGGCGCCCGCGGTGAAGGCGGCGGCGATCAGGTGCGCGACGCACTCGGTGTCGGTCTGGCTGACGAACTCCACACCGTCGGCGGTGAGCTTCGCCCGCAGCTCCTCGGCGTTCTCGATGATGCCGTTGTGCACCACCGCGATCCGGCCGCTGCCGTCGGTGTGCGGGTGCGCGTTCTCCGGCGTCGGACCGCCGTGGGTGGCCCAGCGGGTGTGCCCGATGCCGGGGGCGCCCTTGAAGCGGGCGGGGAGGTCCGCGGCCAGGGCGGCGACCCGGCCGCTCACCTTGCGCACCTTCAGCCCGGCCTTCGTCATCACCGCGAGGCCCGCGGAGTCGTAGCCGCGGTACTCCAGCCGGCCCAGACCCTCCACGAGGATCGGGGCTGCATCCTGCGGGCCGACGTACCCGACGATTCCGCACATGGGCGTGTCCTCTTCTCTAGCCGTACACGAGGCGGCGCAGTTGCCGGGCCGACAGCGCGGGCGGGGCCACCCGCCGCGTCGCCAGCTCGGCCCCGAGTGCCGCGAAGATCCGGTCGTTGTGCCAGCCGCGGTTCCTGAGCTCGGTGTGCCGGCGGCGGACGTAGTCCTGCACCGGCTCCGAGAAGTAGGCCACGACCTCAGCCACCACCCGCGTCGCCTCGCTCGCGCTCAACGGTGAGCTGCGCACGAGATGGTCGACGAGGTCGTCGTACGGGCCGGGCACCCGTCAGATGGTGCCGGATCGCGGGAAGAACTCCAAACCCCTGCCCGAAATCGGGCAAAGCCGCGAGTTTGCCGCCGCCACCCGGCGAGTTTGCCGCCGACGCCCGGCGAGTTTGCCGCCGACGCCCGGCGAGTTTGCCGATCCTCCACGGGCCGGTGGAGGGCGTTCCGACCGCGATCGATGCCCCCGCCCTGCCCGGCAGCGCGACCCCGGCCCGATGGCAGGGCCTAGGTCATGATCACCGTCTCGGAACCGGTCGCAGGCCCCGGCCCGATGGTCGTTCCGAGACGACGATCATGGAGTTCGGGCCGCAGCGTTCTCCCCGGGTGATCACCGTTCCGGAACGACCGACGGGCCGGGGACCGCGACCGGTTCCGAGACGGTGATCATGGCGGGGCCCTCCCGGCTGCGGGTCGTCCCGGCACGTGCAGGGCCACGGGCGACTCACGGGCCCGTCCTCAGCTCCCGGGCCGATCAGCCGCCCGACCCGGCGACCCCGCGGTCCACAGGCGGCGACCGGCGGTCGACGGGCGGCGACTCGCGGGCGCGGAACCAGCGACTCGCGGTCGCGGAACCAGCGACTCGCGGTCGCGGAACCAGCGACTCGCGGGCTGAATCGCAGCGACTCGCGGGAAGGGAGGCGGGGCTCGCGGGCGGGGGAACCGGGGGACGTGCGGGGGTCAGGCGGCGGGTTCCAGTTCCCCCGCCTGCCACAGGCGGGCGTAGGGGCCGCCCGCCGCGAGCAGCTCGGCGTGCGGGCCCTCCTCCACGATCCGGCCGCCCTCCAGCACCACGATCCGGTCGGCGCGGGCCGCGGTGGCGAGGCGGTGGGCCACCACGAACGCGGTGCGCCGGGACACCACCCGGTCCCCCGCGGCGAGCACGGCGGCCTCGGTGGCGGGGTCGAGGGCGGCGGTGGCCTCGTCGAACAGGAGCAGGTCGGGGTCGACCAGCTCGGCCCGGGCCAGCGCGATGAGCTGTCGCTGCCCGGCGGAGAGTCCCTGGCCGCGCTCCCCGACCGGGTGCCGGAAGCCGCCGGACAGGGTGCGCACCAGGTCCAGCGCCCCGACCGCGCGCGCCGCCGCCTCGATCTCCGCAGGCGTCGCCGACGGGCGGCCGTAGGCGATGTTCGCGGCGACGTCGCCGGTGAACAGGTGCGGCTCCTGCGGCACGATCCCGAGCCGGTGCCGGTAGTCGGCGAGGGCGAAGCGCCGCACGTCGACGCCGTCGACCAGCACCGCGCCCGACCCGGCCTCGTAGAACCGGGCCAGCAGCTTCACCATCGTCGACTTCCCCGCCCCCGTCGCGCCGACGAGCGCGACCGTCTCCCCGGGCGCGACGCGCAGCGACACGTGGTCCAGGGCAGGGGCGGGAGCGCCGGGGTAGGCGAAGCAGAGGTCGCGCAGCTCCACGTCGCCGCGCAGCCGGGCGGGCACCGGGACCGGGTCGACGGCGGGGGCCTCCGAGGTCGGGGTGCGCAGCAGGTCGGAGATCCGGGTCAGTCCGACGCGCGCCTGCTGGTAGGCGTCGAACACCTGCGAGAGCTGCTGCACCGGGGCGAAGAACAGGCCCAGGTAGAGCAGGAACGCGGTGAGCACGCCCGGGGTGAGGTCGCCGCCCGCCACCCGCGCGGCCCCGACGCCGAGTACCGCGACCTGCGAGACGTCCGAGAGCAGCGCGACGAACGGGAAGTAGGTCGCGATGTAGCGCTGGGCCCGCATCCGGGTGCGGCGGTAGGCCTCGCTGCGGTCGGAGAAGGCGGCGGCACTGCGCTCCTCCCGGACGTAGGCCTGCGCGATCCGCACCCCCGAGACGTTCTCCTGCATGTCGGCGTTGACCGCGCCGACCTTCTCCCGCGCCTCCGCGTACGCCCGCGACGACAGCCGCCGGAAGATCACCGTCGCGACGACGAGCACCGGCAGCACCGCCAGCGCGACGACGGCGAGCGCGGCGTCGGTGAGCAGCAGGGCCACGGCCACCCCGACGACGGTGAGCAGGCTGACCACGGCCTGCGCGAGCCCGGTCTGCAGGAACACCGACAGCGCGTCGACGTCGGTGGTCATCCGCGTCATGATCCGCCCGGAGACCTCACGCTCGTAGAAGTCGAGCCCGAGCCGCTGCAGGTGCGCGTAGCTGCGCACCCGCAGCAGGTAGAGCAGGCTCTCCCCGGCCCGCGCGGTGGTGACGGTCTGCAGCGCGACGACGAGCCAGCCCACCGCCACCACCCCGACGCCGAGCAGGGTGGCGGTCCACAGCGTCGCGGTGGAGCCCGCGGTGATCCCGCCGTCGACCGCCAGGCGCGCGACGGTCGGGAACGCGAGCGTGGTGAGGGCGTCGACCGAGACGAGCCCGATCGTCGCCACGATCAGCCAGCGCACCGGCCGCAGCAGCTTGCCCAGCCGGAAGCCGGGGTCGGGCGCGGTGGGTTCCTCGTCGCCAAGGCGCGGCTTCTCGGTGGCGGGCGGGAGCGCGGCGACGGCCGCGGCCAGCGCCGCGGTGACGGGCATCGCCCCGGCCATCGCCGACGGCCCCCCGACCCCCGACGGCCGCCCGGTCGGGACCCCCGAGGCGGCGACCGCGGCCCGCAGCGCCGCGTCCGACCCGGGGACGGTCTCGGGCGCGGGCCACAGCTCCGGCGTGGTCCCGCCCGGCCCGGTCGACGCCGAGACCGGCGCCGGGGCGTCGTCGACGGCGAGCAGCTCGCGGAACAGCGGGCAGCGGGCCGTCAGCTCGGCCTCGGTGCCGACGTCGACGACCTTGCCCGCGTCGAGCACGGCGATGCGGTCGGCGAGGGCGAGGGTGGAGCGGCGGTGCGCGACGAGCAGGGTCGTGCGCCCGGCCGTCAGCGTGCGCAGGGTGTCGTGGATGGCGGCCTCGGTGGCGCTGTCGACGGCCGAGGTGGCGTCGTCGAGCACGAGGACGCGCGGGTCGGTGAGCACGGCCCTGGCGAGCGCGATCCGCTGGCGCTGCCCGCCGGACAGGGTGAGCCCGCGCTCGCCGACCATCGTGGCGTAGCCGTCGGGCAGGCGTTCGACGAACTCGTGGACCTGCGCCGCGTCCGCCGCCGCGCGGACCTCCTCGTCGGAGGCGTCCGGGCAGCCGTAGGCGATGTTGGCGCGCACGGTGTCGGAGAACAGGAACGCCTCCTCGAACACCACGCCGAGCTCGCGGCGCAGGTCGGCGAGCCGCAGGTCGGGCAGCGGCACGCCGCCGAGCCGCAGCGACCCCTCCTGCGGGTCGTAGAAGCGCGGGAGCAGCAGCGCCACCGTCGACTTGCCGGAGCCCGCGGTGCCGACGAGCGCGAGCGTCTCCCCCGGCGCGACGGTCAGCGAGACCCCGTCGAGGACGGGTTCCCTGCGGGAGTAGCCGAACCGCACGCCGTCGAGCTCCACCGACAACGGCCCGTCCGGCAGCGTCGCGGGAACGGGCGGGTCGGTGACGTCGGGCTGCGAGTCGACCAGGTCGTACACCCGCTCGACGCCCGCCCGCGCGAGCTGCGCGCTCACGACGAGCGACCCGAGCAGCCGCGCGGGGCCGACGAGCCCGGCCACGTAGGTGGTGAACGCGAGGAAGGTGCCCAGCGTGATCGAGCCGGTCAGCGCGAGGTACCCGCCGAGCCCGATGACGCCGACCTGGCCGAGCGTGGGCAGCGCGAGCAGCGTGGGGTTGAGCCGCGCGGTGAGGCGGGCGGCGCGCAGCCGCTCGGCGTAGAGCGTGCGGGCGCGACCCTCCAGCGCCCCGACCTCGCGGGCCTCCTGCCCGAACCCCTTCACCACGCGGACGCCGGTGACGGTCTCCTCCACCTGCTGCGCGACGTCGGCCGCGCGCTGCTGCGCCGACCACGTCGCGGGGAACAGCGACGCCCGCGCCCGCGCGGTGACGAACCCGGCGACCGGCAGCAGGACCACCGCGACGAGCGTGAGCAGCGGCGAGAGCCACAGCATCGCCGCCATCGACGCGACGACGAGCACCACCGAGCCCAGCGCGAGCGGCACCATCGACAGCAGCGACTGCACGAGCTGCAGGTCGGTGATGGAGCGCGACACGACCTGCCCGGTGCGCATCGCGTCCTGGCGCTGCCCGTCGAGGCGCTGGACCGCGGCGAACACCTGGCGGCGCAGGTCGTGCTGCACGTCGAGCGCGAGGCGCCCGGCGAGGAACCGGCGCAGGAACGACGCCGCGAACCGCACGAGCGCGAGCGCACCGATCGCCACGACCACGGTGCCGAGCACGGCCGTGGACCCGGCCACGGCGTCGTCGACGGCGACGCGCGTCAGGAGCGGCCCGACCGCCTCCAGGCTGACGCCGAGGGCGGACGCGACGAGCGCGCCGATCGCGACGCCGCGGTGGCGCATGCAGGCGCCGGTGAGCCGGCGGATCCAGCCGGTGGGGGGAGCGTTCTCGGGCACCCGACCACGCTACGTCCCGGCCCCGGCTCGCGCCCCGCCGTCAGGTCACGTCCCGCCGTGCACCGAGCCACCCGCCCAGCACCCCCGCCACCGCCGTCCACCCGCCGAGGATCAGCAGCCCGCCCCACCACGGCGGCGGCCCGGACACCCCGGCCGCGAGCCCGAGCAGGTCGGCGCCGTCGGCGGGGCCGACGAGCACCCGCGCCGGCACGTCGTAGAGCGCCACCTCTCCCGCGTTGACCGGCAGGTACGCGCTGATCCCGGCCACCGCGGGTGAGTCGTTCGCGGTGAGCAGCAGCGACAGCAGGGGTTCCCCGAGCAGGACGTAGACCAGCAGCAGCACGAGCACGGTGACCTGGTTGGTCAGCACGGTGCCCAGCGCCGCGCCGAAGGCCCCCCACAGCGCGCACACCGCCGCCCCGATCCCGACGACGCCGAGCAGCGCGCCCGCCTCGGGGAACTGCGTGCTCTCCTGCCCGATCAGCCCGCCGACGACGCCCACCACCGCCGTCGTCGCCGCGTAGACGACGCCGACCCCGGCCGCCACCAGCATCTTCGCGGCGAGCACGGCCCCGCGGCCGGGTGCGGTGAGGTAGGTCGTGGTGATCGTCCGGTGCCGGAACTCCCCCGCCGTCGCGATCGCCCCGTGCACGCCGGAGAACGTGGCCGTCAGCGCGAGGGAGTAGGCCAGCGAGGCGAGCAGCAGCGGGAGCCGGTCCTCGGCGTCGGGGCCCGCGCCCAGCGCGAGGGTGAACACCCCGCCGAACAGGTTGACCAGCAGCGCCAGCGCGGCGATCGGGACCAGCAGGCCCCACCACAGCCGCGTGGACGTCGTCTTGCGGAACTCCGAGCGGAGCAGCGACGCGATCACCGGGCACCCGCCGTCAGGCCGAAGTAGAGCTGCTCGAGATCGACGCGCTCGGCCTCCAGGCCGTGCACCGCGACGCCCGCGGCCAGCGCGACGTCCCCGACGCGCGCGGGGTCGGCCCCGGTGACGGCGAGCCGGCCGTCGCGCCGCGACTCGATCTCGCCGAGCCCCGCCTTCGTCAGCGCCTCGGCCAACCGGCCGGGGTCCGGGCAGGCGACCAGCACCCGCGGGCGGCCGCGCAGCCGGGCGAGCGGGCCCTGGTGCACGCACCGCCCCCGGCTGATCACGACGACGTGGTCGACGGTCTGCTCCACCTCGGCGAGCACGTGGCTCGACACCAGCACGGTGCGCCCCTGCGCCGCGAACCCGCGGACGAACGCGCGCAGCCAGGCGATGCCCTCCGGGTCGAGGCCGTTGGCCGGTTCGTCGAGGACGAGCACCTGCGGGTCGCCGAGCAGTGCGGTGGCCAGCGCGAGCCGCTGCTTCATGCCCAGGGAGAACCCGCCGACCGGCCGGGTCGCCGCCGTGTCGAGGCCGACGGCCGTCAGCACGTGCCCGACCGCGACGTCCGGCACCCGGATCGCCGCCGCGCACGCCGCGAGGTGCGCCCGCGCGCTGCGCGCCGGGTGGAATCCCTGCGCCTCCAGCACCGCCCCGACGACCCGCGCCGGGTAGGGCAGCTCCCCGAAGCGCAGCCCGTTGACCCGCGCCTCCCCCGCGGTCGGCGTGACGAGGCCGAGCAGCATCCGCAGCGTCGTGGTCTTGCCGGAACCGTTGGGGCCCAGGAAGCCGGTGACGGTGCCGCGCTCCACCGCGAAACTCAGGTCCTCGACGGCGCTCACCGGGCCGAAGCGCTTCGTCAGCCCGTGCACGGTGATCCGCCCGCTGCCGTCGTCCCCCCGCAGAGAAGTCACGGCCACGATCCTGCCGCACCCACCCGCGCGGCGGACGCTTCTCCCCCGATGTCCGAATCAGTAGGCTCCCGCACGCTCGCGGGTGTGCCGCGGGCCACAGGGAGGACCGCATGACGACGCTCGATCTCTCGACCGGGGCCGCCGACTTCACCGCGATCGTGGGCCACTGGGAGACCGTGCGCCCCGATGCGCCCGCCATCACCTACGACGGCACGACGCGCACCTGGGCGGAGTTCGCCCGGCGGATCCGGCAGAACGCCGCGGCCCAGCGCGCGGCCGGCCTGCGGCCCGGCGACCGCGTCGCCGTCCTCGACCTCAACCACCCCTCGTGCCTCGAGCTGACGCTCGCCTGCGCGCAGGTCGGCACGGCCAACGCGGTGGTCAACTTCCGGCTCGCCCCGCCGGAGATCGTGTACGTCGTCAACGACTCGAAGGCCCGGATCCTGTTCGTCGGCCCGGAGTTCGCGGGTGCGGTCGCGCAGGTCCGCGACAAGCTGCCCGCGGTGGAGCAGGTGATCCACGTCGGCGGGGACGGCGACGAGTACGAGGCCTGGATCGCCACGCGCGATCCCGACCCCGAGGTGCACCCGTCGGAGCCCGGCGACTGCTTCGTGCAGCTCTACACCTCGGGCACCACCGGCTTCCCCAAGGGCGCGATGCTGACCCACAGCGGGATGGCCGCCCACTCGACGAACGTGATGGCCGACTTCGCGGTCGACGGCGACTCGCGCGTGCAGGTCGCGATGCCGCTGTTCCACGTCGGCGGCACGAGCTACGCGCTGCTCGCGATCACCGCGGGCGCGCACATCCACATGATGCGGCTGCCCGACCCGGCCGCCGCGCTGGAGATGCTGGAGCGCGAACGGATCACCCACACCTTCTACGTGCCCGCGCTGATGGGCGCGATGCTGCAGGTACCCGGCGCCGCCGACCGCGACTACTCGTCGGTGAAGGCGCTGTCCTACGGCGCATCGCCGATGCCGCTGCCCGTCATGCGCGGCTGCCTGAAGCTCTTCCCGAACGTCATGCACCAGGTCTACGGCATGACCGAGGAGTGCGGCGTCGTCAGCTCGCTGGGCCCGGCGGACCACTCCGACCCGGCCTCCGAGCACCGCCTGATCTCCGCGGGCACGCCGATCCACGGCGTCGAGATCGAGATCCGCGACCCCGCCACCGGCGACGCCGTGCCGACCGGGGAGCCCGGCGAGATCTGGGTCCGCTCGGCGCAGGTGATGGGCGGGTACTGGGGCAAGCCCGACGCCACCGCCGCCGCGATCACCGAGGACGGCTGGCTGCGCTCCGGCGACGGCGGGCACGTCGACGCCGACGGCTACGTCTACGTCACCGACCGGATCAAGGACATGATCATCAGCGGCGGGGAGAACATCTACCCCGCCGAGATCGAGCGGGTGCTGGCCGAGCACCCGAGCGTCGGCGACGTCGCGGTGATCGGCGTCCCCGACGAGCGCTGGGGCGAGACGCCCAAGGCGATCGTCGTGGCAGCGCCGGGTGCGGAGATCGACGAAGCGGCGCTGCTGGCCTGGTGCCGCGAGCATCTGGCGTCGTTCAAGTGCCCCAAGTCCGTCGACGTGCTCGACGAACTCCCGCGCAACCCCACCGGCAAGATCCTCAAGAAGGACCTGCGCAAGCCGTACTGGGAGGGCAAGGAGCGCCAGGTCGTCTGATCAGGGCACCAGGTCCCACTCGACGACCAACACCCGCGGGTGCTCGCGGTCGATGCGGACCGGCAGTGTGAGGCCGGGCCGGATCGACACGACGTAGTGGATCGGCACCAGCACGCAGTGCTCGCGGGCGGTGCCGTCGGTCGTCACGGTCAGCTTCATGACGGGGTGGGCGCCGATGCTGCTCGACGTCGTCCGCACCCGCGTGATCACGGCCCCCGTCGGCCGTCCGTGCGCCGCCACCTCGGCCAGCACGGACGGGCGGCCGAACATCCGGGCCTGGATCAGCGTCCACACCACGCCCTGGATCCCCGTGACGAGCGTGATGATCCCGAGCACCATCGCCGTGACGCCGGCGCCGAGCAGGAGCAGTGCCACGAAGGCGGCCGTCCCGGAGACGGCCGCCGCGATCAGGAACGCTCGTCCGATGCGGCCGAACGTCGTCGACATGGCGGCCATCGTAGAGGTCGTGACGGATCAGGTCGGCCGCCTTCGGTCGGCGAGACGCTGCCGCGGATCGCGGCCACCGTCACCGAGACCGTCGGCGTCGAGGACTCCCCGACCCCGTGGGACGTGCAGACCGAGGTCGTCGGCCGCGTGCGGGGCCGCTCCGCCGATGCCGCCGAACGGGTCGACGGCCGCCCCACAGCCGCACCGGCCCCTACCGGAACCCGAACGCCGTGATCACCGGGAGGTCGCCGGCGGCCAGCCCGTCGAGCACGTGCTTCTCGTGCGGCACGACCGGGTCGGGCAGCGCGTCGAGGGCGTACCAGCGCAACCCCGCGCTCTTGTCGGGCTCCATCGTCCGGGGCTCACCGCTCCAGCGGCGGCAGGTGAAGAAGAAGTCGACGCGCTCGTCGATCCCGCGGCCGTTGCCGTGGGTGCGGTGCATCGTGGTGAGCGGGACGAGATCGGCCTCGTCGACGGTCACCCCGACCTCCTCCGCCGCCTCCCGGCAGGCGGCGGCGTGCACGGTCTCCCCCGCCTCGACGTGGCCCGCGGCGGCGGCCGCCCAGAACCCGTCGCGGTAGCCGGTGCCCTCGCGCAACTGCAGCAGCACGCGCGCGTCGGCGTCGATCAGCAGCACGTACGCGGCAGGAACCACCCGAAACCCCACGGGCGGCGACCCTACCCGCGAGCGGGATCAGGGTTCGAGCAGTGCGCGCGGCCAGGTCTCGACTCGGGGGCGGCTCGCCCACCAGAGCCGTGCGTAGAGGCGCAGGGCCCGCCGCCGCCGGAACGAGCGGGCCGGCCGGAGCTGCGCCGCCTCGGCGAGCAGCTCGTCGTGCCGCAGGTGGCCGTACAGGTGGTGCGGGTTCACGGTGTCTCCTGCCGGTCGTCGGATCGGGCGCGGACCAGGCGGCCGCTGAGCAGCAGCCGCACCAGCCGGGCGCCGTCGGGGCGCGCGGCCGGGTCGTCGTCTCGGGCGCGGTACGCGGCGACCAGCTCGTCGAAGCCGGCCTGCAGGGCGACGAGCTCGTCGGGCGTGCAGTACAGGGCGCGGCCGGACATCCCGGCCGCCTCCTGCCACTGCGCCGACTCCCGCGACGCGCGACGCACCCAGTCCTTGATCTGGCCCACCTCGTGGTCGAGGAACACCTCGCTGAGCGTCTCCGCCGCCATCGCCGCGTCGGGTTCGAGGTCCGCGGCCCGCCAGCTCTGGTCGCGGCGGGTCAGCCGCCACGGCTTCTCCCGGCCGTCGCCGCCCTCCGCGGGCTCCACGAACCCGTACTTGGCCAGCATCCCCAGGTGGTAGGAGCAGCTCGCGACGCTCTCGCCGCTGTACTCCGCGCACCGCGTGGCGGTGGCCGTCCGCTCCGCCCCGAGCAGCTCGATGATCGTCCAGCGCGTCGGGTGCGACAGCGCCCGCAGCGCCTTCGGGTCGGTGATGTAGCTGCGCGCGTCCTCGGTCATGTCACGCAACATATCTTGCGCAATGTTCATTGCGCAAGACTTCTTGAACATTGCGGAACGGAGGACGCTCGATCCATGGCGACCCGACTGGCGGACCACTTCTCGACGGTGCTCGACACGCTGCGCATCGAGCCCACCCCGGTGCGGCTGCGAGGTCTCGCCGCCGGCGCCCCCGCCGTCGACACCACCGCGGCGCTGCTCGTCTGGGAGCCGGGACGGGTCGTGCCCCAGTACGCGGTGCCCGAGTCCGACCTCCTCGCCGACCTGCTCCCCGCCGACCCGGACGCCGGACCGCGGTACGGGCCCGGCCCGCAGCCGCTCGGACCCGACGGGGTCGCCGTGCTCACCCCCGCCACCGGGTTCGGCGTGCACTCCGCGGACGGCGAACCCCTCACCCTGCGCATCGGGGGCAGCGAGCGGATCGGGGCGGCGTTCCGGCCCACCGACCCCGACCTCGCCGGGTACGTGATCGTCGACTTCGCGGCACTGGACTGGCTCGAGGAGGAGGAGCCGGTCGTCTCGCACCCCCGGGACCCCTTCCACCGCGTCGACGCCCGGCGCAGCGGCCGCCGCGTCCGCATCGAGCTCGACGGGCACGTGCTGGCCGAGAGCGACCGGCCGACGCTGGTGACCGAGACCGGCCTCCCCGTGCGCTGGTACCTGCCACCCGCCGACGTCGACACGACGCGGCTGCGGCCGAGCGACACCGTCACCGCGTGCGCGTACAAGGGCGTCGCGAGCTACCTGTCGGTGACGCTGCCCGGCCGGTCCGCCGACGACCTCGCGTGGACCTACCCCCGCCCGCTGCGTGACGCGGAGGCCCTGACCGACCTCGTCTCGTTCTTCACCGAGCACGTCGACGTGACGGTCGACGAGGTGCGCACCGTGCGACCCGTGTCACCGTGGTCGTGAGTTGACCCGTCGGTAACATCGCCACATGCTGCTGTCGACTCAACTCCAGTACGGCGACGACCCGATCAACAACGCCGAGGCGGTGGTCGGTCTGGAGAAGGCGGGGCTCGACGTCGTCTGGGTCGCCGAGGCCTACAGCTTCGACGCCGTCTCCCTGATGGGCTACCTCGCGGCGCGCACCGAGCGCATCCAGATCGGCGCCGGGATCCTGCCGATCTACAGCCGCACGCCGACCCTCACCGCGATGACGGCGGCCGGTCTGGACGCGCTGTCCAACGGGCGCGCGATCCTCGGGCTCGGCGCGTCCGGCCCGCAGGTCATCGAGGGCTTCCACGGCGTGCCCTACGACAAGCCGCTGGCCCGTACCCGCGAGATCGTCGAGATCTGCCGGCAGGTGTGGCGTCGCGAGAAGGTCCAGCACCAGGGGCTCTACACGATCCCGCTGCCCGAGGGCCAGGGCACGGGACTGGGCAAGCCGCTCAAGCTGATCAACCACCCGAAGCGCGCCGACATCCCGATCTGGATCGCCGCGCTGGGCGACAAGAACGTCGAGCTGACGGCGGAGATCGCGCAGGGCTGGCTCCCGCACGTCGTGCTCCCGGAGCGGATGCGCGAGACGTTCGGCGCCGCCCTCGACGCGGGCACCGCCAAGCGCGCGCCCGAGCTCGGCCCGCTGCAGATCACCGGCGGCGGCATCCTCGCGATCGAGGACGACATGATGGACGGCGCCCGGCAGATCCACCGGCACATGAGCGCGCTCTACCTCGGTGGGATGGGGGCGCGCGGCAAGAACTTCTACAACACCGTCTTCCAGCGGCAGGGCTACGTCGACGAGGCGAAGGTCGTGCAGGACCTCTACCTCGACGGCAAGAAGGAGGAGGCCGCGGCGTCGCTGCCCGAGGAGTTCCTCAACCACACCTCACTCGTCGGACCGCCCTCGTTCGTCAAGGAGCGCATCGCCGCCCTGCGTGAGGCCGGCGTGACGCACCTGCACGTCAACCCGATCAGCTCGGACCCGCAGAAGGTGTTGTCGCAGGTGAAGGAGTGGCTGCAGTAGGTGACAGGGGGGCCGTGTCAGTGACGTCGGGTGACCGGATCACACTCTGTGGTGTACCGGCCCTCGTCACCGACCCGCGGGAGCGTGCGTTGCTCGACCTCGTCATCGCCACGTCCGACGATCCGATCGAGCCGGACCAGTACCGCTTCGTCGCGACGGACGCGTGGTGGCTGGGCAGCTTCGGCGGGCACCAGCACCTGACCGAGCACCGCCTGCGCACCTGGATCCCGGCCCGGCCCGAGCGCGACTGGCTGCTCGACCGCTCCCTGACCGGGCGCCAGCGCTGGCTCACCGGCTCGCTGGACGAGGCGAAGAAGGACGGGTTCGAGCTGCACGACGTCGCACCGGTCGGGCTGTTCCGGGCGCCGTTCGGCGAGTTCCACCGCGAACGCGAGGGCCGCTGCGTCGAGCCCGCCGAGCGCCGCCGCGGCAGCTGGCAGGTCCCGACGCCGCAGTTCCTCGAGCGCCTGCCCCGCGACCCGGCCGCGCTGCTGGAGCGGCTGGAGTCCGACCACCCCGGCCGCTGGGCCGCCCCGTTCAGCGGCGCGGTCGACGCCCTGCGCACCTGCCTGGTGCCCGCCGAGCTCCGCGCCCCGCTGTACCGGGCGCTCACCGGCCTGCCCGGCGTCACCGTGGAGGACCACACCGCCGCCTACGACGGCCGCGAGTGCGTCGTGCTCGTCCACGACGCCGGACGCACCCGCACCGAGCTGATGATCGACATCGCCGACGGCCAGTTCGCCGGCGAGCGCGACACCACCCGCGTCGACTCCCGCTGCGAGCTCCCCGTCGACACCCTCATCGGCGAGACGGCCGTGCACACCGCCGTGGTCGGCGAGCTGGGCGAGCACCCCGTCCACTGACGGGCCGTGCGCGGAGATCCTCGCCCCGGCCACCGATTCCGGGCACGACCTACCGCACGGGCTGCTCCGCTCCACCGCGCTCGTCGTCGGGGCGACGACCGTGGATGCGTCGCTCCGACTCCTCGATCGCCACGTCGTTGATGCTGGCCTCGCGACGGCGCATGTAGCCCTCGTCGTCGAACTCCCACAGTTCGTTGCCGTAGGAGCGCCACCACTGCCCGTCCGCGTCGCGGCACTCGTACTGGAAGCGCACCGCGATCCTGTTGCCGTCGAAGGCCCAGAGGTCCTTGCGCAGGGCGTAGTCGAGCTCGCGGTCCCACTTCCCGCGCAGGAAGTCGGCGATCTCCGCGCGGCCGGTGACGAACCGGTCGCGGTTGCGCCAGACCGAGTCCTCGCTGTACGCGGCGGCGACGTTCTCCGGGTCGCGGGTGTTCCAGGCGTCCTCGGCGGCCTGGACCTTCCTCGCAGCACTCTCGGCGTCGAACGGGGGCAGCGGCGGGCGGGACATCGGCGACTCCTCGCGTCGGATCGGGTTCGCGTCGATCATCGCAGCGGGTGACGTGTGACCGACGTCCGTCCGCCGCGATACCCCGGCTTCACGGCGGGGACTAACCTGGCACGAAGTCCCGGCGAAGACGCGATCCGATCAAGGCGGTCCTCAGCGTGTCCAGCAGCAGTACCTCGAACCCAGCCAGCGATTTCGGCCCCAACGAATGGCTGGTCGAGGAGATGTACCAGCGCTTCCTCGACGACCCCGCCACGGTCGACCCGGCATGGCACGAGTTCTTCGCCGACTACCGTCCCGGGGACGGCACACCCACCAACGGCGCGGTCGCCCCGCCGTCGACGCCCCCCGGCCCGGCCCCGACGCCCACCGCGGAGCCCGCAGAGCCCACCGAGGAACGCCGCACGGCCGACCGCGCCGCGATGACGCCCACCGCCGCGAACGACTCCGCACCGAAGGCCGCCGAGCAGGCCGCCGCGGAGAAGAAGCCCGCCGCGAAGGCCGCGGAGCAGAAGCCGGAGCCGAAGGCCGCCGCGACCAAGCCGGCCGCGGGTACCTCGTCGCAGGCCGCGAAGCCCGCCGCCCCGATCGACGGCGAGGGCGAGACGATCCCGATCCGCGGCGCCGCCAACGCCGTCGTCAAGAACATGAACGCCTCGCTCGCCGTCCCCACGGCCACGAGCGTGCGCGCGGTGCCGGCGAAGCTGCTCGCCGACAACCGGGTCGTCATCAACAACCAGCTCAAGCGCACGCGCGGCGGCAAGATCAGCTTCACGCACCTGATCGGCTTCGCGGTGGTCAAGGCACTCGCCGACTTCCCGACGATGAACCGGCACTTCGTCGAGACCGACGGCAAGCCCACCGTGGTGCAGCCCGAGCACGTCAACCTCGGCCTCGCGATCGACCTGCCCGGCAAGGGCGGCCAGCGCTCGCTCGTCGTCGTGTCGATCAAGGGCTGCGAGGCGATGAACTTCGCCCAGTTCTGGTCGGCCTACGAGGCGATCGTGCACAAGGCCCGCAGCGGCGGCCTGACCGGTGAGGACTTCGCCGGCACCACGATCTCCCTGACCAACCCCGGCACGCTGGGCACCAACCACTCGGTGCCGCGGCTGATGCAGGGCCAGGGCACGATCGTCGGCGTCGGCGCGATGGAGTACCCGGCGGAGTTCCAGGGCGCCAGCGACGAGCGGCTCGCCCAGATCGGCATCAGCAAGATCATCACGCTGACGTCGACGTACGACCACCGGATCATCCAGGGCGCCGAGTCCGGCGACTTCCTGCGCCGCATCCACGCCCTGCTGCTCGGCGGCGAGGGCTTCTACGACGACATCTTCCGTGCACTGCGGGTGCCCTACGAGCCCGTCCGCTGGGTGCAGGACCTGCCCGACGACGCCGTCGACAAGACCGCGCGCGTCATCGAGCTGATCGACGCCTACCGCACCCGCGGCCACCTGATGGCCGACACCGACCCGCTGAACTACCGCCAGCGCCGCCACCCCGACCTCGACGTCCTGAGCCACGGCCTCACGCTCTGGGACCTCGACCGCGAGTTCGCCTGCGGCGGGTTCGGCGGCAAGGAGCGGATGAAGCTGCGCGACGTGCTGGGCCTGCTGCGCGACTCCTACTGCCGCACCGTCGGCACCGAGTACATGCACATCGCCGACCCCGAGCAGCGCACCTGGTTGCAGGAGCGGATCGAGGTGCCGCACCAGAAGCCGCACGCCGCCGAGCAGAAGTACATCCTCTCGAAGCTCAACGCGGCCGAGGCGTTCGAGACGTTCCTGCAGACCAAGTACGTCGGGCAGAAGCGGTTCTCCCTGGAGGGCGGCGAGACCGTCATCCCGCTGCTCGACGCCGTGCTCGACAAGGCCGCCGAGCACGAGCTCGACGAGGTCGTCGTCGGCATGCCGCACCGCGGCCGGCTCAACGTGCTCGCCAACATCGTCGGCAAGCCGATCAGCCAGATCTTCCGCGAGTTCGAGGGCAACCTCGACCCCGGCCAGGCCCACGGCTCCGGCGACGTGAAGTACCACCTGGGTGCCGAGGGCAAGTACTTCCGGATGTTCGGCGACGGCGAGACCGTGGTGTCGCTGGCGTCCAACCCGTCCCACCTCGAGGCCGTCGACCCGGTCCTGGAGGGCCTGGTCCGCGCGAAGCAGGACGTGCTCGACAAGGGCGAGGGCGGCTTCACCGTCCTGCCGCTGATGATGCACGGCGACGCGGCGTTCGCCGGTCAGGGCGTGGTCGCCGAGACGCTCAACCTCGCGAAGCTGCGTGGCTACCGCACCGGCGGCACCGTGCACGTCGTCGTCAACAACCAGGTCGGGTTCACCACCGCCCCGGAGCACTCGCGGTCCTCGCAGTACTGCACCGACGTGGCGAAGATGATCGACGCGCCGGTCTTCCACGTGAACGGCGACGACCCCGAGGCGTGCGTCTGGGTGGCGAAGCTGGCCGTGGAGTACCGCGAGCGCTGGCACAACGACGTCGTCATCGACATGATCTGCTACCGCCGCCGCGGCCACAACGAGGGCGACGACCCGTCGATGACGCAGCCCGCGATGTACGACGTGATCGACGCCAAGCGCAGCGTCCGCAAGATCTACACCGAGTCGCTGATCGGCCGCGGCGACATCTCCATGGAGGAGGCCGAGCACGCGCTCAAGGACTTCTCCAACCAGCTCGAGCACGTGTTCAACGAGGTCCGCGAGCTGGAGAAGACCCCGGCCGTCGCGTCGCCGTCGGTGGAGGAGGAGCAGTCCATCCCCACCGACCTCGACACCTCGATCCCGCTGGAGGTGCTGCACCGCATCGGCGATGCGCACGTCGAGCTGCCCGAGGGCTTCTCCGTGCACCAGCGCGTCCGGCCGGTGCTGGAGAAGCGGCTCAAGATGTCGCGCGAGGGCGACATCGACTGGGCCTTCGCCGAGCTGATCGCCATGGGCGCGCTGGTGATGGACGGCAAGCTCGTGCGGCTGTCCGGCCAGGACACCCGGCGCGGCACGTTCGTGCAGCGGCACTCCGTGGTGATCGACCGCAAGACCGGCGAGGAGTACTACCCGCTCCGCAACCTGTCCAAGGACCAGGAGCGCTTCCTGCCGTATGACTCGGCGCTCTCGGAGTTCGCGGCCGTCGGGTTCGAGTACGGCTACTCGGTGGCCAACCCGGCCGCGTTCGTGGCCTGGGAGGCGCAGTTCGGCGACTTCGTCAACGGCGCGCAGTCGATCATCGACGAGTTCATCTCCTCCGGTGAGGCGAAGTGGGGCCAGACCTCCGACGTCGCGCTGCTGCTGCCGCACGGCCTGGAGGGCCAGGGCCCCGACCACTCCTCCGGGCGCATCGAGCGCTTCCTCACGCTGTGCGCGGAGGGCTCGATGACGGTCGCCGTGCCGTCTGAGCCCGCCAACTACTTCCACCTGCTGCGCCGCCACGCCATGGACGGCATGCAGCGCCCGCTGATCTGCTTCACGCCGAAGTCGATGCTGCGCAACCGCGCGGTCGTCAGCCCGGTCTCCGACTTCACCGGCGGCCGGTTCCGCTCCGTCATCGACGACCCCCGCTACCGGGAGAACGACGGCGTCGCGGGCGACGTCCGGCGCGTGCTGCTGTGCACCGGCAAGATCTACTGGGAGCTGGCGGCGCAGCGCGAGAAGCGGGGCGTCGACGGTGTGGCGCTGGTGCGCATCGAGCAGCTCTACCCCGTTCCCGACCGGCAGCTCGCCGCCGTGCTCGACCGCTACCCCAACGCCGAGGACGTGCGCTGGGTGCAGGAGGAGCCGGCCAACCAGGGCGCGTGGCCGTTCCTCGGGCTCGTGCTGCCGGAGAAGCTGCCACGGCTCGTCGGCATCAGGCGCGTCTCGCGTCGCCGGATGGCCGCGCCCGCCGCGGGATCGTCGAAGGTCCACGAGGTCGAGCAGAACGCCATCATCGACGAGGCGTACCGGGACCTGTAGCCGTGTACTCCACCGACCGCGGCATCGAGGAGCTCGCGCAGCGCCGGGAGGGCGAGTCGGTCAGCATCGAGTGGCTGGCCGACCGCCTCCAGGCGTTCGTCGACCTCAACCCCGCCTTCGAGGACGCCGTCGAGCGCCTCTCCACGTTCCTGGCCCGCGACGACGACGGGGCCGACGACTAGACGGTCACCTCTGGTCATCGCCCCGCCCGCGGGGCACGATCATGGGGATGGTCACCGGGTCGCACGTCCTTCGCCGCCTCGCGGCGGGGTGCGCGATCGGCGCCGCCGTGGTCGGCGGGACGGCGGCGTCGGCGATCGTGGTCCCCGTCGCCACCCCGCCGGTCGACGCCCTACCGGTCCCGCGTGTTGCGCGGCCCGCGGACGTCGCGTCGATCCGGATCAACCCGGTCGCCTTCCGGCTGGCGGGCGCACCGGTGGTGGTCCCCGCGGTTCCGGCCGCGGCCCCCATCCCGGCCCCCCTGGTGACCACGACGGCCCGGCCGGGCACCGCGGCCGCCCGCGCGATCGGGTTCGCCCTCGCCCAGCGCGGCCTGCCGTACGTGTGGGGCGGCGACGGGCCGCAGCGCGGCGACGCCGGCTTCGACTGCTCCGGGCTCACCACCGCCGCGTACTCCGCCGCCGGGATCGACCTCCCCCGCACCGCGCACACGCAGTACTACGCCGGGCCGCACGTGCCTGACGACGCCCCGCTCGAACCCGGCGACCTGGTCTTCTACGGCGTGCCGGAGCGCGTGCACCACGTCGGGCTCTACCTGGGCGACGGACGGATGGTGAACGCCCCGACCTTCGGCAGGCCCGTCCGGCTCGCCTACGTGCGCTACGACGGCGACGACTACCTCGGCGCCACCCGTCCCGCCGCCGGCATCGACGCCCCCGGCCTCCTGTCCACCCCCGACCTGCCCGTCGTGGTCCCGCCCGTCCCGGCCCCGGACGTCCCGCCCGCGCCGGAGGAGTTCGCCGCCCCGGAGGCGCCGGCCACCGACCCCCCCGTCGTGGCGTCGGTGGAGATCGCCCCGGCTCCCGGGACCCCGCCACCCGGCACGGCACCGCCACCCGGCACGGCACCGCCACCCGGCACCTCGCCGCCATCCGGATCCCCGGCCCCGACCGAGCGGCCGAGCGCTGGTGCCCCGACGGTCGGCATGTCGGAATCACCCACCACCGGACCCGTGCCGCTCACCGGCGCGCCTCCGCCCGTCGAGCCCACCGGCCCGACCGGTACCGCGGCCCCCACCATCTCGGCGCCCGAGCCGTCGGCACCCACCACCGCACGGCCCGTCCCGGACCCGCCGCGTCCGGCCACCCTCGCCCTCCACGACGGGTCCGAACTGTCACTGGCCCCCGCGGAGCGCGGCGCCGACGACCTCCCGGTCCCGCCGACCGCACCGGGCACGGGCGCGCTGATCTGGAGCCCGGCGCAGACCGACCGGCCCGCACGGGCGACCGTGGCCCTGCACCCCGACGCGAGCACCGCGACCCTGACCGTCGGAGCCCCGGTCAGCCTGCTGGCCGCGGACGGCACCGCCACCGATCTGACGATCCGCTCCGTCGACACCCTCGATGCCGCCCGCGCGACCGCGCGTGCCGCGGTGCGCGGGGAGACGGTCCGCGTGGTCCTCCTGCGCACCGACCCGTCCAGCGGAGACGTGCTGGTCGTCGTCGCGGAGTAGCGCACCCGTGATCGTCACCCGGCGCCCTGGCCTCAGGGGGCCCGCCCGTGATCGCCACGAACCACACCGATCTCCATGGAGCGGGACCGCGGCCCCACCAGCCTTCGCCCCGGGGCCCCGCGGCTCGCACCCGTTCCCGGGCGTGAGGGCAGCGACTCGCGGGCCGCGGAACAGCGACTCGCGGGCGGGAAACCAGCGACTCGCGGGCCGCGGAACAGCGACTCGCGGGGGTGGGGTCAGCAGGGGCGGGGTCAGCGGGGGCGGGGTCAGCGGGGGCGGAGACCGAAGCGGCGGCGACGGGTCGTCTCCTGCAGCACGTCCGCGCACCTCGCGACCTCGGCGTCGAGAGCGTCCAGGCGGGCCGGGTCGACGTCGGGGGTCGGGGCGGGCGGGGGGCGCAGCGTCAGCCAGGACTCCTGCCACAGCCGCTCCAGCGCGGTCTCCCAGTGCAGTGCCACGACCAGGCGGGTGAGCCCGGCACGGCCCGCGGCCTCGGTCATCGCGTCGTGCTCCACCACCCGCCGGTACCCGAGCGCCGTGGCCCGCTCGGCGTCCCGCTCGCGCAGCTCCGCCGCGGCCCCGCTGAGTCCCTCGACGACGGCCTTGTACTCGCGCGCGGCGCTCACGGCTCCTCCAGCGACGGCACGATGACGACCTCCGGGCGGGAGTGCTGGGCGCGGTCGTAGAACAGGCCGCGACCCGGTCGGGGCGACCAGCTCAACATCATCCCCGGAGCGAGCAGCCCGAGCTCGCTGCCCTGGACGTCGAGCCCGACCCAGGCCCCCACGTCGTCGGTGGCCGCGCTGATCGAGAGCAGGGCGCGCAGCCGCGCGACGCTGCGCCACCAGCCCAGCACGTGCACGCCGGTCTCCGGGCCCGAGCGCAGCACGCGGCGCAGTGCGTCGGTTCCCTCGCGCTCCAGCACGGGATCGGCGGCGTCGGCGCCGTACAGCACGAGGAGCACCGGGCGCCGCGGGCCGCCGGCGAGCCGCGCCACCACGTCGGCGGCCAGCGCCTCGATCCGGGAGCGCACGCCGTCGAGCGCGACGATCTCGGCCGTGTGCCCGGCCGCGGCGAACCGGGCGACGAGCGCGTCCGCGGAGGCCAGCAGCGGGACCACCACCAGGTCGACGGACCCGGGCGGGTACTGCCCGGCCAGCGACCCGGCCGCCGCCCCGAGCACCCGCACCGCGTCCTCGGCATCGGCCCCGAGCACGGCCACGTTGCGGCCCGGGGTGTCGGCGAGCACAGCCGTCGCCGGGCGCCCGCCCACGTCGATGCACTGCCCGAGCAGCGCCCGCGGCGGACCGCCGGTGCCCATGAGCCCGATCAGGTCGGTGACGCCGGGGGCACGGCTGCCGTCGAAGAGCACCGGCTCCGACCGGCCCTCGTGGTACCGCTCGTGCAGCTCCCGCTGCACGACGTCGGTGGTGCCGCGCGCGGTGGCGTCCGGGATGCGCACCACCTCGTTGCCGTGCCGCACCCCCGAGTCGTGGTTGACGACGGCGTGCCAGCGGGGAAGGTCCATCGCGGCCTCGTTGAGCTCGCCGAGCACGCGCCGGGCGCGGGGCAGCGCGATGCGCAGGACGAACTGCTCGAAGACCGCGGGCCGCCCCCAGAACGCCTCGATCCCGGACACGTCCTGGCTCGCCAGCACGAGGTGGATGCCCTGGCTGCGCCCCCGCCGGGCGACGTCCTCGAGCAGCGCGGTGGCCTTCTTCGTGACGTCGTCGCGCTCGGAGAACAGCAGCTGGAACTCGTCGATGACGGCGACGATCCGCGGCCACCGCCCGTCCGGGTCGGCGCCGCGCAGCTCCTCGAGCTTGGTGACCTCGTGGTCCTTCGCCGCCTCCGACCGGCGGCGCATCTCGTCGGAGAGGAACTGCAGCAGCGCGAGACCGAACTCGCGGTCGGTGTTGATGTTGACGCCGACCAGCCGGGCGTGCGGGAGCCAGGTCGTGTCCCGGCGCCCGCGTGTGAACTGCGCGAACGAGACACCCTCCTTGAAGTCGAGGAGGTAGAACTCCAGCTCGTCGGGGCCGTACCGGGCGGCCATCGAGCTGATCATCGTGAGCAGCAGGTTGGTCTTGCCGGTGCCGCTGGGGCCGCCGATGAGCGCGTGCGGCGACTCGTCGGCGAGCACGGCGTCGTGCGGCATCCCGTCGGCGAACCCGATCGGCGCGCGCAGGCCGGTGATCGACTTCTCGCGGCCCCACCGCCCCGGGGCGGGCAACAGGTCGGCGAACGCGCGGGCGTGGCCGTGCTCGTGGGCGTCGGCGATGACGTCCGCCGCGTGCTTGACGGCGCCGCGGCCCAGCGGCGGGTCCAGCCGGACGACGACGTGCTCCCCCGTCATCGACGTCGTCGCCGCGCCGCCGTCGTGCAGGCGCACGGTCTCGTGCGGGGCCTGGATCGTGACCGGCACGTCGACCAGGACCAGCGTGACACCGGACGCGAGCCCGCCCCGGGAGATGCGCTGCACCTGCCAGTGGTCCTCGTCGGCGAGCGGGCGCCCGTCGCCGACCAGGACGGTGACGATCCACGGCTTGACCCGCGTGCCGGTGGCGGCGACGTGCGCGGCGAGCGTCGGGTGGCCGTCGATGAGCAGGCGGGTGTGCACGCGCCGGATCCGGTCCGAGAGCTCCTCGAGCAGGTGGGAGAGCCGTCCCGGGTCGTGGACGGTGAGCAGCCCGCTGCGGGTGAGCGGGTAGAGCCCGGGCACGACGCCGGTGAACTGGCCGACGTCCCACACGTGCAGCCGCACCAGCCCCGGCGTGAAGTGGCTGACCAGCCGCATCAGCAGCGACTCGACGAGCGACTCCGCGTGCGCGCGCCCGTCACCGGTGGAGGTGATCTGCAGGTGCGACTCGTCGAGCAGCGGCACCCCGACCGGCCACGTGACGGGCCGGTGCAGGGACTTGCCGGGCGGGCGGGAGGCGGAGCCGATGCGCCCCGTCCCGATCCGCCACAGGCCCGGTACCTCGTCGATCCCGTCGGCCTTGCCGACCTCGCCCAGCCAGCGGTCCGGGTCGAGCCCGGCGGCGAACGGGGCGGCGCGCTCCATGAGCTCGGTCAGCGCGGCGGGTCCGGTGCGCAGCCACGGGTCGAACGCCGCGGCCCGGTCGGCCTCGACGCGCGCGACGACGTCGGCGAGCTGCGGGTTGGCCAGCGGGACGGCGAGCGCCGGGTCGTCGCGGGCGTCGTCGAGGCCCTCGGTGCGCAACCACGTCTCGACGATCGTCTCGGCGTGCGCGCGCACCGCGGCGTCCTGCAGCCCGTCGGCCGCGCCGAGCGCCGCGGCCATCGCGCCGTGGAACTCCTCGAAGGCCTCGCTGATCCGCTGCTTGCGGCCGGCCCGCCCACCCACCATGAAGAACGGACCTCAGATGTTGGTCGCGTAGCCCTGCGCGGTCTGCGTCGCGGCCGTGACGGTGTGCTGCACCTCGACGATGTCCGACATCGCCTTCGACAGCATCGCGATCGCGTCGTGCGCGGTGTCCTGCGCGCTGGCCTCCGCCGTCTGCACCGTCGCCGCGCGGGCGTCGGCCAGCACGTCGTGGGCCTGCTGCAGGTGCCCGAGGCTCTGCAGCGCGATCTCGGCGGCGCGCGCCATGCTGGCCCGCACCTCGTCGACGCTCGCCATGACGATCCCCTCCCGTACCCGGAACTCCGCGCGGACCTTAGCGTCCAGTGCACCGCACACCCGGCCGCCCCGCCACCCCGGCCGCCAGCAGTGGTCCCGGTCACTCCCCGCCGGTACCGTCCCCGGGATCGGACGAACCGGACGGGGGTCGGGGCGATGGGGACAGCGGAACCGGGTGGGTACGTGACCACCTCACCACCGACCGGCCTCGGGGCGCGGTTGCGCCAGGTCGGGCCGGGCCTGCTCGCCGCGGCGGCGGGCGTCGGTGCCGGGGACCTGGTGGCCACGATGGTCGCCGGCTCGCGCTACGGCACCGCTCTCCTGTGGGCCGCGGTGCTCGGCACCGCGCTCAAGCTCGCGCTCGCCGAGGGCGTCGGCCGCTGGCACCTCGCCTCGGGCGCCACCCTGCTCGACGGCTGGCGCCGCCTGGGCCGTTGGGCCACCACGTTCTTCGCCGTCTACATCGTCATCTGGGGCTTCGTCTACGGCGCCACCGCGATGTCGGCGGTCGGGCTCCCGCTCAACGCCCTGTTCGGCGGCCTGCCGGTGCGCTACTGGGCGATGATCGCGGGTGTCGTCGGGCTCGGGCTGGTGTGGGCGCAGCGCTACGCGGTCTTCGAGAAGTTCATCACCGTCCTGGTGCTGATCAAGTTCGTGTCCGTCGTGTCGGTGGCGGCCCTGATCGGCCCCGACCTCGGCGCGCTGGCCACGGGACTCGTCCCGACGCTGCCCGACGGCTCGGTCGTCTACGTGCTCGGGCTGATCGGCGGCGTCGGTGGCACGATCACGATGGCCGCCTACGGCTACTGGATGATCGCGAAGGGCTGGCGCGGCACCGGGTGGCTGTCGGTGATGCGGCTGGACAACGCCGTCGGCTACGTCATGACCGGCATCTTCGTCGTCGCGATGCTGATCATCGGTGCGGAGATCCTGCTCGGCCAGGACCTCGCCTCCGGCGACACCGGCCTGCTGACGCTGGGCTCCGAGCTCGGCTCGCGCTACGGCGACTGGGCGCGCGTGCTGTTCCTCGTCGGATTCCTCGCCGTCACCACCACCTCGCTGCTCGGCGTCTGGAACGGCGTGAGCCTGCTGTTCGCCGACACCGTCCGCACGCTGCGCCTGCCGCACGGGCGCGACGCCGACGTCGCCGCCCCCGACGACGCCTACGAGGCCGGCACGGCCGAGACGAGCCTGCCGTTCCGCGGCTACCTGCTCTGGCTGACGATCCCGCCGATGGGCCTGCTGTTCTTCGACCAGCCCTTCGCCCTGACCCTGGTCTACGGCGTGCTCGGAGCGGCGTTCATGCCGTTCCTCGGCGGTACGCTGCTGATCCTGCTCAACTCGAGGCGGTTCGTCACCGAGGGGCGCAGCGGCTGGCTCTCCAACCTCCTGGTCGGCGCAGCCGCCGCGCTCTTCGTGGTCCTGCTGGTGGTCGACCTGGTCACCCGGTTCGGCTGACCGACCCGCGGGCGGCCCGCCGCCCAAGCAGGGCGTCGACCAGCAGGAACGCCACCAGGCTGACGCCGAACACCGGCATCAGCCAGCCCGCCGCGACCGTCACCAGCACCACGGCGAACCCGACCGGCTGGCTGAGCCCGCGGAACACGCCCCGCGGCGCGAGCGCGCGGGCCGGCCGGCGCAGCCACGCCATGCGGTACCCCCAGAACAGGACGCACAGCAGGCCCACCGCGAGCGCGGCCAGCGCGAGCTGGTTGGGCAGGCCCCAGAGCAGGCCCATGTGGGCGAGGATCCCGATCGAGGTGAGCTTCGCGAGGAACGGGAAGCCGGCCGCCCAGTCCAGCCGCTCGGTGACCTCCCCGGTGTAGGGGTCGAGGGCCACCGAGTCGCGCTGCACCGGCCAGGTGTCGGCGTCCTCCGACACCGTGACGACCCCGCCCGGCTCGGCCGGCACGGTGACGGCGAGCCGGTCGACCAGCCCCGCCTCGCGGGCCCGGGCGACCGCGTCGTCGTAGGAGATCACCGGGACGCCGTCGCGGACCGCCACCGGCTCCGCCTCCAGGGCGGGCGAGCGCCCCTGCAACGACGTGACGACGGCCTGGAACCGCTCCCCCGCGAACGTCGACCAGGTCAGCCCGGTCACGGACAGGAACGCGAGCCCGACCGTCATCCAGACGGCGGTGGTGGCGTGCCAGCCGCGGATCCGCGCCCGCCCGGGCCGCGCCCCGACCGGCGGCACGACCAGCTCGCGGCGCCGCGCCCGGTGGCGGCCGACCCACAGCGCCAGCCCGCCCAGCACGAGCACGGGCAGCCAGCTCGCCGCCGTCTCGGAGTACAGCCGGCCCGGCTCGCCGAGCAGCAGGTGCCGGTGCAGGTTGTCGAGGGTGGCCTGCAGCGGCGGGTAGCCGAACCAGGTGTCGAGCGCGCCGCGGACCTCCCCGGTCCACGGGTCGACGTACACCGTGCGCTGGACGTCGTCGGCGAGGCCGGGCACGTCGAACACGACGGCGGTGGTGCGCTCCGGGTCGACCGGCACGGTCAGGGACGCGAGCGTGCCGGCGGGCTCGGCGGCGACGGCCGCGGCGACCTGGTCGTCGAGCGGCACCGTCGCCGTGCGGGGCCCGTCGGCGACGAGCAGCTGCCCGCCGTGGACGAGGTCGGACAGCTGCGGCGAGAACACGTACGCGAGCCCGGTCAGGCTCACGACCAGCAGGAACGGGGCCACGAAGACGCCCGCGAGGAAGTGCAGGCGCAGCACGAGCGGACGCAGCTGCGCCCAGACGGAGCGCGACGGACGGGGGTCGGACGGGGCGTCCGGGGGCGCGGTGGGCGTGGTCGGGTCGACGGTGGCGGTCATGGGAGAACTCCAGGCAGGTGGGGACCGCGCCTGCGGAGCGGTGCTCACGGCAGGGCGGAGGGGAACGGGACACGGGTCCCGGGACGGGGATGTGCCCGGGAGCACGCGGCTCCCGGGAGGAGGTGTCGGTCAGGCCGCGAGCGGCGGACCGCGGAGCGCGACGGCGTGGCGCAGCAGCACGACCGGCCGGACGGGCACCTCGGAGGCGGCCCGCAGCGGCGCGGGGGCGATCGGCACGCGCAGCCCGGCGACGGCGAGCAGGACCACCCGCACCACGGCGCGGACCGCGGCCCAGGCTCGGCGCTCGCCCCAGCGCAGCCACAGCGCGCAGAGCGCGGCGGCGGCGAGGTGGGCGTGCAGCATCAGGTCCGTCGGCAGCAGCCCGCCGACGTGGGACGGGTCGGGGCCGGTCAGCGCGGTGTGCGCGACCTGCTGCCCCGCGAGCTGGGCGACGGCGAGCACGGCCCAGCCGCGCTCGCGGCCGGCCAGCCACCAGGCGGGACCGGCCAACGCGGCGAACACCCACCCGGCCCCCGCGAGGTCGACGGAGCCCCCGGCGCCGCCGTGCGCGAGGACCGCGACGAGGACGGCGAGGGCCGCGGCGGCGCCGGAGCGCAGCACCCGGCCGCGGGCCACCGTCAGACCATCCCCAGCAGCATGACGGCCATCGCGGCGGCCATGACGACGTGGGCGAGCGCGACGGCGCGGACGTCGCGCAGCACGTCGGTGCGCACGGCGACGGACCCCCCGGCGGGCTCGCGGTCGCGGTCGGCGGCCCGGAGCCGGTCCGCGCAGCGCAGGACGTGCCACGCGAAGTACCCCGCGAGCACCAGCGCGAGGATCGAGGACAGGCCGAACCCGCCGTCCGGGCCGCCCCCGTGGCCGACGTGCCCGGCGTGCGCGGCCCCGGTGCCTGCGACGCCCCCGCCGTGCGCACCGAGCAGCATGAACAGCATCGCGCCGCTGCCGATGACGTGGTGCACGGCGTCGTCGCGGCGGCGCCCGGCCGGGCTGCGCAGCGCGTCGGCGGCGAACCAGGCCCCGCAGAGCGTGAACACCCCGGCCCAGACGGGCGCCGGGACCGGGTCGCCGACCGGCGAGAACATCGCGGCCATCCCGACGCCCATCGCGGCGTGCGAGGCCTCGGAGGCGGGATCGAGCCGCAGGCGCAGGACGTGGAAGGCCCCGACCGCGAGACAGGCGACGGCGAGAACCCCCGCCAGCGTCGTCATCAGCACGTCGACCCCTCCCGTCGTCACCCCGTCGAACGATAGGCGACACCGGTCCCGCGGATCCACACCGTGGAGCAACAGCTACACAGTGTGGACGGTCGCCATCATCGCCATGTCCTCGTGCTCGAGGTTGTGGCAGTGCAGGACGTAGCGGCCGCGGTAGTCGGAGAAGCGCACGGCCACGTCGACGACCTCGCCCGGCCGGACGTCGACGGTGTCCTTCCAGCCGCCGTCGAACGGGCCCGGTCCGGACCCGCCACGGCGCACGACCTGGAACGGATCGAGGTGGACGTGCACCGGATGGTGGACGTCGGTGACGAACCGCCACACCTCCGTCGCACCGAGCGGGCTCTCGTACCGGGCGACGTCCGGGTCGAACGCGGCCCCGTTGATCGTCCAACCGCGGTGGTCGCCGACCGCTCCGCGGGCGAAGGTGAATGTCCGGACCGGGGCGTCCGCCGGAACCGTCAGCGGCTCGACCTCGGAGAGCACGTCGGGCACCGTCGAGTCGTCACGGGCGGCGCGGACCACCCGGAACCGCAGGACCTCGCGGGTGCGGCCCTCGCCCAGCGCGTTCGTCATCGTGACGTCGGTGCCGACCGGCACCGCCCCGAAGTCGACCACGACGTCGAACCGCTCGCCGGGGGCCAGCTCGATCGCGTCCTGCTCGACGGGGGCGGCCAGCAGCCCGCCGTCGGAGCCGATCTGCACGATCCGCACGCCGCCGTCGAGCTGCAGGCGGTAGCGGCGGGCGTTGGAGGCGTTGAGGATCCGCAGCCGGTGGCGCGCGGCGTCGACCTCGTGCACCGGCCACGGCGCCCCGTTGACCAGCACGACGTCGCCGAGCACTCCCGCCGTCCACGCGTCCTCGACCCCGGGCAGCCCCCGCATCCCGCGGTCGAGCCCCGGGTAGGCGAAGGACCCGTCGGCGGCGAAGGACCGGTCGCAGATCATCAGCGGCAGCTCGCGGTCGCCGCGCGGGAGCGGCAGGGAGTCCTCGACGTCGTCGCGCACGAGGTGGAAGCCGGCCAGGCCGCGGTAGACCGCCGGAGCGGTGAAGTCCATGCGGTGGTCGTGGTACCAGAGCGTCGCCGCGCGCTGGGCCATCGGGTAGCGGTGGTCGCGCTCCCCCGCCACGACGTCGCCGAGCATCCCGTGGTGCCCGGTCCAGTCCGACGTGTCGCCGACGGGGAGCACGAGGTCCAGCGGCCAGCCGTCGTGCTCGGGCGGGGTGTGCCCGCCGTGCAGGTGCACCACGGTCGGCACGGGCAGCTCGTTGCGGTGGCGCACCACGGCCTCGCGACCGGAGCGGGTCTCGATCGTCGGGCCGGGGAACATCCCGTCGTAGCCGAGCACCGGGGTGCGGTAGCCCGGGACGATCTCCTGCTCGGCGACCCGTGCGGTGATCAGGTACCGGTCCGGCGCGACCGGGCGGGCCACGGGCGGGACCGGCAGCGGCACCCGGTAGGGCTCGGGCAGCGGCACCGCGCTGACGAGCTGGCGGCCGGTCGAGCCGGTGGCCGGACCGCACCCCGCGAGCGCGACGCCCGCGGCGGCGCCGCCGAGCAGGGCGAGGAAGCCGCGACGGTTCAGCGGGCTCATCGGGCGCGCCCCGCCGACGGGGTCCACACCCAGATCGCGAGCAGCACCGAGGCCACGACGATCGTCACGCCGAGCGGGACGTGCAGGGCGAGGTTCCGGGTGTACCCGGCGCCGACCTGGACGCCGACGGCGAGGAACAGCACGACCCCCACCGGCGCCACCCACAGCCGCCCGCGGCCGGCGAGGACGTAGAGCAGCGTCGCCACGGTCAGCACCAGCCCGGCGGCGGCGAGCGAGCTCCCGACCGCGCCGTGCACCGTGATCGCGTCGACGTCGCCGGTGAGGAACCGCCCGGCGAGGACGGGTTGGGCCAGCACCGCGACGAGGTGCCCGGTGACCAGCAGGCGCAGCGGCCACAGCGTCAGCCGCATCGATGTCTCCACACCCGGGACGCTATAAGTAGCCAGGCTACATATGCATCAGGGTTTTCCCTGATGGCGACCCCGGCCGGCACCGTAGGATCCCTACCTGTGAGACCTGACGCCGTGCGCGGCCACCTCGACGGGCTGATCCTCGCCGTGCTGGAGGCGGGCCCCCGCCACGGCTACGCGGTGATCGAGGGGCTGCAGGCCCGCAGCGGCGGGGCCCTGGACCTCCCGACCGGCACCGTCTACCCGGCGCTGCGCCGGCTGGAGCGCGCCGGGTGGCTGTCCGGGACCTGGAGCACGGTCGGCGGGCGCGAGCGGCGCACGTACACCCTCACCCGGGCCGGGCGGCACGCGCTGTCGGTCCAGCGCGCCGAGTGGGGCGAGTTCAGCCGGGTCGTCGGGGGGATCCTGCGCGGGCCCGAGGAGCAGGCGACATGACCGACCCCGACCCCGTCGACCTGCACGTCGCCGCGCTCGCCCGACGGCTGCGCGGCCCGGCCCGGCTGCGCCGCAGCATGCTGGCCGAGACCCGCGCGGGCCTGCGCGACGCGGCCGCCGCCCACCGGGACGCGGCCGCCGCGGTGGCCGAGTTCGGGTCCGTCGCCGAGATCGCCCCGGCCTACCAGGCCGAGCTGACCGCGGCGCAGGGCCGGCGCACCGCGCTCCTGCTCGTGGCGCTGTTCCCCGCACTGGTCCTGGGCTGGGACCTGCTGTGGTCCTCCGGCGTCGCCTGGACCGGCCCCGCACCGGCCGCCGTCCGGCTGCTGGCCGGGGTGCAGGACGTCGCGAGCTGGGGCATCACCGCGCTGGCCGTGGTCCTGCTGGTCCTGACGCTGCGCAGCCGGGCCGACGAACGGCGCCTCGCCCTGGCCGCCGGCGGGCTCGGGGCCCTCGGCGCGGTGCTGTGCGGGGGCACGGCGGTGGCGATGAACCTCGCGAACCTCCGCCAGAGCACCGCCATGGTCGCCGGCAGCCCGCTCGCCCTGCTCGCGATCGTCCTCAGCGCGCTGGCCCTCGTGCTCGTGCTGACCTCGACGGCCCGGGCCCTGCGCCTGGCGGTCCGGCCCGATCACTGACCGGTCCTGTCAGGGAGACCCGGCACCGTGGCCGCCATGGGACTCCCGGACGCGACGGTGGCACTGGTGGCGGGCGCGACGCGCGGGGCGGGGCGCGGGATCGCCGTGGAGCTCGGGGCGGCCGGGGCCACCGTCTACTGCACCGGCCGCAGCACCCGCGGCCGTCCGTCCGGGTACGGCAGGCCGGGGGCACCCCGCCCGGAGACGGTCGAGGAGACCGCCGACCTCGTCACGGCCGCGGGGGGAATCGGGATCGCGGTGCCCACCGACCACCTCGACCCCGCTGCCGTCGCTCGCCTGGTCGCCCGGATCGACACCGACCGGGGGCGGCTCGACATCGTCGTCAACGACGTCTTCGGCGGCGACTTCCTGACGGCGTGGGACACCCCGGTGTGGGAGCACGACCTCGCCGACGGCCTGGCGCTGCTGCGGCTGGCGGTCGACACGCACCTCGTCACCGCCCACCACGCGTTCCCGCTGCTGGTCCGGCGGCCCGGCGGGCTGGTCGTCGAGGTCACCGACGGCACCGCCGCCTACAACGAGCGGCACTACCGGCTGAACGCGTTCTACGACCTCGCGAAGACCGCCCCGATCCGGCTGGCCCGGAGCTGGGCGCACGAACTGGGCCCGCACGGCGCCACCGCGGTGGCCGTGACGCCGGGCTGGCTGCGCTCGGAGGTGATGCTCGACGAGTACGGGGTGACGGAGGAGGGCTGGCGCGACGCCTGCGTCCGCGAGCCGCACTTCGCGATCTCGGAGTCCCCACGGCTGGTCGGGCGCGGGATCGCCGCACTGGCCGCCGACCCGGACCGGGCCCGGTGGCAGGGCGCGAGCACGTCGTCGGGCGAGCTGGCCCGCGAGTACGGCCTCACCGACGTCGACGGCTCCCGCCCGGACGCCTGGCGCTACGTCGTCGAGGTGCAGGACGCGGGGCTGCCCGCCGACACCACCGGCTACCGCTGACCGTCGCGCGTCAGCGCAGCTCGACCGCGTCCCCCGTGCCGACGGTGCCGCCGTCGAGCACCTCGGCGTAGGCGCCCGCGCACGGCAGCACGCCGAACCCGGTGACCTCCACCCGGTTCTCCGCCATCGGCCCGCGCACCGCGTGCGGGGCCCGGGGCAGGTCACCGTGCTCCAGCGTCGGCACCGAGCAACGCGGCGTCGGCAGGGTGACGCGCAGCCGCACGGCGCCGACCGTCAGCTCCCGGCCGAGCCAGTCGTTCTCGACGAAGGGCGCGGTGCCCGGTGGCGTGGCCACCACCAGGTTGGGGCGGTAGCGCAGAGCCTCCACCCCCAGGTGCTCCAGCGTCGCGGTGGTGATCAGGTGCAGCGGCGAGTGGTCGACGAAGGTCCCGCCGGGGGTGCCCTGCGCGATCTCCAGCGTCGGGGCCTCGACCTCGGCCTCCACCCCATGGGCCAGCACCTCCTCCGGGTCGGGCCGCTCGACCTCGGCGCCCACCGGCCGGTCGGCGGCCAGCCGCACGGGCCGGCCGAGGAACTCCGACAGCGGCCCGTCGGCGTCGGCCGCCGCCACGGTCCGGCCGTCGGGCAGGGTGATCGTGACCGCCGACCCGTCGCCGGTCGCGGAGCACTGCAGCAGTGACCGCCACAGCCGCGGGTGCTTGGCCGTGGCCACCTTGCCCGTCTCCGTGTCGATCAGCGCGAGGGCGCGGTCGCCGTCGACCCCGCCCGGGCCGAGCGCCACGTCGTCGACGACGACACCCAGCATCGACTTCACCGGGTACCGCCGGAGCTCCTGGACCTTCATCGCCACCTCATCGTGATCAGGGAACGCGGACGGCCCCGCCCCGGAGGGCGGGGCCGTCACCGTGCGGGTCGGGTCAGGCCAGGCCGACCTTCTGCAGCCAGGCGGTGGCGATCTGGGCGTCGGTCTGCGTCTGCTCGCCGATGGTGACGTTGAGCGCGAGCAGCTCGTCGAGGCTCAGGGCGGCGGAGACGCCGTTGAGGGCCTCCGACACCTCCGGGGTGACCTTGGACGCGTTGATCAGCGGCACGATGTTCTGCGCCGGGAAGTTGTTCTTCGGGTCCTCGAGGGTCACGAAGTCGTTGCCGGGGATGGCCGGGTCGGTCGTGAACAGGTCGGCACCCTGGATGGTGCCGTCGGCCAGCGCGGCCACCGTGAGCGGTCCACCGGTGTCGAGCGGGGTGAACCCGGCGAACTCGCAGCCGTAGTTGGTGCGCATGCCCTCGATGCCGTACGAGCGCTCCTGGAACTGTGTGGGCCCGCCGAACTGGATCGTCGGGCACAGCGGCACGACGTCCTCGATCGAGGTGAGGTTGTTGGCCTCGGCGAACGCACGGGTCACGGTGAACGCGTCCTTGTTCTCCGCGGCGGCCTGCTCGAGCAGCGTCAGCTCGGGCGGCAGGGCCGACTGCAGCGCGGCGTAGACCTCCTCGGGGGAGGACTCGGTCGCGTCGGGCACGACGTAGCGCAGGAGGTTGCCGTTGTAGTCGGGGACGACGTCGATCGAGCCGTCGAGCAGGGCCGGGTAGTAGGTCTCGCGCGAGCCGATGGCGAAGCGCCGCTCGACGGTGACGCCCTTGGCCTCCAGCGCCTGCGCGTAGATCTCGCCGAGCAGCTGGTTCTCCGGGAACTGCTCGGAGCCGACGCGGATGACGTCGGCGGGCGCCGCGGCCTCACCGCCGCCCGCGAGGGGGTCGCTGCTGCCGCCACCTCCACCGCCACAGGCGGAGAGGAGCACCAATCCGGCGATTCCGGCTGCGATCCGGGTCATGTGCTTCATCGGGGTCAGCTCCTTGCAGGTTCCGGGACGGGGGTGGAACGGGTCTGGGGTTCTTCCACGGGCTCCGACGGCGGCGCGGCGGCGCGGCGCCCCGTCGACGCGGTGGCGCGCAGGCCGGGCGAGACGACCAGTCGCTGCACACCGGCCAGCACGGCCTCGGCGAGCAGCGCCAGTGCGGCGATGAGGAGCGCGCCCGCGGCCATCTGGGTGTAGTCGCGCACGCCGAGACCGTCGATCAGGTACCGGCCGAGACCGCCGACACCGACCAGCGCCGCCACCGCCGCGGTGGCGATGACCTGCAGCGTGGCGGTGCGCAGCCCGCCGATGATCAGCGGCAGCGCGTTGGGGAGCTCGACCTTCGTGAGGATCTCGCGCTCGGTCATGCCCATCCCGCGCGCCGCGTCGACGGTGGCGCGGTCGACGTTGCGCACGCCGGCGTAGGTACCACCGAGCAGGGGTGGGATGGCCAGGATCACGAGCGCGATCGTGACCGGCGTCAGGCTGACGCCGCCGACGAACGTGACGAGCAGCAGCACGACGCCGATCTCGGGCAGCGAGCGCAGCCCGTTGGCCACGCCGACGACGGCGAACCCGCCGCGCCCGGTGTGCCCGACGAGCGCCCCGATCGGCACGGCGATCAGCGCCGCGATGATCAGGGCCACGCCGCTGTAGCGGATGTGTTCCAGGATCCGCACCGGCACGCCGGTGGATCCGGTCAGGTTGGACGGGTCGCCGAACCAGGCGATGACGTCCGCGATCAGCGCACCCATCAGCGCGACCCCCCTGCTCCGACCCACGGGGTGGCGAGTTTGCCGACCAGCACGAGCAGCGAGTCGAAGATCAGCGCGATCACGAAGATCAGCAGTGTGCCGACGATGATCGAGGTCTGCGAGTTGCGCAGGAACCCGTCGGTGAGGAAGTAGCCCAGGCCGCCGATGCCGATCAGCGCGCCGACCGCGACGAGGCTGATGTTGGTGACGGTGGCGACCCGCAGACCGGAGATCAGGACGGGGAGCGAGAGCGGCAGCTCCACCTGCGCGAACCGGCGCGCGGGCCGGTAACCCATCGCGGTGGCCGCGGCCACGACCATCCCCGGCACGGCGGCGAGCGCGTCGGCGACGGACCGCACGAGCAGCGCGACCGTGTAGACCGACAGCGCGACGACGACGTTGAGGGGGTCGAGGATCTGTGTACCGAGGATGCCGGGCAGCACGATGAACAGCACGAGCGAGGGGATCGTGTAGAGCAGCCCCGCCGCCGGCACCAGGATGGCCCGCGCGGTGCGGTACCGGTTGGCCATCCAGCCCACCGGCACCGCGACGATCAGCCCGACCAGCACCGGGACCAGCGCGAGGATCAGGTGCTGGACGATCGCCGGCCCGAGCCGGTCGGCGTTGGCCGGGATCCAGTTCCAATCGATCACGGAACGATCCGGCGCGGAACGGTCCGGGCGGTCATGCCGCGTCCTCGTGCTTGCGCGCGGTGGCCAGTGCGGCGAGCACGTCGTCGGCCGTGACGGCCCCGACGACCGCACCGGCCCCGTCGACGGCCACCCCGAACCCCGACGGCGAGGACAGCGCGGAGTCGAGCGCGCCGCGCAGCGAGTCGGCCTCGGTGTCGTAGAGCGACCCGCCTGCGACGAGGTCGTCGGCGGAGGCCGACCCGTTGACCTGCACCCAGCCCAGCGGGCGCTTCGCCTCGTCGACGACGAGGGTCCAGCCGTCGCGGGCGGCGTCGCGGACCTGCTCCGGGCTCGCCCCGAGCGACACGGTCGCCAGATCGCCGACCGGCAGCCCCTCGGCCGGCAGGAAGCCCAGGCCGCGGTAGCCGCGGTCGCGGCCGACGAACCCGTCGACGAACTCGTCGGCGGGGCGCGCGAGGAGGTGCCCGGGCTCGTCGTACTGGGCGAGGATGCCGCCGGTGCGGAACACCGCGACCTTGTCGCCGAGCTTCACGGCCTCGTCGATGTCGTGGGTGACGAACACGATCGTCTTGCCCAGCTCGCTCTGCAGCCGCAGGAGCTCGTCCTGCAGGTTCTCCCGGACGACCGGGTCGACGGCGCTGAACGGCTCGTCCATCAGCAGGATCGGCGGGTCGGCGGCGAGCGCGCGGGCCACGCCGACACGCTGCTGCTGGCCGCCGGAGAGCTGGTTGGGGTAGCGCTTGGCCATCTCCGGGGCGAGCCCGACGATCTCCATCAGCTCACCGGCGCGGGTACGGGCCTTGGCCTTGCTCCAGCCCAGCAGCATCGGCACGGTGGCGATGTTGTCGAGGATGGTGCGGTGCGGGAACAGGCCGGCCTGCTGGATGACGTAGCCGATCCCCCGCCGCAGCTCCGCGGCGTCGCCGGCCATGATGTCGGCGCCGTCGATCTCGATCGTGCCACCTGTCGGCTCGACCATGCGATTGATCATCCGCAGCGACGTGGTCTTGCCGCATCCGGACGGCCCCACGAACACCGTGATGCCGCCGTCGGCGACCGTGAGGTCGAGCGCGTCGACCGCCACCGTGCCGTCGGGGAATCGTTTGGTCACGCCCCGGAACTCGATCATCCGAGGGACCCCCTGTTCTTGGGCGACCCCTTGCCGGTCGCCGCAACCGCCAGAGGCTAACCCGATCAGTAGGGGGCCGCGACCGTTGTGACCGGACGGAGACTCAGCCGGCGAGCGCCGCCGACGCCGCCGGGGTCGCCAGGCGTCCGCCGCCGAACACCTCGCGGAGACGCTCGGTGGACAGCGGCCGGGAGAACAGCCATCCCTGGTAGGCGTCGACGCCGATGCCGCGCAGCACGTGGAACTGCTCGGCGGTCTCGACGCCCTCGGCCACCGTCGAGCGGCCCATCGCCCGCGCCATGTCGACGACGGCGCGCGCCACCGCGAACGCCGCAGGGTCGTCGTCGACCCCGGTGACGAACGCGCGGTCGACCTTCACCGTCTGCGCGGGGAGGTCCTTGAGCCGGGCCAGCGAGGAGTAGCCGGTGCCGAAGTCGTCGACGGCGAACCGCACGCCCCGGTCGACGAGTTCGGCCATCGCGGCGAGCGCGTGCGGCGGCAGCGCCACCAGGCTGGTCTCCACCAGCTCCAGCACCAGGTGGCCCCAGTCCAGGCCGGACCCCGTGACGATCGCGTCGACGACGGTCAGGAAGTCGACGTCGCCGGGCAGCAGACCCGCCAGGTTGACCGCGACGGACGGCCGGCGCCCACGGTGCTCGGGCCACGTCGCGGCCTCGGCGCACGCGGTGCGCAGGACCCACAGGTCCAGCTCGCGCAGCAGGCCGCTGCGCTGCGCGACCGGCAGGAAGTCACCGGGCGGGATCTTCCCGCGCACGGGGTGGTGCCAGCGCACGAGCGCCTCGGCGGAGAGGATCGTGCCGTCCGGGCCGACAACGGGCTGGTACTCCAGCACCAGCCCGGTGCCGGTGATCGCGGCGCGCAGCTCCGCCTCCAGTGCGAGGGCCTGCGTGGCGGAGCTGACGACACCGTCGGTGGCCATGCCGATTCCTCCGCGGCACTGCCGCCGCTTGGCGTCCTGCATCGCGACCTCGGCGAACCGCAGGAGGTCCGCCGCCCGGACGTCCCCGAGCGGGACCGGCGTCGCCAGCCCCACCGACGCGGTCATCTGCACCGGCTGGCCGTGCACCGTGAGCGTGGTGCGCAGCAGGTCGGCGACGAGGCGTGCGAGCTGGTCGGGCCCGCCCACCTCCGCGTGGTCGGCGCAGATGACGACGAACTCGTCACCCGAGAGGCGCGCGGCCGTGCAGCCGACGGGCAGCTCGCGCTGCAGCCGTCCGGCCAGGGAGACCAGCAGGTCGTCGCCGACCTCGTGGCCCAGCGAGGAGTTGACGCGGGCGAAGTCGTCGAGGTCGCCGCAGACCACGGCGACCCGGTCGCGCCCCGACCCGGCCAGCAGCGCGTCGACCATCGACAGGCAGGCGGCCCGGTTGGGCAGGCGGGTGAGCTCGTCGACGGTGCCCGCGCTGCGCAGCAGCTCCGCGGCGCGCCGGCGCTCACCGATGTCGGTGCAGGCGACAAGCCAGAACCAGCTGCCGTCGTCGGCGCTGGTCACCGACGCGCTGACCTCGCACCAGACGGTCGTGCCGTCGGCGCGCAGCAGCGGCGCGGCGTCGACGCGGTAGCCGTGCCGGGCACCGGGAGCGACGGGCCGCAGCCAGCCGGGCAGCGCGGCGCGGTCGGGGCCGAGGAGGTCGAACGGGCCCTCCGCGGTCAGGTCGGCGGCCGACGTGCCGCGCAGCGCGTCCAGGGGGACGTCGAGCAGCGCGCACATGTTCGCGTTGGCGTCGGTGACCACGCCGTTCGGGTCGATCATCGCGACCCCCGACGGCACCATCTCCATGAGGTCGGCGAAGCGCCGTCCGGCGTGCCGCACGCGGTCCTGGGCCCGACGCTGCTCGGACAGGTCGCGCACCACGCCGACCAGCCGCACCGGCGTGCCGTCGGCGGCGGTCTCGACCTCGGCGCGGCAGCTCAGCAGCCGCTCGCCGGGCAGGCGCAGCTCGGCGTGGTGGTCGGCGGTGGACCCGCCGAGCCCGTGCTCGCGGATCGCGCCGCACAGCAGGGCGACCTGCTCGCCCTCCACCGCGCCGTCGGCGCCGTCCGGCTCGACCCCGGCCGACCGGTAGAGCTCCAGCAGCGACTCGCTGCGGCGCAGGGTGCGGGTGCCCAGCTCGTAGCTCCACGTGCCGACGCCCGCGAGGCGCTCCAGCTCCGCGACCCAGCGGCGGTCGATGCGGTCCTGCTCGCCGTCGCTGCCGTCGGGCAGCTCGACGAGTACGACGGCCCGCAGCTCGCGGCCGGGCAGCTCCCAGCGCACGACCCGCACCCGGACCCGCTCGCCGTCGGGGCGGACCAGCCGGGCGTCGGTGTCCGGGCCGACGACGAGCTGCGGCAGCCGCATCCCGAACAGGCCGGCCTCGGCGTCGGCGGCGCTCGTCGCACCGGACCCACCGGCCCGCCCGGCCAGGGCCAGCAGCAGCGGGTTGACGCGGACGATGCGGTCGTCGCGGTCGCAGACCAGCGCGGGCGCCGCGGGCAGGGAGACGATCTCCGGCCCCCCGACGGCGCCGCCCCCGGGCAGCGGCCCGCCCAGGTCGGAGGCGCCCCGACCGGCCCCGAAGACGGCGGTGCGCAGCGCCGGGAGCACCGGTGACCCCTCAGGATCGGTGCGCTCGTCGGCGTCGAGGTCGTGCAGGTCGGACATCCGCTGACCGCCCTCCCCGCTCAGCGCGGAGATCGCCTCCGCCGCCCGCCGGCCGACCGGGGCCTCGGTCTCGGTGAGCCGGTGCGCGGCGATCCGCATCCCGGACTCCGGGGTCGCCGGGCCCGGGACCGGGGTCTCCGCGACGGCCCTGCCGACCGCGCGGGCGAACAGCGCGCGGTCCACCGGAGTCTCGCCACCGAGGACGGCCTGCCGGGCCCGGCGCAGCTCGGCCCGCGCGACGGCCTGACCCGAGCCCCCGTCGGCCGTGTCCGTGACGGTCGGCTCACCCTGTTCGGGCGTCGACCGGCCGGTGTTCCGCCGGTCTCCGAGCTCGTCCACGGGCACTCCCACCGTCACGCAATGTTGGTCACTCGTCACAACGACGCAACGGCCCACCCGATCCGGGGTACTTTCCCGAACGGCCTACGCCGCCCCGAGTGAGTGAACGCACTGGTCAGCACGCTGAGTGACATTCGGCAGGGCTTGATCACGAACTCGCAGGCCGCAGGCCCAACTGGAGGTGACTCCGAGTCAGATCGGGTCAGTTCTCGGCGCGCGACGCCTCGGCGACCGCCTGCGACACGGCGGGCGCGACACGCGGGTCGAACGGGCTCGGCACGATCCGGTCGGGCGCCAGGTCGTCGAGCGCGACCGCCGCGATGGCGTCCGCCGCAGCCAGCTTCATCGCCTCGGTGATCCGCCGCGCCCCCGCGTCGAGGGCCCCGCGGAACACCCCGGGGAAGGCGAGCACGTTGTTGATCTGGTTCGGGAAGTCGCTGCGCCCGGTCGCGACGATCGAGGCGTGGCGGGCCGCGACGTCGGGGTGCACCTCGGGGTCGGGGTTGGACAGCGCGAAGACGGCACCCTCCGGGGCCATGAGGGCCAGGAGCTCCTCCGGCAGCGTCGCGCTGGACAGGCCCACGAACACGTCGGCCCCCCGCAGGGCGTCGGCGGTGGCACCGGAGAGGCGTCGGGGGTTCGTCACCTCGGCGAGCGCGGCCTTCTCCCCCGTCACACCGGCCCGGCCGGGCACGAGGATGCCGCGGGAGTCGAGCACGGTGACGTCGGACGCGCCCGCGGCCAGCAGGATGCGCGCGCACGCGACGCCCGCCGCCCCGGCGCCGGAGATGACGATCCGCAGGTCGCGCAGCTCGCGGGACTGCACCGTGCACGCCCCGCGCAGGGCGGCGAGCAGCACGATCGCGGTGCCGTGCTGGTCGTCGTGCATGACGGGGCAGTCCAGCGCCTCGATCAGCCGGCGCTCCAACTCGAAGCAGCGCGGCGCCGAGACGTCCTCGAGGTTGACCGCCCCGAAGCTCGGCCGCAGCCGGACCAGGGTCTCCACGATCTCGTCGACGTCGGTGGTGTCGAGGACGAGCGGGATCGAGTCGAGCCCGCCGAATGCCTTGAACAGCGCGGACTTGCCCTCCATCACCGGCAGCGACGCCCGCGGCCCGATGTCGCCGAGCCCGAGCACCGCGGTGCCGTCGCTGACGACCGCGACCAGGCGGCTCGTCCAGGTGTAGCGGGCGACCAGGGAGGGGTCGGCGGCGATCGCGCGGCTGACGTCGGCCACCCCGGGCGTATAGGCGATCGCCAGGTCGCGGGCGTCGTTCAGCGGCGTCGTCAGGCCGGTGGAGAGCTTGCCGCCGAGGTGGGCGGCGAGGACGTCCTCGCGGGTGGGGGCGGCCGTGGAGACAGGTGTGGACACGGTGGAGGAACTCATGGGATGCGCTGCTTCCGGTTGCTGGGCGTTCGATCGCCGTGCACCGGAGGGCGGGTGGCTGCCCTGTCGCGGTGCCGGACGGCCTCCCGCGGATCACACGCTGCCGGGATGGAGCGGCGCGGACCGACGAGGTTCGGCTGTCGGGTACGCCGGGAATCCTAACCCGTGGGACGCGATCCGGCCGCGTCGTCTACGTCACCCCCTCCACTACGTTGATCCCATGAGCGGTCGGGTGTTCCTCCTGCGGCACGGCGAGACCGAGTGGTCCGTCTCCGGCAAGCACACCGGCCGCACCGACATCCCGCTGACCGAGCGCGGGCGTCACCTGGCCGGTGCGGCGGGCAACCTGGGCGTCCGGCTGCGCGACGGCGTCGCTCCCGCACTCGTGCTGAGCAGTCCCCGCACCCGTGCGCTGGTCACGGCGGAGCTGGCCGGTCTCACCGTCGACCGCGTCGACGAGCGGCTCGCCGAGTGGGACTACGGCGACTGCGAGGGCCTCACCACCCCGGAGATCCGCGAGACCACGCCCGGCTGGACGGTGTGGAGCCATCCCTGCCCGAACGGCGAGGACGCCGCGCAGGTCGGGGCCCGCGCCGACGCCGTGCTCGCCGACGCCCACGCCGCCCGCGCCGACGGGGACGTCGTCCTCGTCGGGCACGGCCACTTCTCCCGTGTGCTGCTCGCCCGCTGGATCGGGCTGCCGGCCACGGAGGGCGTCCGGTTCACGATGGACCCCGCCGCCTGGTCGGTCCTCGGCGACGAGCGCGGCGTGCCGAGCCTGGCGCACGTCAACCTGCGGGCGGTGTCGTGATCCGCCGGATCGAGCCCGACGACGTGCCCGCGGTCGTCGGGCTGGTGCACGAGCTGGCCGACTACGAGCGCGAGCCGGACTCCTGCCTGCTCACCACCGCGCAGCTCACCGAGGCCCTCTTCTCCTCCTCCCCCGCGCTGTTCGGCCACGTCGCCGTCGTCGACGGGGAGGTGGTCGGCTGCGCGCTGTGGTTCCTGAACTTCTCGACGTGGAGGGGCGTGCACGGTCTCTACCTGGAGGACCTCTACGTGCGGCCGGCCCACCGCGGCGCCGGGCTGGGCCGAGCCCTGCTCGCCACCCTCGCCGCGGTGTGCACCGAGCGCGGCTACGCCCGGCTGGAGTGGTCGGTGCTGGACTGGAACGCCCCGTCGATCGCCTTCTACCGCTCCCTCGGCGCGGTGTCGATGGACGGCTGGTCCACCTTCCGCCTCGACGGCGACGCCCTCGCCACCCTGGGGGCCTGACGGGCGACACCACCCTCTCCCTGGTCGCCACCCTCTCCCTGGTCGCCACCCTCTCCCTGGTCGCCACCCTCTCCCTGGTCGCCACCCTCTCCCTGGTCGCCGTCGCCGCCGGGGAGATCGTCGGCCACGTCCGGCTCTCGCGCTCCTGGGTCGACGCCCCGCGCAGGCTCGTCGACGTGCTGACGCTGAGCCCCCGCGCCGTGCGACCGGACCGCCAGGGCCGGGGCATCGGCAGCGCACTGCCGTCCGCCGCGATCGACGCCGCTGCGCAGCTCCCCGCCGCCGGCGGCGGCCCGCGCTGACGGGCCTCACCGCGGCGCGTCCGGCAGGTCCAGCCCCATCGACCACTCCCGCGACCGCTCGCTGATCAGCAGCATGAACGTGACGAACACGACCGCCCCCGTGACGAGCCCGAGCACGAGCTGCTGCGACGGCCCGATCAACGAGTAGACGACGGGCAGCAGCAGGAGCTGGGCCACGATCGCCGGGGTGCGGGACCACCGGCGCCCCCTGACCAGCCCGACCCCGACGGCGGCCAGTGCCGCCCCGATCACCGCGAAGTAGGCCGCCTCGCCGAGCACGAAGCCGACCGGCAGGTCGGCCGAGCCGGACCGCAGGACCAGCAGCACCGCGAACACGAGCCCCGCCGCCCCCTGCACCACCACCGAAACGCCGGCCCAGCGCACCTGCGGGGGTGGTCCGGCGGGCTCTGCTGCTCTCACGGCGCCGAGGATAGGCCGGACGCGCGCCGGTGACGTGCAGTTCCCACCCGAACCCGCTGAGCGACGAGTCGTCGTGCGAAAGGCGCTTCTCGTCGCGTCGAGCGGTCCGCGTCACCCGATTCGGTGACCGCCGGGGTCCATTCACCGATCCCGGCGGACCGTCGAGCCGATAAGGGCTCGCACCTGGGCAAACGAGGGCGCACTGTGGGGGCCGGACAAGCGAGGGACCGTTGGCCGCGATGGTGACGGGCTCCACGCATGGTCTGTCGGAGAACGGGTAACTGTTCCTCGACGGGCGGGCGAAGATTCCATCGCTCGTCGTCACGACAGATGCGAAGCAGTAACCGATCGTGTCCGACGTCGTTACGATGAGTGGGTGAGAGTACTCACCGAGATGGGCCTTGACCCTTGAAAGACGCACGCGCTCGTGAAATGATTCACAAGCGCGGAAACACCGTGACGGACGATCGGCGCGACCCCGATCGCGCAAGTACGAGGAGCAGAGCAATCATGGACTGGCGCCACCGCGCAATCTGCCGCGACGAGGACCCCGAGCTGTTCTTCCCTGTGGGGACCAGCGGTCCTGCGCTGCTGCAGATCGCCGAGGCCAAGACCGTATGCCGGCGCTGCCCCGTGGTCACCGAGTGCCTTACGTGGGCGCTCGAGAGCGGCCAGGACGCAGGCGTCTGGGGCGGCATGAGCGAGGACGAGCGTCGGGCGCTGAAGCGTCGCAACGCGCGCACCCGCGCTCGCACGGCCTGATCAGAGAAGAAGCACCACCAGCACTCAAGACTCCCCCACCGAGGGCCCGAGGCCGGACTGCACCCGGCCACGGGCCCTCGGTCGTTCCATCCGGGCGCACGCGGGGGCTGCTCCGGGTGGGGGGTCGGCGGTCCGCCAGTGCGACCTGCGTGCCGTCAACCACGCTCCACAGGCTAACGCCCCCGTAACGACAGCCTGATGAGGGCCTCTGTTCCGCCGCCCTCCCTGGCCCGGACCTCCAGCGCCGAGTCGAGCTCGGAGTCCAGGAGCGTGCGCACGATCTGCAGGCCCAGGCCCTTCGCGGTCTCCACGTCGAAGCCGGGCGGCAGCCCCATCCCGTCGTCGAGGACGCCCACGTCCAGCGTCGACGCCGTCCGGCGTGCCGTGACGACCACCTCGCCGGTCCGGCCGGGCTCGAAGGCGTGGGCGAGCGCGTTGTGCACCAGCTCGGTGAGCACCAGCACGAGCGGCGTGGCCAGCTCGGCAGACAGCTCCCCGAAGCTGCCGTCGCGGCGCACCTTGGCGCGCGACTCGGCGGTGGCACCGTCCCCGATGGCCGGGAGGACCTTGTCGACGAGCTCGTCGAGGTCGACGCGCTCGGCCACCGACGCCGACAGCGTCTCGTGCACCAGCGCGATGGAGTCGACGCGGCGCACGCTCTCCGCCAGCGCCCGGCGGGCCTCCGGGATCGCCGTGCGGCGGGCCTGCAGGCGCAGCAGCGCGGCCACGGTCTGCAGGTTGTTCTTCACGCGATGGTGGATCTCGCGGATCGTGGCGTCCTTCGACAGCAGCGCCATGTCGCGTCGCCGCAGGTCGGTGATGTCGCGGACGAGCACGAGCGCCCCGGCGGCGTCACCGCGGGGCCGCAGCGGCAGCGCCCGCACCAGCATCACCGCCCCCCGCGCCCGGACCTCCATCCGCAGCGAGTGCCGCCCGGCCAGCGCCGACTCGATGCGACCGGCCACCTCGGCGGCGTCGAACGGGTCGAGGACGAGCGCGCGGGTGGCGCGGTCGAGCGGCAGGCCGACGAGGTCGCTCGCGTGCCCCATCCGGTGGTAGGCGGACAGCGCGTTGGGGCTGGCGTAGGCGACGAGACCGTGCGCGTCGAGGCGGACGAGGCCGTCGCCCGCCCGGGGACTGGTGTCGGCACCCGCGACGGTGGCGTGCGGCGGGAAGGTGCCGTCGGCGACCATCTGGCACAGGTCCGACGCGCTGCCCAGGTATGCGATCTCCAGCGGGCTGGGCACGCGCGGCATCGCGAGGTTGGTGTCGCGGGACAGGACCGCGACGACGGTGCCGGCGTGCCGCACCGGGATCGTCTCGGTGCGGACCGGCACCTCGAGATGCCAGCGCGGGGCCTCGTCGCGGCAGATCCGGCCCTCGACGACCGCCCGGCGCAGCTGCGGGTTGTCGGTCACCGCGAACCGCCGCGCCACCATGTCCTCCGCGTGCGCGGTGGGTGCGGTGGTGGGGCGGGCCTGCGCGACGCACAGGAAGTCGGTCTCGATCGGGACCCAGAGCAGGAAGTCGGCGAACGACATGTCGGCGAGCAGCTGCCATTCGGCCACGACCCGCTGCAGGTGCTCGACGGCGTCACCGGGCAGCTGCGTGTGTTCGGCCAGCAGCTCGCTCAGGGTGGACATCGAGCCAAGTCAATCACGTGGGACGATGGGGACAGCATCCACGACCGTGTGAGGGAGGGAACCATGTCGAAGCGTGCACGCAAGCGCCGCGACCGCAAGAAGGGCGGCGCCAACCACGGCAAGCGCCCGAACACCTGAGTCCTGAAGGACTCGTGAGACACCGAACGCCGGGACCCACAGGGGTCCCGGCGTTTCGCGTGGGGCGGTTCAGCCCCGGCGTTCGATGCGGGTGGTACGCACCTCGACCGTGGTGGTGGTGACGCCGTCGGGCCCGGACTCCACCGTGACCTCGGCCTGCTCCAGCACCGCGGTGCGGATCTGGTGGCGCAGCTTGTCCTTCAGCCCGGCCGGCGCCTGCTCCCCGCCGCACTTCGTGGCCAGCAGCGACTTGAGCTTCTCGTCGAGGCCGTACTCGCTCAGGCACGGACCGCACTCGTCGAGGTGCTGCGCGAGCAGCGCCCGGCGGTCCTGGTCGCACTCCTGGTCGAGGAACAGCCAGACCTCGGCCAGCACCTCGGAGCAGTCGGTCTCGTGGTGGTCGCCGCAGCTCACGACACGACCTCCTCGGACTTGCCGCGCACGCCCTGCTCACCACGGAGGAAGCCACGCTCCCGGGCGGTCTCGGTGAGCATGTCGCGCAGCTGGCGCCGTCCGCGGTGCAGCCGCGACATGACCGTCCCGATGGGTGTGCCCATGATCTCGGCGATCTCCTTGTAGGCGAACCCCTCGACGTCGGCGTAGTACACCGCCATCCGGAAGTCCTCCGGGAGCGCCTGCAGCGCGGCCTTGACGGCGTCGTCGGGCAGCCCGTCGAGCGCCTCGGCCTCGGCCGACGGCAGCCCCTTCGACGTGTGCTCCCCGGCCTGGGCGATCTGCCAGTCGGTGATCTCGTCGGTCGGCGACTGCAACGGCTGGCGCTGCTTCTTCCGGTACCCGTTGATGTAGGTGTTCGTCAGGATCCGGTAGAGCCACGCCTTGAGGTTCGTGCCCGCGCGGAACGTGCCGAAGGCCGAGTACGCCTTGAGGTAGGTCTCCTGCACCAGGTCCTCGGCGTCGGCCGGGTTGCGCGTCATCCGCAGGCCGGCGCCGTAGAGCTGGTCGATCAGGGGCATCGCGTCGCGCTCGAAGCGCGCCATGCGCTCCTCGACGGTCTCAGCCGCCTGCTCGAGCGCTGCCTGGTCGACGACCTCGGCCGCGTCGGTGACCGGGGTGGTGCGGTCGGACGTGCTGCCGGGCACCGTGCTCCTCTCGCGCCGGACCACGCGGGTCCCGGGGCCGGCCACCGATACGGCGGTCGGACGACGGGACGAGCCTACGCGCCTCGTCGCGGAGCGGCCCGGCGATACCGGGGGGGAGTCCATCAAAGCGTGCGTCACGGCCCGTACAACACCAGGCCCCCGCCGGGTGATTCCCTTGTGGCATGGCCGGTAGGGGAACGCCCGCGACAGCGCTGCTCACGAAGGGTGGCGTGGCGCACGTCCTGCACACCTACGAGCACGGGTCCGGGCAGGCCTACGGGCCCGAGGCCGCGGAGAAGCTGGGCCTGGACCCGGAGCGGGTGTTCAAGACGCTCGTCGCCGACGTCGACGGGCAGCTGACCGTCGCGGTCGTGCCGGTCACCGCATCACTCGATCTCAAGGCGCTGGCGGCGGCCGTCGGAGGGAAGCGGGCGCGGATGGCCGAGGTCGTGGCGGCGGAGCGCGTCACCGGCTACGTCGCGGGCGGGATCTCGCCGTTGGGCCAGCGCAGACGCCTGCCGACGGTGATCGACGCCTCGGCTGGTGACTTCGACACCGTGTTCTGCAGCGCCGGACGGCGAGGCCTGGAGATGGAGCTGGCCCCGGCCGACCTGGCGAGCCTGGCGAACGCGGAGTTCGCCCCCATCGCGACATAGCGCCCCACCGCACCCCGCCGCCCCGTCTCGGAGGCCGGTCAGCCGGGTCGTCCGGTCAGCCGGGTCGTCCGGTCAGCCGGGTCGTCCGGTCAGCCAGGTCGTCACCGCGGCCTTCAGTGCCACGTGGTCGGACTTCAGGCCGTGGTCGCCGCGCAGGACCACCACCTCGCGGCCCGGCGCCGGGTCGGGGACGCCGAAGGCGTCGTTCGCGCCCTGCACCACCAGCACCGGGACGGTCGGCGCCGCGAGCTCGGCGAGGCGGTGCTTCTCCGGGGTCCTCGGCGGCGCGACGGGGAACGCCAGGCACAGCACGCCCACCGCCCCCCCGACGCCCGCGGTGCGGCAGGCCACCCGCGCGCCCGAGGACCGGCCCCCGAACACCAGCGGCAGACCACCCCGGACGTGCTCCACCACCGCGAGCCACGCCGTGTCCAGCTGTCCGGCCGGGGCGGGAGCACGGCGCCCGGCCACGCGGTAGGGCTGCTCGACGAGCACGACCGAGACCCCGGCCGCGGTGGCCGCGGCGGTGGCCGACACCAGGTCCGGCGCCCCGATCCCGCCGCCCGCGCCGTGGCCCAGCAGGAGCACCGCACGCGGGTCGGCCGCGTCGTGCCGGGTGATCCGGGCCGGCCCGTGCGGGGTGGCGACCTCGGTCATGCCGGGTTGGGCCCCGCCAGCAGATCAAGCTGCAGGGGCTCCGGGACGTCCTCGAACGGCGCCAGGAGATCGGGCCCGTTGTTGCGCACGCTGTTGACCAGCGGCGACACCGGTCGCAGCTCCAGCGAACCCACCAGCTCGTCGGACGGGGGCACCAGCCACGCGGCGACCGACTCGTCGTCGGCGCCGGTGTCGGGGTCGAGCCAGGCGTCCCAGGCCGACGGCGGCAGCAGCAGGGGCATCCGGTCGTGCACCTGCGCCAGGTCGCCCACCGCCCCGGTCGTGAGCACGGACGCGGTGACCAGGCCGTCCGGGTAGGCGTTCTCCGGGTCGTCCTTCGGCTTCCAGAACTCCCAGATGCCCGCCATCGCCAGGGAGGAGCCGTCGGCATAGCGGGTGTAGTACGGCTGCTTGTGGTCCGGCCCGCGCTGCCACTCGTACCAGCCGTCGGCGGGGATCAGGCAGCGCCGCGCGTTCATCGCCCGCTTGAAGGCGGGCTTCTCGGCGGCCGTCTCGGACCGGGCGTTGATCATCCGCGCGCCCGCCTTCGGGTCCTTCGCCCACGACGGGACGAGGCCCCACTTCACCAGGCGCAGCGTGCGCTCGGTGACGTCCGGGTCGGGTGTGCCGTCGGCGTCGCGCGGGTGGCGCTGCACCACCGTGACGATGCTCTTGGTCGGGGCGACGTTGTAGTCGGGCTCCGTCGCACCGTCCGTGGCGTCGACTGCCCGGAACTCGTCGGCGAGGTCGGTGGGCGCCTTGATCGAGGCGTAGCGGCCGCACATGGGTCCATCTTGCACCTCGACGCGCCCGCCGGCCGATCTCCGACACCGCCGTGCCGTGGACGCGCCGCACGATCGTCGCGATCCCGACGTCCCGGCCCTCCCCGGGGCCCGGCCGTGCGGTCGGTGGTGATCATCCGGGCGGGCCGGGCCCGGCGACCGGCCCATGGGGGATCATGTCGGCGTGACCACGCCCTGGACCGCCCCCGTCGCCACCGGCCCCGTCCGCGGACGGGTGTCGGTGCCCGGCTCCAAGTCGGTGACGAACCGCGCGCTGCTGCTCGCCGCGCTGTCCGGCGGACCGGCCTCGGTGTCCGGCGCCCCCGCCACCCGCGACACGGCACTGATGGTCGGGGCACTGCGGTCGCTCGGTGTGCCCGTCACCGTCGACGGCGAGCACGTCACGATCGGCGCCCACGACGGGCTGCGCGGCGGCGGGTCCGTCGACTGCGGCCTCGCCGGGACGGTCATGCGGTTCGTCCCGCCCGCCGCGGCACTCGCCGACGGCCCGGTGGCCTTCGACGGCGACCCGCGCGCCCGGGAGCGCCCGATGGGCACCGTGCTCGACGCGCTGCGGGCGCTGGGCGCCGAGATCGACGGCGACGGTCTGCCGTTCACGCTGCGCGGCACCGGGTCGCTGACCGGCGGCGACGTCGTCATCGACGCGTCGGCGTCGAGCCAGTTCGTGTCGGGGCTGCTGCTGTCGGCCGCCCGCTACGACAAGGGCGTCACCGTGCACCACGACGGCAAGCCGGTGCCGTCGCTGCCGCACATCGACATGACGGTGGCGATGCTGCGCACCGCCCGCGTGCACGTCGACGACTCCGAGCCCAACACCTGGCACGTCGCCCCCGGCCCGATCGCCGCGCGCGACTGGGCGGTCGAGCCCGACCTGTCCAACGCCTCGGTGTTCCTCGCCGCCGCGGCCCTGACCGCCGGCTCGGTCACCGTCGCGGGCTGGCCCGAGGGGTCCACACAGCCGGGTGCGGAGATCCTGTCGGTGCTCGCGCAGGCGGGCTGCACGGTCGAGCCCGGGCCGGACGGCATGACGGTGCACGGACCCGACGCCCTGCTCGGCGTCGACGTCGACCTGCACGACGCGAGCGAGCTGACCCCCACCGTCGCCGCGCTCGCCGCACTCGCCACCACGCCGTCGCGGATCCGGGGCGTCGCGCACATCCGGGGGCACGAGACCGACCGGATCGCCGCGCTCGCACACGAGATCAGCGCGGTCGGCGGCGACGTCACCGAGACCGACGACGGCCTGGAGATCCGTCCGGCCCGCCTGCACGGCGCCGCGTGGGGCGCCTACGCCGACCACCGGATGGCCACCGCGGGTGCGCTGGTCGGGCTGGTGGTGCCCGGCGTCGAGATCGACGACATCGGGTGCACGGACAAGACGATCCCCGACTTCCCCGATCGCTGGACGGCGCTGCTCGGGTGACGGCATGAGCAAGCGGGAGTACGACGAGTCCGACGTCCGGATCCGCCCCGGGCGCCGGGGGTCGCGACCGCGCACCAAGCAGCGCCCCGACCACGCCGACGCCGCGGAGGGCATGGTCACCACCGTCGACCGCGGGCGGTGGACCTGCGCACCCGACGGCGACAGCACCCGCCCCCCGGTCACCGCGATGCGTGCGCGGGAGCTGGGCCGCACCCCGATCGTCGTCGGGGACCGGGTGGGGCTGGTCGGCGACCTGTCCGGCGACGTCGACACGCTCGCCCGGATCGTCCGCGTCGAGAAGCGCTCCACCGTCCTGCGGCGCACGGCCGAGGACGACGACCCGTTCGAGCGGGTGGTCGTGGCCAACGCCGAGCAGCTCGTCATCGTCACCGCGGTGGCCGATCCGGTGCCGCGCACGGGTTTCGTCGACCGCTGCCTCGTCGCCGCCTACGCCGGTGGCCTGCGTCCGGTGCTGTGCCTGACCAAGGCCGATCTCGCCGACGCCGAGCCGTTCGCGCAGGCCTACCGGGAGCTCGACTTCCCCGTCGTCGTGACGCGGCGCGACCAGCCGCCGACCGAGCTCGCCGCGCTGCTCGCGGGGAAGGTGTCCGCGCTCGTCGGGCACTCCGGCGTGGGCAAGTCGACGCTGGTCAACGCACTGCTGCCGGGCGTCGACCGGGCCGTGGGCGTCGTGTCGTCGGTCGGGAAGGGCCGACACACGACCGTCGCCGCGCTGGCCTTGCCGCTGCCGCGCACCCCCGACGGGCGCGACGGCTGGGTCGTCGACACTCCGGGCGTCCGGTCGTTCGGGCTGGCCCACGTCACCGCCGACGACGTGCCCGCCGCGTTCGAGGACCTGGCGACGGCGATCGAGGACTGCCCCCGCGGCTGCGGGCACCTCGGCCCGCCCGCCGATCCCGAGTGCGCCCTCGACGCCCGGGTGGAGCAGGGGTTGCTGCGCCCCGGCCGGTTGGCCGCGCTGCGGCGGGTGCTCGTCGCGCTCCGGTGACCGACCGATACGGTTCCTCGACCCCCGACCGGAGGTGCCGTGGTGGCTTCGTGGATCCCCCGCCTGCTCGCGTTGCTGCTCGTGGCAGGCGCGCTCGCCGGCTGCAGCGGTTCGGACCCCGCCCCGGCGGCCCTGCCCCGCTACTACGACATCAACGAGCTGATCGCGGCCGTGTCGGCGCAGCAGCGGGTCGACCGCACGGCGCGGTTCAGCCTGCGCGGTGAGCTCGTCGGCGCCGACGACGCCCGGCTGCGCTTCACCGGGGCAGGCGAGATCCGGATCAGCGACGCCGACCTGGATCTGGCGTTCACGCAGGTCGTCACGCAACCGGGGGCCGACCCCCAGGTGACCGGGTTCGTCGTCCTCCCCGACGCCGTCTACCTACGGATGCCCGCCACCAGCGGCGACGACCGGCCGTGGGTCCGGGTCGACCCGGCCAGCTCCGACCCGGGGGCACAGCAGCTGATCGCGCAGGCCGACCAGCTCACCGAGCGGGCCGACCTCACCGTCACCCTGGCCCGCTACGCCGACGCCACCCTGATCAGCGACGCCGCCGACGACGTCATCGGCGGGGATCCCGCGGTGCGCTACACGATCGTCACCGACCTCGCGCGGGCCGCCGAGACCACCGCCGACCCCGCGCTGAAGGCGCAGCTCGAGCAGCAGGTGCGGGGCGGGCTGACGCGCATCACCTCGACGCTGTGGGTCGACGGCGCGCACCGCCCGCTGCGCAGCGCGGCCCGCCAGGAGCTGCCCGGCATCGGCACGCTGGCGATCACGAGCAGCTACCGCGACTGGGGCCAGGCCGCGACGATCGCCCCGCCGCCGCAGACCCAGGTCCGGTAGCCACCCGGGCGAGCACCTGCGCGATCCGCGCCTGCGCCGCCGCGGCGTAGGTGTCCGGGCGCGCCAGCACCATCACGGCCGGCCACGCGGCGGCCTCCACGTCGCGGGCGGCGGCGAACGGCCCCAGCGACGCCGGGTCCACCACCCGCCCGGTGACGCTCGCGTACCCGGCGAGGACCCCGTCGCAGCCGCCCGCGACCGCGAGGTCCCACTCGGGCGGGCCCGTGCAGGTCTCCTCCAGGTCGACCCAGAACCAGCCGTCGTCGTCGCGGCGGAGGTTGCCCGGGTGGGCGTCGCCGAGCAGCGCGACCGGGGCCGAGCCCCGCAGCTCCGCGAGCACCGCCCGGTGGCGCTCCCGCAGCGCCGCGATCTCGGTGGCGGGGCGTGCGCCCGACTCCTCCAGGACGTCGAGGGCGTCGGTGACCTGCGTCGTCGCCGGGGTGAGCCAGGGCAGGCCCGGCACGCCGTCGAGGGCCCGGTGCAGCGCGCCGAGGGACGCGCCGACGACGAACGGGTCCGCCCGGCCCGGCCGCACCTCGCGGAACTCCCACGACGTCATCGCGAACCCGTCGACGTCGTGCGGGCCGGCGTGCGCCGCCGGGGCCACGACCGGGCCGCCCCGGGCGTGCGCGCCACGCCGCGGGGTCCTTCCGCGCCGTCGCGGCCAGGGTGGCGACGCGGGCCAGCACCGGGGCGGGGGCGAGGTGCACGAGCGGGTTGCCGCGGTCGGACTCCACCCGCAGGTCGTCGGCGGGCAGCCCGAGCCGGACGGCGAGCCGGGCGACGGCGGTGAGGGCACTGTCCACACCCCCACAGTCCCCGGTCCCCCCACCGGGGTCGACCGGATTCCGCCGCCGGCGGGCCGCCGACCCGCCCGGACGGGGACAGCGACTCGCGGGCGGGGAAACAGCGACTCGCGGGCCGGGAAACAGCGACTCGCGGGGTGGGGGCGGGGTGGGTGTCGGCGCGCGGTGGGTGGCCGGCGGCACGAGACTGGGACCGTGCTGCTCCCCGCGCCCACCCCGGGCACCGCCGTGGACTGGGTCCGCGACCACCTCGCCGACCTGTGCTGCGACGAGCCCGCCGCGTCCCCCGCGTTCCGCGGCGGGCAGGTGGCCGCCGACACGGCCCTCGCCGGGCTCGACCTCACCGGCTACGCCGCCCGCCGCAACGAGGTTCTGCCCGTCGGGCGCCGCGGCGCGACGAAGCTGTCGCCGTGGATCCGGCACGGCCTGATCGACCTGCCGACGGCCTGGTCGGCCGCCGCCGACGCCCCGCCGCGGGACCGCACGAAGTTCCGCGACGAGCTGGCCTGGCAGGAGTACGCCCGGCACCTCTACGCGCGGGTGGGCCGTCGCAACGCCACCGCTCTCCGCGCCGCCCCGCCGCGACCCGCCCGGTCATGGGACGAGCCGTGGCCCGCGGAGATGAACTGCGTGTCGAGCTGCGTCACCGAGCTGGAGACCGACGGCTGGCTGGTCAACCAGACCCGGATGTGGCTGTCCTCGCAGTGGACCGTGCGCGCCGGGGCCGAGTGGACCGAGGGTGAGGACCGCTTCTTCACCCACCTGCTCGACGGCTCCCGCGCGGCGAACCGGCTGGGCTGGCAGTGGAGCATCGGTGCGGGCACCGGGAAGCCCTACGGCTTCTCGCGCTGGCAGGTGCAGAAGCGGGCCCCGCAGCTGTGCCGCGACTGCGCGCTGAGCGACGCGTGCCCGATCCAGGACTGGCCGCCGGACGCCCCCGCCGACCGGGTCGACCCCGACCCGCGGCTGCGCGCCGACCCCGATCCCGAGGCGACCGGCGGCCCCCGGGAACCCGACGGCGACGGCGAGCCCGACGCCGTGTGGCTCACCGCGGAGTCCCTCGGCGACGCCGACCCCGCCCTGGCCGCCCACCCCGACGTCCCCGCGGTCTTCGTGTTCGACGAGCCGCTGCTCGCGCGGCTGCGCCTGTCGGGCAAGCGGCTGGTGTTCCTGGCCGAGACCCTCGCCGACCTCGGGACGCGCCGGCCGGTGCAGGTGCACCGCGGCGTCGTCGCCGACGAGCTCGCCGGGCGCGCGGTCGCCGTCACGCACGCCCCGGTGCCCGGGTTCGCCGCGCGGGCCGCGGCGGTCGCCCCGGTGCGCGTGCACCCCTGGCCGTGGCTGTTCCGCCCGCACGCCGGGCCGGTGACGTCCTACAGCGCGTGGCGGAAGAAGGCCCGCTGACTACCCGAGCTCCACCAGGAACGCGATCTCGGACGGGTCGTACCAGGCCAGCTCGTGGTCCTCGGCCTCGCCGATGAGGAACTCGGCGTCGAGGTCGCCCATGTCTGCGGCGTCGACCGCACCCGCGGCCTGTCGCACCGCGTACTCGGCCTCCTCGGTGTCGACGTGCACCGCGGCGATCGCCGACATCGGCACGCCGCCGGAGATCCGCACGGCACCGTCGTCGAGGTCGGGGCGCAGGGTGGCCTCGACGTCGGCCGCCACCACGACCCGCCGGGCGGGCACGTCGTCCTCGCCGAGCCCGAACTCGACGCCGAGCAGCCGCAGCGACGCGCGCGCGGCCTCGGCCATCGCGGCGTACTCCAGCTCCTCCTCGTCGCCCGCGGTGTAGCTCTCCCGCAGCTTCGGGGTGAGCGCGAACGCCGTACCGCCCATCGGGTCGAGCCGGCCGTTCTTCACCATCCGGGCCAGGATCGGCCAGGTCGCCGGGATGTACACCCTCATGTCACGGTCCCCACCAGCTCGTCGAGTGCCTCGTCGACGAGGCCGGCCAGCACCTCGACGTCGGGCATGGCGTCGCGGTCGCCGTTGAAGCCGTAGTAGACACCACCGTCGTAGGAGGTCAGCCCGATGGCCAGGGCCTGGCCCTTCGCGAGCGGCACGACCGGGAACATCTCCAGCATCCGGGCCCCCGCCGCGTAGAGCGGGAACTGCGGGCCGGGGACGTTCGTGACGACCAGGTTGAAGATCCGTTTCGACATCCCGCTCGCCGCCCGCGCTCCGAGCGCGTGCAGCGTGGGCGGGGCGAAGCCGCCGATCCGGACGAGGGTGTCGGCCCCCACCGAGTGCGCCGACGCGGTGTGCTCGCGCATCGCGTGCGTGACGTGGTGCAGCCGCACGACCGGGCTCGGCTCCCCCACCGGGAGGTCGACGATGAACGACGACACCCGGTTGCCGAGCGAGCCCGCCGTCGCGGTGCTGGGGACGTCGGCCTCGCCGCGCACCGACAGCGGCACCATCGCCCGCACCGACGACCCCGACGTGACGGGCTCGCCGCGGGAGAGCAGCCAGTCGCGCAGCGCGCCCGCGACCACGCTGAGCACCACGTCGTTGACGGTGCAGCCGTGGGCCGCGCGGACGCGCCGGTAGTCCTCCAGCTCGGTGCGCGCGATCGCGAACCGGCGCTGCGTGGAGATGTCGACGTTGAGCGGGGTGCCCGGGGCGCGCCTGCTCGCCGCGCGCGCCATGGAGAACAGCTGCGCGAACCCGCCCGCGACCTTCCCGACCGTGGCCACCGCGTCCCCCGCTGCCGCGACGACGTTCTCCACGACCAGACCGGGCCGGGCCACGGCCTCCGCGACCGCCCCCAGCACCAGGTCGACGTCGGTGGGCTCCGGTCGCGGCATCCACAGCTCCGGGTGCGTGCCGGGGCCCCGCGCCCCACCGCGGCCGTTCGGCGCCGCCGCGTCCTCCTCGGGAGTGGAGATGTCCAGGATGACCTGGCCGATGTCGATCGCGCTGATGCCGTCGACCATGGCCTGGTGGGTCTTGGTCAGGATCGCCGACCGGCCCCGCTCCAGCCCCTCGACCAGGTACATCTCCCACAGCGGGCGCGTCGGGTCCAGCGGTCGCGACATCAGCCGCGCCACGAGCTCCGTCAGCTGGTCGTCGGATCCCGGCTTGGGCAGCGCGGAGCGGCGGACGTGGTAGGCCACGTCGAAGTCGACGTCGTCGACCCAGACCGGGCGGGCCAGGTTGGCCGGCACGTGCCGCACCTTCTGCCGGTAGCGGGGCACGAGGGCGATCCGCTGCTCGATGAGCCCGACGAGGGTGTCGTAGTCGAAACCCGACGGGGGCCGCTCGAAGATCGAGACGGCTCCGACGTGCATCGGCGTGGTCGGCTGCTCGAGGTAGAGGAACGAGGCGTCGAGGGGCGAGAGCCGGGGCGGCATGGGGTCGATCCTAGGCTGCACGCGTGCCGGACCCCCGATCGCCGAAGGACACGTTCATCACCGTGTACGGGCGCAAGCCCGTCCAGGAGGCATTGGACGACCCCGACCTGCGGGTCGACAAGGTGATCGTCGCCGACGGGCTGCGCGGCGAGCCGGTGCGCACGATCCTCGACGCCGCCCGGTCCCGCGGGGTACAGGTGCAGCGCGCGTCCGCCCACCGCGTCAAGGTCCTCGCCGGCAACGGGCGCCACGACCAGGGCGTGCTCGCCGACGTCGTCGCGCCGCGGATGGCGCCGGTCGGCGAGTTCCTCGACGAACTCGGCCCCGACGCGCCCGCCGCCGTCCTGGTGCTCGACCGCGTCACGAACCCCTCGAACGTCGGCATGATCCTGCGCAGCGCCACCGCCGCCGGGCTCGACGGCGTGCTGCTCCCCCGCCGCGGCGTCCCCGCGATCGACCCGCTGGTCGTCAAGGCGTCGGCGGGGGTGGCGTTCCGGGCGCCGGTGCTGCGGTCGGGCACCGTCGAGGAGGGCTGCGCGGCCCTGCGCGAGGCCGGGTTCACCCTGTACGGCCTCGACGCGGGCGGGTCGTCGCTGCTCGACGCCGCGCTGCCCGAGCGCGTCGTGCTGGTGCTGGGCAACGAGACCGACGGGCTGTCGGAGACCGTGCGCCCGTACCTCGACGGCGTCCTCGCCATCCCCATGCACGGCGGCGTGGAGTCGCTCGGCGTCGCCAGCGCCGGCGCGGTGGCGTCGTTCGAGCTGGCCCGACGGCGATAGCCGGGCGCGGTGCGCGATACCGCGGCGGGCGACGCGGCGACCTACCCTGGGGACATGGTCCAGCGCCGGTTCCCCCGCCCGTCCGAGCTCGCCCCGCTGCTGCGGCCGGCGCCGATCCAGTGGAACGGCACCGATCGCCGGCTCAGCGGGGCGGCGAGCATCGCCGACCTGCGGCGTATCGCGAAGCGTCGCACCCCGCGGGCGGTGTTCGACTACACCGACGGCGCCGCCGACGGCGAGCTGTCGCTCAACCGGGCCCGCGAGGCGTTCAACCGGGTCGAGTTCACGCCCACGGTGCTGCGCGACGTCTCCGCGGTCGACCTGGGCCGCGACGTCCTCGGGCAGCGCTCGGCCCTGCCGTTCGCGTTCGGGCCCACCGGGTTCACACGGATGATGAACCACGAGGGCGAGCGGGCCGTCGCGGCCGTCGCGGAGCGGGTCGGCATCCCGTACGCGCTGTCGACGATGGGCACGACGACCATCGAGGACGTCGCCGCGGCCGCACCCGGGGCCCGCAAGTGGTTCCAGCTCTACCTGTGGCGCGACCGCTCGGTGGCGAAGGACCTCGTGCAGCGCGCCGCCGACTCCGGTTACGACACCCTCATGCTCACCGTCGACACGCCCGTCGGCGGGGCCCGGCTGCGCGACGTCCACAACGGGCTGACGATTCCGCCCGCACTGTCGCTCAGGACGTTCGTCGACGGGGCGATGCACCCGAACTGGTGGGTCAACCTGCTCACCACCGACCCCCTGACGTTCGCCAGCCTGGAGTCGACGGACGGCACCGTCGCCGAGCTCATCAACCGCGTGTTCGACCCGGCCCTCACGATGGACGACGTCGACTGGCTGCGCGGCACCTGGCCCGGCAAGCTCGTGATCAAGGGCATCCAGAACGTCGACGACGCCCGTCGTGTGGTCGACGCCGGTGCCGACGCGGTACTGCTGTCCAACCACGGCGGCCGCCAGCTCGACCGGGCGCCGGTGCCGCTGGAGCTCGTGCCGCCCGTCGTCGACGCGGTGGGCGACCGTGCCGAGGTGTGGGTCGACACGGGCATCACGCACGGAGCCGACATCGTGGCCGCGATCGCCTTCGGCGCGCAGACGGCACTGATCGGGCGGGCCTACCTCTACGGCCTGATGGCGGGGGGGCAGCGCGGCGTCGAGAAGGCGGTGGAGATCCTGACGGGCGAGATCACGCGGACCCTGCAGCTCATGGGGGTCAACAGCGTCGACGAACTCCGACCGTCACACGTTCGTCTACGCCCGATCGGGTGAACGCCGGCGTGCATTCGACGGCGATCCACGCCAAGGTGCGGGTATGAGCTTTCTGGACAAGGCCAAGGACCTCCTGAACCAGCACGACGACAAGGTGGACCAAGCCCTCGACAAGGCGGGCGAGGCCGCCAAGGGTCGGTTCGCCGGGCACGAGGGCCACATCGACGGGCTCGTCGACCAGGCGCAGCAGCGCACCGGTGCCGGCGACACCACGCAGCAGGCGCCCCCCGCGCCCGCCCCCGCGGACGGCGCCCCGGCCGACGAGCAGCAGCTCGAGACCCCGCCGCCCGCGCCGCCGCAGCAGTGACCGCTCGGCCCTAGCCGAGCTGGAACCGGGCCCGCGTCCGACGGCACTGCGCCGTCCGGGACGCGGGCCCTTCTCATGCGAGCCCGAGCAGCACCTCGACCTCGTCGACGGTGCGGTCGGGATCGACGTGGTGCACGACCACCGCCCCCGCGGCCCGGGCGCCGCGGACGTTCACCGCGAGATCGTCGACGACCACGCACTCGTCGACGCCGAGCCCGAGGCGGTCCGCGGTGAGCCGGAACACCTCGGGATCGGGCTTGCGCACCCCGAGCGCCGGACCGAGCACCAGCACGTCGAACAGGGCGGCGACCTCGTCGGGCACGACGTGCGCGTCGGACACCAGCGCCGTGCGGCAACCGGCCGCACGGGCCCGGCGCACCAGGTCGAGCACGTCGGGGCCGTCGGTGAGCACCCCGCCGAAGTCCATGACCAGCCCGCGCAACGCCACGGCCACACGGTAGAGGCCGCGCGGCGCGGTCCGCCCGGCAAGTCGCCGCACGATTCGGGCCCGGACCGTACGGTCCCGAACCGATCGGAACCGCCGCGACCGACCGCCCACCCGGCGCACCGTCACCCCGTGACCAGCACCCTGTCGCCCGCCGCCCCGCCGCCCACCGCCCCGCCGCCCACCGCCCCGCCGCCCACCGCCCCGCCGCCCACCGCGCCATCGCCCACCGCGCCATCGGCCACCGTCCCGCCAGCCGCCACCCCGTCGCCCACCACCCCGCAGACCGCCCGTCCCCGGCTGCGTCCCGTGTCCTACGAGCCCGCGCCCGGAACGGCCGCGGCGCTCGTGCGCGCCGTCCCCCCTCGCCCACCGGTCGCCGCCGGGACCGGTGGAGAGCCGCCCGGGGCGCTCGACGCCATCGTCCGGCTGCTGCGCCTGGGCTGCGAAGTCCTCGACGGCAGGCGCCCGACCGGCCAGCTCGCGGCCCACTCCGAGGACGAGGTCGTGCGCTACTGGCGGGTGGTGGCCGCGCGACGCCCGGTCACCCGGCGGTCACCGGCCCGCTTCCGCCGGGTCCGGCTCTGCCATCCGCGGCCGGACGCCGCCGAGGTGGCGCTGGCCGTCGAGCTCGACGGCCAGGTGCGCGCCCTCGCGGCCCGGTTCGACCTCCACGACGGCCGCTGGCGCTGGACGGCCGTCCGCATCGGCTGACCCGTCGAGGGCCGCCAGCACGGAGTGGAGGTAGGCACGGACCGCGGGAGGGGGCGGTGGGACGTGTCGTCGCAGGTCCCGGGCGACGGCGGTGAACGCGGCGAGGTAGCACCCCCGTCCGGCGTCGGTGACGCACACGCGCACGATCCGGCGGTCGACCGCGTCGCGGACCCGCACCACCTGCCCGGCCCGCTCCAGCGCGTCGACGACCGGGGTGAGGGTGGCCGGGGCGACGCCCAGCCCGGCCGCGAGCTCCCGGTGCGCCGCCGGGCGACCGCGGGCGAGCACGCCGAGTACGCCCAGCGAGGTCGGGGTGAGGCCGTGCGCGGCCACCACGCGGCGCAGGAGGCGGTCGACCGCCTGCCCGGCCTGCGGGAGGAGCAGGTCGAGCGGCGGCGGTACGGGCGCGTCGGTCACGCCCCGCACGCTAGGGCTCGGCACCCTGGCGGCGGGGCGGTTCCGGAGAACCTACGGACGGGCGGCGGTGGAGGACCCGTGGCACTGCTTGTACTTGCGACCGGAGCCGCACGGGCACGGCCGGTTGCGCGACGGCTCGCTGTCGCTGCGCGCCGCGCCCCGGGCCGCTCGCCCGTTGCCGCCGCCGCGCGTGACGGTGCCACCGTCCTCGGTGGGGCCGGTGTAGCGCAGCTCCGAGGGCCGGGTGCCCTGGTACGCGCTGGGCAGCACGTTCGTGACGGCCGCGTCGTCCGCGGCGGGGGCCTCGGGCTCCGCGCGGCGACGGCGGCCCGTCGGGCGCACCGGTGCACCCCCGACGGCGGAAACGCCGTTCGCGGGCGTCGACGGCTCGGCTGCCGGGACCGGGTCGACCGCGACGGGCACGGGCGGGGCGGCGGCGGGCCGGGCCGCAGCCGGCTGGCCTGCGGCCGGCTGGGCTGCGGCGGGCTGGGCTGCGGCGGGCTGGGCTGCGGCGGGCTGCACGGCGGTGGCCGCGTCGGCCGCGGGCTGTGCCGGGGCGGCTGCCTGCACCTTCACGTTGAAAAGGTGCCCGACCGTCTCCTCCTTGATGCCCTCGAGCATCGCGGCGAACATGTCGAAGCCCTCGCGCTGGTACTCGATGACCGGGTCGCGCTGGGCCATCGCGCGCAGCCCGATGCCCTCCTTGAGGTAGTCCATCTCGTAGAGGTGCTCGCGCCACTTGCGGTCGATGACCTGCATGAGGACCTGGCGCTCCAGCTCCCGCATGCCGCCCTGCGCACCGATCATCGCGTCGATGTCGGCCTCGCGGCGCGCGTACGCGGCCCGGGCGTCCTGCAGCAGCGCTGCGGTGAGCACGTCCTTCGTGAGGTCGCCCGGGTCGTCGAGGTCGCCGTCGTCGGAGTCGGCGAGGTCCTGCCAGCGAATGCCCACCGGGTAGACGGTGCGCAGCGCCGTCCACAGCTTGTCGAGGTCCCAGTCCTCGGAGTAGCCCTGACCGGTCTCGCCGTCGACGTAGGCCGTGACCACGTCGGTGAGCATGTGCTCGATCTGCTCCTGGATGTTCTCGCCCGCGAGCACGCGCCGCCGCTCGGAGTAGATGACGGTGCGCTGCTGGTTGAGCACCTCGTCGTACTTGAGGACGTTCTTGCGGATCTCGAAGTTCTGCTGCTCGACCTGCGTCTGCGCGCTGCGGATGGCCTTGGTGACCATGCCCGCCTCGATCGGCACGTCGTCGGGCAGGTTGAACCGGTTCATGATCGACTCGACCATGTGTCCGTTGAACCGGCGCATGAGCTCGTCGCCGAGCGAGAGGTAGAACCGCGACTCGCCCTGATCACCCTGGCGGCCCGACCGGCCGCGGAGCTGGTTGTCGATGCGCCGCGACTCGTGCCGCTCGGTGCCCAGCACGTAGAGCCCGCCCGCGGACTTGACCTCCTCCGCCTCGGCCGCCACCTGCGACTTCATCGAGTCGACCGCGTCGTCCCAGGCCGCCTCGTACTCCTCGCGCGTCTCGACGGGGTCGAGCCCGCGGCGGCGCAGCTCGAGGTCGGCGAGGAACTCGGGGTTGCCCCCCAGCACGATGTCGGTGCCGCGGCCCGCCATGTTGGTGGCGACCGTGACCGCCCCCGCGTGCCCGGCCTGCGCGACGATCGCGGCCTCGCGCTCGTGGTGCTTGGCGTTGAGCACCTCGTGCGGGATCTGGCGCGAGACCAGCAGCTTGGACAGGTACTCGGACTTCTCGACGCTCGTGGTGCCCACCAGCACCGGCTGACCGACCTTGTGCTTCTCGGCGATGTCGTCGGCGACGGCCTCGAACTTCGCCTCCTCGGTCTTGTAGATCAGGTCGGGCTGGTCCTTGCGGACCATCTCCCGGTTGGTGGGGATCGAGACGACGCCCAGCTTGTAGATCTGGCCCAGCTCGGCGGCCTCGGTCTGCGCGGTGCCGGTCATCCCGGAGAGACGCTCGTAGAGGCGGAAGTAGTTCTGCAGGGTGATGGTGGCCAGCGTCTGGTTCTCCGCCTTGACCTCCACGCCCTCCTTCGCCTCGATCGCCTGGTGCATGCCCTCGTTGTAGCGGCGCCCGGCCAGCACGCGGCCGGTGAACTCGTCGACGATCAGGACCTGTCCGTCGCGGACGATGTAGTCCTTGTCCTTGCGGAACAGCTCCTTGACCTTGATCGCGTTGTTCAGGTAGCCGACGAGCGGGGTGTTGGCGGCCTCGTAGAGGTTGTCGATGCCCAGCTGGTCCTCGACGAGGGTGACGCCCTCCTCGGTGACGCCGACGGTGCGCTTGCGCTCGTCGACCTCGTAGTGGACGTCCTTCTTCAGCATCGGCGCCATGCGCGCGAACTCCTGGTACCAGCGGGCGCTCTGCTCGGCCGGTCCGGAGATGATCAGCGGCGTGCGGGCCTCGTCGATGAGGATCGAGTCGGCCTCGTCGACGACGGCGAAGTTGTGGCCGCGCTGCACCATGTCGGCCTTGTTCCAGGCCATGTTGTCGCGCAGGTAGTCGAAACCGAACTCGTTGTTCGTGCCGTAGGTGATGTCGGCCTTGTACTGGCCGCGGCGGATCAGCGGCGGCATCTCCGAGAGGATCACGCCGACCGACAGGCCGAGGAAGCGGTGGATGCGGCCCATGCTCTCGGAGTCGCGCTTGGCCAGGTAGTCGTTGACGGTGACCAGGTGCACGCCCTCGCCGGAGATGGCGTTGAGGTACGCCGGCAGCGTCGAGGTCAGCGTCTTGCCCTCACCGGTCTTCATCTCCGCGATGTTGCCCAGGTGCAGCGCGGCCCCGCCCATCAGCTGGACGGTGAAGGGACGCTGGCCGATCGTGCGGCGCGCGGCCTCGCGAACGACGGCGAACGCCTCGGGCAGCAGCTCGTCGAGGGTCTCGCCGTCGGCGAAGCGCCCGCGGAACTCGTCGGTCTTCGCGCGCAGCTCGGCATCGGTGAGCCCCTCGACATCGGGCTCGAGCGTGTCGATGTGCGCGGCGATCCGGCCCAGCCGCTTGACCAGCTTCGTCTCTCCGGCGCGCAGCAGGCGGTCCAAAAGCGGCACAGCTCGACCTCATTCACGTCGCGGTCAGGTCGCAGCACGGCGGCCAGAGGCGTCGCGCTGCCCGTCCAGGGTAGCGAAGCACCCGGACCTTCCTGCACAACGCCGAGGGGGCGGTGGACGGGCTATCTGCCGAGCCGGATGACGCCGTAGTCGTAGCCCTTGCGCCGGTAGACGACGCTCGGCTCACCGGTCTCGGCGTCGGCGAAGAGGTAGAAGTCGTGTCCGACGAGCTCCATGCGGGACAGCGCGTCGTCGATCGACATCGGGTCAGCCGTGTGCACCTTGCGCCGCACCACGCGGCCGGGGACCGGGTCGTCGTCCGTGGCCTCGGGCGGGAGGTGCTCGTGGGTCACGTCGTCGGCGGCGTCGCGCGGGAACGGGATGTCGACCGCGGCCTCGACGTCGAGCGCGTCGACCGGCGGGGCCTCGTCGAGGAGGGCGGTGCCCCGGCCGTTCGCCGGACCGCGGCCGACGAGGACCCGGGTGCGCCGCCCGGTGACGCGGCGGCGGTCGTGGGACCGACGCAGGCGCGCCTCCAGTTTGGCCACGCAGGCGTCGAGGGCGGCGTAGAAGTCCTGCGCACAGGCCTCGGCCCTGGCGACGGGGCCGCAGCCCCGGCCGGTCAGCTCCACGCGCTGACAGGTCTTGAGCTGTCGTCGGTTGGGTTCGTGGAAGAGCTCCACCTCCAACCCGACGATCTTGTGGTCGTAGCGTTCCAGGCGAGCGACCTTCTCGGCGACGTGCACCCGGAAATGCTCGGGCACCTCGACGTTACGGCCGGTGACAACGATCTCCACGCAGACTTCCCTCGCTCTCAGCGTCGGGTTGGCGGTGCAGTTCGTGCCGGGGCTGTCCTGCCCCGGCGCCGGGCTCTTCCTCCTCTGCCGGCCCTGTGGCCAGGGGGTGGGTCGGATGGGAAGGGACGGTAGCCGGGATCACAGATGTGCAACAGGTCCGTGCGGTGAGTGACGCCGAAGCGTGTGGTTGCGCTCGGTGACATTCCCCGGACAGCTGCCGGACGGTACGATTCCACCCGCTCTTCATGATCCACATGCACCGGTCGCGTCGCACAGCACGAGTACGCCGTCGACCCGGATCCCCGCGTCCCGCAGGGCCGCGACGCACGTCCGCAGCGTCGCCCCCGTGGTCACGACGTCGTCCACGAGCAGCACCGGGGCCCCGTTCCCCGGCCGGCCGATCGGTCGGACGCCCACCCGGCCTCGCAGGTTCGCCGCCCGCTGCCCGGCGTCGAGACCCACGGAGTCGACCGCCCCGCCGCCCAGCACCAGCACGGGAGCCACCCGCACCCCGGGCCCGGCATCGGCCACTGCCCGGCACAGCCGCAGCACGTGGTCGCCGCCGCGGGCCCGGGCCGCGCGGGCGCGCGACGGGGCGGGCACCAGCTGCGCCGGACCGGTCAGGCCGGAGGCGAGCACCGCGGCCAGCGAGCCGACGAGATCGCGGCGGCCCCGCTCCTTGTAGCGCAGCAGCGCGGTGCGCAGCGGGCCCGCGTAGGGCCCGGCGGCGAGCGTCGGGGGCAGTCCGGTGAGCGCGACCCGCCGCGGCGCAGCGGTCGCCGCGGCGCACGCCGGGCACCAGAGCTCGGCGGGCGCGTCGCACCCCGCGCAGCCGCCGGGCAGCACCAGATCGGCCAGCGCGGCACCGAGACCCCGGACGTCCACCCCCGCAGTGTGCCGATCGACCGTCCGGACCGCGTCGGACCGTCCACAGGTCGGCGGCGCCTGTGGACGACCCGTCAGCGGGCCCCGGCCCCGGCCTCCACCAGCGCACCCAGCCGGGCCAGGTCACCCCGCAGGCCCCGCCGCAGCGCCACCCGCAGGACCGGCGCGAGCAGCCGCTCGATCCCGTGCGGGCGGACCCGCAGCTCCAGCTTCACGGTGCAGGTGCCGACCCCGGTCTCCTCGACGGACCGGGCGCCCTCGGCGTCGACCCCGGCGGTGGTCCGCCAGGCGAACCTCCGGCCCGGTCCGACGGCCTCGACCACGCCCGCGTTGCGGTACGCCCGACCGGCGAAGCGCATCCGCTCGTCGGTCCGCTGCCCCACCCGCACCGCCCCGGCCGGGGTGGGGTCCATCGCGGTGACCCCGCCCCGCCACTGCGGGTCGTGGGCGTAGTCGGCGACCACCGCCCACACCTCGGCCGCAGGCCGGTCGACGTCCAGCTGTTCGCCGATATCTATGTTCATGGACGAAAAGTACGACATCGAAAAGTACGGGTCAAGGGTAGAGTCCTCGCATGCCCGAGCCGGACGCCGTGGACCAGGTCATCGCGCAGTGGCGCCGCGAGCGCCCCGATCTCGATCTGGCCGCGATGGCCACGATCGGGCGCCTGGGCCGTCTCGCCGCGCTGGCCGGACCTCTGGTCGAGGCCGGGCTCGCCCCGCACGGGCTCGGCACCGGGGAGTTCGACGTGCTGGCGGCGCTGCGCCGGTCGGGCGAGCCGTTCACGCTCACCCCGACCGTGCTGGCCCGCGCGCTCATGCTCTCGCCCGCAGCGATGACCAACCGGCTCGACCGGCTGGAGGCGGCCGGGATGCTCACCCGCGAGCTCGACCGCGGCAACCGGCGCAGCGTCCTGGTCACCCTCACCGCCGACGGCCGGGCGCGGGTCGACGCGGCCGTCACCGACCACGTGGCCAACGAGGAGCGGCTGCTCGCGGCCCTCTCGCGGGAGGACCGCCTGCTGCTCGACGCCCTGCTGCGCCGGCTGCTCGCGGGCCTGCCCGGCCCTCCTGACCGGCCGGGTCAGCCCGGGTAGAACGGGACGGCGTCGGGGGCCCCGCCGAGGACCTGGCGCCAGGCGTCCTGGTCACCGCCCGCGAAGCTCCACACCCCGGTCTGGTCGGTCACGAGGAACGGCCGGCTGGGGGCCGCGGCCACCGCCCCGAGCGGCGGCGTCAGGTTGTTGACCAGCAGTCCCTGCACCGACAGTCCGTCGACCGAGACCTGCGCGACGAGCCGGTCGGAGCGCCGGGTGATCGCGACGATCTGCTCGGAGGACCGCCAGTCGGCGCTCACGACCTCGCCGAGGTCGTCCGGGCGCAGCCGCCGGATGTTGCGGACGGCCGCCTCACCGTCGATGCTCCGCGTCACCGCTGCGGTGTAGAGCCCGCCCGCGACGACCGCGACGACGCGTATCCCGTCACGTGAGAGCCGCAGGTCCTGGATCGGGCCGAACGCCGCGAGCTCGTCGGCGTTGACCTGCCCGGTGCGCAGCGCGCCGCCGCTGTCGACGAGCACGCGGGCCACCGTCGTCGAGTCCAGGACGGTCCAGACCTCGCTGCCGGTGGGCGTCCAGGACGGGCGGGTCATGTCGACCGCACCGAGCCCGACCTCGGTGACCCCGCCCTCGACCCCTCCCCCGACCAGCAGCAGGCGGCGACCGGCCGACCGGGCGACGGCGGCGAGCCGCTGCCCGTCGACGGTCGTCGCCGCGGACTCGACGTCGTACCCCCCGTTGCCGACGGGCTCCGGCAGCTCGACCGGGTTCGTCCCGAGCCCGCGCAGCCGCCCGCCCGCCGCGACGAGCGCGGGCACGTCGGCACCGGGCTGGACGTCGCCCGCGAGGTCGGCGACGTCCTCGCGGCTGACCTCGGGCCGGTCGGTCAGCAGCGGGATGCCGTCGACGAGCAACCGGACGCGCGCGACGTTGACGTCGGCGAGGGACAGCACGACCTGGGCGGCGAGCAGCCTACGGCCGAGCTCGTCGAGGTCACCGACGCGCGTCAGGTCGACGATCAGCGCACCGGACTCGGCGAGCGCGACGTTGGACCGAAGCCGCGCGTCCGGGCCGAGCTGCGATCCGGCGGCGCCGAGCAGGGCGCCCGACGGCCCGGCCAGCAGCAGTTCCATCACCCGCGCGGCCTGCGCGCGGGAGGGGAACGCGGGGAGGTAGCGCAGGTCCGGCACCACGACGCGCCGGGTGGGGTCGACGAACCAGGTGCGGACGTCGCGGTAGCTCGTGCGGAACTCGTCGAGCGGTACGACGACGCCGGCCGGGAGCTCGGAGATGCGCCACTGGCCGTCGCTGCGCACGACGGTGACGTCGATCTGCACCGGCGACTGCTCGGGCTCGAACGCCCCCGACGGCGTCACACGCCCCACCGAGCTGCCCCGGATCCGGATGCGCGTGACGTCGGTGGACGGGTCCTGCGCACCCGGCGAGGGGACGGTGTCGAACTGGGAGTCCAGGACGGTGAATCCCGCGCCGGCGTCCCAGTCCTGCGCCGTGGCCGGGGCGAGGAACTGGCGGGCCGCGGCGTGGTCGTCGGTGCTGCTGCCCGACGCCTCGACGAACCCGCGGACCAGCCCGCCCGCATCGGTCCCGTCGATCGGGCCCGGTGGGGCGACCGGCGTCTCGCCGTCGGTGACCCGGCGCAGGATCTGCACCGGTGAGCTGCCGGGCACGCTCGCGCAGCCGGCGACCCCGGCCAGCGCGAGCAGCAGGGCCAGCGCGACGGTCATGCGCCTCATCGCTGCTCCTCCAGCTCGGCCTCGACGTCGGCGGCCACGTCGTCGCCCGGCAGCCACTGGGGCGACAGCTCGACCACGGGACGCCCGCGCGGCGGGGTCGGCGTCGACACGACCGGGGCGTGCGCGTCGGGGCCGAGCGGGAGCGGGCTGCCGGTCAGCGTCTCGCCCGCGACGCGCGGCAGCGTCAGCCGGAACGCCGCACCGCGGCCGATCTCGCCCCACGCCTGCAGCCAGCCTCCGTGCAGCCGGGCGTCCTCGACGCTGATCGACAGGCCCAGCCCGCTGCCGCCGCTGCGCCGCGCCCGGCTCTCCTCCGCGCGCCAGAAGCGGTTGAACACCAGCGCGGCCTCGCCCGGACGCAGCCCGACGCCCTGGTCGCGGACCAGCACCGCCACCGCCCGCTCGTCGGCGGCGAGCTGGACGCGCACCGGCCTGCCCTCCCCGTGGTCGACGGCGTTGGCCACCAGGTTGCGCACGATCCGCTCGACGCGCCGGTTGTCGATCTCGGCGTACACGCCGTCGGGGAGGTCGAGGTCGAGCTCTGTGCCGGTCTCGTCGGCGATGCCGCGCACCGCCTCGACCGCGCGCAGGACGACCGCCCGCACGTCGACGCGCTCGGCGACGAGGTCGGCGACGCCCGCGTCGAGGCGGCTGATCTCCAGCAGGTCGGCGAGCAGCGCCTCGAACCGGTCCAGCTCGGTGACCAGCAGCTCCGAGCTGCGGCGCAGCGCAGGGAGCAGCTCGGCACGGGAGGCGTAGAGGACGTCGGCGGCCATCCGCACCGTCGTCAGCGGGGTGCGCAGCTCGTGGCTGACGTCGGAGGTGAACCGGCGCTGCAGCGCCCCGAACTCCTCCAGCTGTCGGATCTGGGTCTGGATGCTCTGCGCCATCTCGTTGTAGGACTCGCCCAGGCGCGCGACCTCGTCGTCGCCCTGCACGCGCATCCGCTCGTCGAGGTGGCCGTCGGCGAAGCGCTCGGCGATCTCCGCGGCCTCCCGGACCGGCCGGACGACGAGCCGCGTCACGATGCTGACGATCCCCGCGAGCAGCAGGAGCAGCAGCAGCCCGCCGACGATCAGCGTGCTCTGCACCAGCCCGAGCGTGCGCTGCTCGGAGTCGAGCGGGAACAGCATGTAGAACTCGAGGACCCGCGGCCCGGCCGTGCGCACCGGCTGCCCGACGACGAGCGTCGGCACCGCCGCGCCGTCCTGGATGATCGTGACGTACTGGCGGGCGAGCGTGCCGTCGTCGCCGACGTCGCGGCGCAGCTCGACGGGCACGTCCTCGACCGGCCCGGAGGACACCTCCCCGCCGCCGTCGCGCCGACCGGTGGTCAGCACCGCGCGGAACTCGCCCGCCGCGGTGGCCTCGCCGTCGGAGTCGGCGCTGGTCAGCTGCGCGAGCGCGTTGTTCAGCTCACCCTCCGCGCCCTCCCGGTCGGGGTCGACGCCGGACAGGTCGCGCTCCAGCAACGAGACGCCCGCCTCGAACCGCAGCAGCGTGTCGGACTCCTTGCCCCGCACCAGTCGCTGCGCGATCTGGGTCTGCAGGACCAGGCCCAGCACCAGCACGACGGCGGTGGACAGCGCGAGCGTGCTGATGACGACCCGCAGCTGCAGGGACCGCCGCCAGACCGCACCGGACGCCTCGGCCACCTCGGCCCCGAGCTGGCGGGCCTGGGCCAGCCCGCGGCGCACGCGGCCGGGCATCAGCAGGTCGGGGCGATCACGGCGGGCCGGCCTTGTAGCCGACACCGCGGACGGTCAGCACGACCTCCGGGTGCTCCGGGTCGCGTTCGACCTTCGACCGCAGCCGCTGGACGTGCACGTTGACCAGCCGGGTGTCGGCGGCGTGCCGGTAGCCCCAGACCTGCTCCAGGAGCACCTCGCGGGTGAACACCTGGCGCGGCTTGCGGGCGAGCGCGACGAGCAGGTCGAACTCCAGCGGCGTCAGGGCGATCTGCTCGCCCTCGCGCTGCACCTGGTGGGCCGGGACGTCGATCGTGACGTCGCCGATCGAGAGCTGCTCGGCGGGCTCGTTCTCGGTGCGCCGCACCCGGGCCCGGATGCGGGCCACCAGCTCCTTGGGCTTGAACGGCTTGACGACGTAGTCGTCGGCGCCGGACTCCAGGCCCAGGACGATGTCGACGGTGTCGGTCTTCGCCGTCAGCATGACGATCGGCACCCCCGACTCCGACCGGATCGCCCGGCAGACGTCGATGCCGTTCATGCCGGGCAGCATCAGGTCGAGCAGGACGACGTCCGGACGCAGCTCGCGCACGGCCGGGAGCGCGCGGGAGCCGTCGGCGACGACGGCGGTGTCGAAACCCTCGCCCCGCAGCACGATGGTGAGCATCTCGGCCAGGGCCGGGTCGTCGTCGACGACGAGCACGCGCGACTTCATGCCGGTCAGCATCCCACTGCCGGGCCGGCGCCCGCGCCGGGCCCGCGCTTCCCCGCCTCCGCCCGCCCCAGGAACCGATCGGCCAGCGCCGGCACGTCGATCGGCGCCGCCCCGTCGAGCACCGTCCACGGCGCGAGCCATCCGGCCGCGGCGAGCTGGGCGTAGACGGCACCGGTGCGCTGCTGCAGCCCGCCGTCGGACTCGTAGACGTCGCGCTCGCGCCCCGGTTCGGTGCGCTCGCGGTGCGCGGCCCGGTCGGCGGCCACCGCCTGCGGTACGGCCAGGAGCAGGTGGTGGTCGGGCACCGGGACACCGAAGCGGTCGATCTCCAGCGCCCGCACCCACTCCACGAACTCCCCCGCGGCGTCCTGGTGCAGCCGTGCAGCGCCGTACGCGGCACCGGAGGCGACGTAGCGGTCGACCAGCACGACGTCGTGCCGGGCGAGTGCGGCGCGGAGGCCGTCGGCGGCGGCGCGGCGGTCCAGCGCGTAGAGCACAGCCATGCCGTGCACCGAGTCGGTGAGGTCGCCGAGACGGCCGTAGAGGGCGTCGCGGACCAGTTCGGCGTGCACGTCGTCGGCGTAGCGGGGGAAGGCCAGGCCGTGCGTGCGGGCGCCGCGGGACGTCAGCTCGGCCGTCAGGCGGTCGGCGAACGTGCGCTTCCCGGCCCCGTCCAACCCCTCGACGACGATCATCCGGCCCATGGCGGGACCCTACTGCCGGAGGAAGGAGCGCAGAGCCGCCAGCGTCGCCTGCGGGGCCTCCTCCACCAGGAAGTGGCCCGCGTCGACCGTGGCCCCGCGCACGTCGTCGCCGCGCTCGCGCCACACCTCGAGCGGGTCGATCGGGCTCGCCCCCACCACGCTGCGGGCGCCCCACAGGGCGAGCAGCGGGGCGGTGACGCGGCGGTCGAGGTCGGCGCGGTCGTGCTCCAGGTCGATCGACGCGCCCGCCCGGTAGTCCTCCAGCATCGCGTGCCGGGCGTCGGCTCGTGAGAAGCAGCGCTCGTACTCGGCCAGCGCCTCCGGGGCGAACGCGTCCAGGCCCGATCCCCACCCGCCCAGCAGCGAGTGCAGATAGCCGACGGGGTCGGCCGCGATCAGGCGTTCGGGCAGGTCGGCGGGCTGGATGAAGAAGAACCAGTGGTAGTACGCCGTGGCCACAGCCCGGGTGACGTGGTCGTAGACGTGCGTCGTCGGGAGGATGTCGAGCAGCGCCGCCCGCGTGACGGCGGCGGGGTGGTCGAGCGCCATCCGGTGCGCGACCCGGGCCCCGCGGTCGTGCGCCACCACCGCGAACTCGTCGTGCCCGAGCGAGCGCATCACCCCGACCTGGTCGGCGGCCATCGCGCGGAAGGAGTACCCCGCGTGGTCCTCCCCCGACGGCGGCCGGGCGGAGTCGCCGTAGCCGCGCAGGTCCGGGGCGACGACGGTGTGCTCGCCGGCCAGCTCCGGCCCGATCGCGTGCCACATCGCGTGGGTCTGGGGGAAACCGTGCAACAGCAGCACCGGCGGCCCGGAGCCCCCGTGCACCGCGTTGATCCGCACCCCGTCGATCTCCGTCACGACCCGCTGGAATCCGTCGAACACGCCCGGGACGCTACCGGCCGGCAGGCGGTCGGCCTCGATCCGGCGGACCTGCTGCGCTGACCGCGCGCACGGTCTCCCAGCTCGCCGCGAACCCCGGGTGCAGCGGCACCGCGCCGAGGCCGTCGGCGGGTACCCAGCGCACCTCGATCGTCTCGTCGGTCAGGGCCGTCAGGTGCACCGGCCCCGCGGCGCGGGCGATCACCGTGGTGTAGGTCCAGCCGCCGTGGTCGTCGACGTAGCTGCCGGTCGTCGCGACGTCGGCGGGGTCGAGCCCCGCCTCCTCGCCCGCCTCCCGCAGGGCCGCCTGCTCGGCGGTCTCGTCGCGGTTGCGGGCGCCGCCGAGGATGCCCCAGGTGCCGCCGTGGTGGCTCCACAACGCGCGGTGCTGCAGCAGGACCCGGTCCCCGTGCCACAGCAGCAGGCCCGCCGCCCCGTAGATGCCCCAGTGCTTGTGCCCCTGCTCGCAGCGGGTCCAGCCGTCACCGTCACCACGCAGGAAGAGCACCCCGCCAGACTACGACGGGGTGCTCTTCCGGGCGGGGTCGATCAGTAGCGGTAGTGCTCGGGCTTGAACGGGCCCTCGACGTCCACCCCGATGTACTCGGCCTGGTCCTTCGACAGCTTCGTCAGCTCCCCGCCCAGCGCCAGGACGTGGATCTTCGCGACCTTCTCGTCGAGGTGCTTGGGCAGCCGGTACACGTCCTTGTTGTACTCCTCGAACTTCGTGAACAGCTCCACCTGCGCGATGACCTGGTTGGCGAAGCTGTTGCTCATCACGAACGACGGATGCCCCGTCGCGTTGCCCAGGTTCATCAGGCGGCCCTCGGACAGCAGGATGATCGAGTGCCCGTCCGGGAACACCCACTCGTCGACCTGCGGCTTGATGTTGATCCGGATGATGCCGGGGATCCGGCCCAGCCCGGCGACGTCGATCTCGTTGTCGAAGTGACCCACGTTGGCCACGATCGCCTGGTGCTTCATCCGGGACATCGCCTCGGTGGTGATGATGTCCTTGTTGCCCGTGGTCGTCACGATGATGTCGGCCTTCTCGATCGTCGACTCCAACGTCGCGACCTGGAAACCCTGCAACAGCGCCTGCAACGCGCAGATCGGGTCGACCTCGGACACGATCACCCGCGCACCCTGCCCGGCCAGCGCGGCCGCCGAGCCCTTGCCCACGTCACCGAAGCCGCAGACCAGCGCGACCTTCCCGCCGATCAGGACGTCGGTGGCCCGGTTCAACCCGTCGACCAGGGAGTGGCGGATGCCGTAGACGTTGTCGAACTTGCTCTTGGTGACCGAGTCGTTGACGTTGATCGCCGGGAACAGCAGCTCCCCGCGCTCGGCCAGCTGGTAGAGCCGGTGCACGCCGGTGGTGGTCTCCTCGGTGACGCCCCGGATGTCGGAGGCGACCGTGGTCCAGCGCTGCGGGTCCTCAGCCAGCGAGCGGCGCAGGGTGTCGAGGATGATCCGGTACTCCTCGGAGACGGTGAGGTCGTCGTCCTCGACCGTGGGCACCACGCCGGTCTTCTCGTACTCGACGCCCTTGTGGATCAGCAGGGTGGCGTCGCCACCGTCGTCGAGGATCATGTTCGGGCCGACCACGTTGCCGTCGGCGTCACGGAACAGGAACAGCTGCTCGGTGCACCACCAGTACTCCTCGAGCGTCTCGCCCTTCCAGGCGAAGACGGGCACGCCCTGGGGCGCCTCGGGCGTGCCGTTGCGGCCGACGACGGTGGCCGCGGCGGCGTGGTCCTGGGTGGAGAAGATGTTGCAGGAGACCCAACGGACCTCGGCACCGAGGCTGACGAGGGTCTCGATCAGCACCGCGGTCTGCACGGTCATGTGCAGCGACCCGACGATCCGGGCGCCGTGCAGCGGGCGCGCCTCCGCGTACTCGGTGCGCAGCTCCATCAGGCCCGGCATCTCGTTCTCGGCCAGACGGATCTCCTTGCGGCCGAACTCGTGCAGCGAGAGGTCGGCGACGGCGAAGTCGATGCCGTTGAGGTTCTGCAGCCGGCTGGCGCCGGTGGGGGTGACGGTGGTCATGCGGGTGCTACGCCTTCCATGGGGCAGTTCGGGGCAGGAGTGGTCGACTGCCCGGCGGGGATGTGCGGCACGGGACAGCCTCCGGATCGGAGGCGCCCTTCACGATGGCCCGGACTCCCCGAGCGTGGCGGACCCGAGGTCCGTCGCAGCGCCTCTCGGGGATCGGCATTGCCATTGCCCGTCCAAGGGTGGCGAGGCCGCGGGGCGGTGTCAACCCGACGCGGGTGCTCCCCGCCACACTGTGTCCGTGGACGCCGCCGCGGTACTCGCCGCCTACGACGAGCAGGTCCGGCGCCGGGCCGCCCCGGGCGGGCGGATCGAGCGCGACGACGGCGTGGTCCGCAGCGTCGGGACGTGGAACGGGGTCGGCTGGAGCGCGCTGCACCCCGACCGCGCCGACGCCGTCATCGCCGCGCAGGTGGCGCGGTTCCGGGAGCTGGGCGTGGCGTGGGAGTGGAAGCACCACTCCCACGACCCCGTCGACGACCTGCCGGAACGCCTGCTCGCCGCCGGGTTCACGGCCGGCGGGCCCGAGACGCTGCTGGTGGCCGAGGCGGCCGCGCTGCCGGTGGACGCGCCGCCGCCGGCCGGGGTGGAGCTGGTGCCGGTCGTCGACGCGGCCGGGGTCGACGCGCTCGTCGCGGTGCACGACGCGGTGTTCGGCGGCGACCACTCCGCGGTGGGCCGCACCCTCCTGCGGAGCGCCGGGGTGGAGGCCGTGCTGGCCGTGGCCGACGGGGGACCGGTGTCGGCGGGGCGGATCGAGTTCGTGCCCGGCACCGAGTTCGCCGGGTTGTGGGGCGGCGGGACGCTGCCCGGGTGGCGCGGGCGCGGGGTCTTCCGGGCGCTCGTGGCGTTCCGGGCCGCGCGGGCCGTCGCGCGCGGGTACCGCTACGTCCAGGTGGACGCCACGGCGGACAGCCGCCCGATCCTGCTGGGCCTGGGGTTCTCGGAGCTGGCCACGACCACCCCGTACCTGCACGACTGACCCGCCTCGAACGGAACCTGGTTGCCGGTGGCGGCGGAGCACCCATGACGTTGCCCAGCGGCGCAGCCGGGTTCCCGTCGACGGTCCGCTCGCGGCCGATGTCGGTCACGCTCGTGGGGATCGTGCCGTCGGCGACGCCGCCGGGTGGGACATGGTCCGAACGGCCGGGGACCGCTCCGGCGGAACGTCACGGCCGAGCGGTCTACCCCAGCAGGTGGTCGCGCAGCAGGGACTCCGCGGCGTCGGTGCGGCCGTGGGTGGCGAGCAGACCGGCCGGGGCCACGGTGAAGTCCGAGTCGACCACGACCTCGACGTCGGCGAGCGCGGCGGCGAGCACCGGGTCGGAGCGCAGGGTCGCGATCACCGCGGCCAGACCGTTGCCCGGGCCGCGCTGGCGGAACACCCCACCGGTCAGCACGACGAGGCCGATGCCCTCGGCCGCGCCCGCGTCGGCGCGCAGGTGCCTGCGCACGGCGACGACCGAGGCCAGCGCGGCGATCCGGCGGTCCTCCGCGGCGCCGCCCGCGTTGCTCGGCACGAAGCCGACCTCGCTGGCCATCCGCGCGACGGTGGGCGCGAGCAGGTCGGCCTCCACCGGGTCGACGACGCCCTCGGCCTGCCCCTCCAGGAGCACCCCGCCCGCCGCGGCGCGGACCCCGAGATCCCCCTCGACGGTGCGGCGCGCACCTCCCTCGACGCCGTCGCGACCGTCGGCGGAGTGCACCTCGGTGGTGGCGCACCCGACGTCGACGAGCAGCACGCGACCCCGCCGGATGCGCGCGAGCTCCGCGACGCCGCGACCCACCGCGTCGGCCGTGACGACCCGCACCAGCCGCCGGAACCGGGGCGCGACGGCTGGACCGCGGCCGCCGATGGCGTGGCGCTGGTAGAGCGAGACGAGCGCGGCGCGGGCCGGGCCGGGCACCACCTCACCAAGCCGCGGAAGAACGTTCTCACAGCTCACGACGGTGCGGCCGGTGGCGAGCAGGGTGGCCAGGGCCTCGGCGCGGCCGTCGACGTTGCCGGCGAGCAGGATCGGCGGGCGGATCCGGGCCCTGGCGAGGCGGCCCGCGTTGTGCAGCAGCGGGGCGGGGTCGTCGCCGTCGGAACCGCCCAGCAGCAGCACGACCCCGGGCTTGGCGTTGCGCAGCGCACGGACGTCGGCCGGTTCGAGCGGCCCCGCGTGCACGTGCACGACGTGCGCGCCCGCCGAGACCGCGACACGGTGCCCGGCCTCGGTCGCCGTGAGCCGGTCGGACCCGACGACCGCCAGCCGCAGGCCGCCGCCCGCCGACGAGCAGGCCAGCAGCTCCGGCTCGTGGGCCGATCCGCCGACCGCCGAGACCGCGCGGACCGTCGCGTCCATGCCGGCCAACACGTCACCGGTGGTGGTGGGGTGCTCGGCGAACCCGGCGAGGCCTCCGTCGGGGTGCACGAGCACGGCCTTGGTCCACGTCGAGCCCACGTCGAGGCACACCGCGGCGGCGACGTGGGAGCGGGCGGGTGTCACGACGGTCGAGCCTAACGGGCCCGGGCCGCGGGAGCGCGTGCTCGGCCCCCGGTGTTCCGGGTAGGTTCGGCGGAGACCTGGTTCACATCTCGCGCCCGGGAGTACCGATGCTCGGCCTCATGCAGGATCGCCCCCTCACCCTCACCCACGTGTTCCACCGGGCCGAGCAGTACTTCGGGCACAAGAACATCGTCACCGCGCTCGCCGACGGCGAGACGAGCACGACCGTCGCGGAGTGGGCGGTGCGGGTCCGCAGGCTCGCGACCGTCCTCGACACCCTCGGTGTGTCGGCCGACGGGCGCGTCGCCACGTTCTGCTGGAACACCGCCCGCCACCTCGAGCTCTATCTCGCCGCGCCCTGCACCGGGCGGGTGCTGCACACGCTCAACATCCGACTGTTCCCCGAGCAGCTCGTCTACATCGCCGACCACGCCGAGGACGAGGTCGTCTTCGTCGACCGCTCGCTGATCCCGCTGCTCGCGCCGCTGGCCGACAAGCTGGGGACGGTCCGGACCTTCGTCGTGATCGACGACGGCGCCGACGCCCCGATCCCCGACGGCTGGCTCGACTACGAGGAGCTGCTCGCCGCGGCCGAGCCGTTCGCGGGCACGTTCGTCGTCGAGGACGAGAACACCGCTGCCGCCATGTGCTACACCTCCGGCACCACCGGCAACCCGAAGGGCGTGGTCTACAGCCACCGCTCGGCGGTGCTGCACTCGTTGATCACGCTGACCGCCGACGCGTTCGGCCTGTCCGAGCGCGACGTCGTGCTACCGGTGGTCCCGATGTTCCACGCGAACGCCTGGGGCCTGCCCTACGGCTGCCTGCTCGCCGGCGCGACGATGGTGTTCCCCGGCCCGAACATGACCCCGCAGGCGATCGTCTCGATGCTGGAGCGGCACCGCGTCACGATCACCGGAGGGGTCCCCACCATCTGGATGGGGATGCTGCCGCTGACGGAGGGCCGCGACCTGTCGGCGCTGCGCCAGATCCTGTGCGGCGGCTCGGCCGTGCCGCGGGCGCTCTCGGAGTCCTACCGCGAGAAGGTCGGCATCCCGATCACGCAGGCCTGGGGCATGACGGAGACCAGCCCGATCGCCACGATGGCCACCCCGCGCAGCCACCACGACGCGCTGACCGAGGCCGAGCGCGCCGACATCCGCGCGCGGCAGGGCCAGCCCGCGCCGTTCGTCGACATCCGGCTCGTCGATCCCGACACCGGCGAGGTCCAGCCCTGGGACGACGTCGCCACCGGCGAGATCCAGGCCGCCGGGGCGTGGATCGCGAAGGAGTACTACCGCGGCGAGGGCGGCGGGGCGCAGTTCACCGAGGACGGCTGGCTGCGCACCGGTGACGTCGGCACCGGCGACCGCTACGGCTTCGTCCGGCTCGTCGACCGCACCAAGGACCTCATCAAGTCCGGCGGCGAGTGGATCGGCTCGGTCGAGCTGGAGAACGAGATCATGGCGCACCCCAAGGTCGCCGAGGCCGCGGTGATCGCGATCCCGAGCGAGAAGTGGGTGGAACGCCCGCTCGCCTGCGTCGTGGTGAAGCCCGGGGAGACCGTCACCGGCGAGGAGATCATCGAGTTCCTCACCCCGCGCGTCGCGAAGTGGTGGCTGCCCGACGCGGTCGAGTTCATCGACGAGGTGCCGAAGACGAGCGTCGGCAAGTTCTCGAAGAAGACACTGCGCGAGAAGTTCGGCGGGTACCAGGTGGCCGGGCCGACCAGCCACGACGGGGCCTGACCGGCAGCAGCGACGACCGTCGGCCCCGGCGCCTCCGTGGGTGTCACACCCCGTCCCCGTCGTCCTCGCCGATGTCGCCGCGTTCCGCGACGGTGAGCGCCTACCGGGTGGGCCTCATCGATCAGATGCCGAACGGCGCCGCGTAGCGGACCCGCCCGCCCGGCACCGGGTCACCGTCGAGCGACAGCACCATCAGGGCCTCGTCGGGCACCTCGATCGACAGCGAGACGCCGTGTGCGGAGGCCCGCACGAAGCCGAAGCGCGGGTAGTACGTCGGATGGCCCAGCACCACCACGAACCGCTCGCCCGCGGCCCGGGCCGCCGCCAGCCCGGCCTCGATCGCGGCCGAGCCGGCGCCGGTCCGCTGGTACGCGGGCAGCACCGCGCACGGGGCCAGGCACAGCGCGGGGACCTCACCGATGTGGCACCGGGTCAGCAGTGCGTGGCCGACCGGTGTGCCGTCGGTGTCGATCGAGAGCAGCGACAGCCCGGGGATCCAGCCCGGGTCGGCGCGCAGGGCGTCGACGAGATCGGCCTCCTCGGCGGTCCCGAACGCCGCCAGGTTGATCTCGCGGACGCCCGCGATGTCGGCGTCGGTCTCCGTGCGGGTGGTCCAGGTGTGGGGCACACGGTCAGGATCCCGCGACCGGGTAGCGCTTCTGCAGCAGGCTCGAGCAGTAGGCGCCGTTCGCCTCGATCCCTACGCGCTGCAGCCGCGCCCGCCGCAGGTGCAGCGGCACCTGCCCGGAGGTGACGCCGCTGCCGTCGGCGTGCACCAGCAACGGGGCGTCGTCGTCGTGCGGCAGGCCCAGCACGGAGCGGCGGTGCCGCATCCGGTCCAGCTCTGCCGACGGCGGCAGGTCACCGAGGACCGTGCCGGCCAGCTCGTCCGGCCCCGCCCCGGCGTCGACCAGTGGCCGGGCGACCCTGTCCTGCCCCGCCAGCGCCGCCTTGCGGAAGAACGCCCGGCGCAACTCGTCGAGCTCGGCCGTGGCCTCGCCCTGGGAGGACCCCTCGAAGGAACCGACGAACCCCGCCTGCGCCGCGACACCGCCGTTGATCTCGGCCGACGCGTGGTGGTCGGCCAGCGTGACCTCGGCGCGGGTCACGCCCGGGACCGCCGACACCGCGTCGTAGGCGTCGGCGACCATGAGGAACGAGAAGTTCGGCGCGCAGAAGAACGTGGGCAGCCGCAGGACGACGGCGGCCACCCCGTCCCCGGACACGGTGCACGACTCGACGAAGTCGAGATCGGTGACGGGCTCGTCCAGCTCGGGGTCGAGCACCGTGTCCAGCGCGCGCCAGACGTCGGCGCGCAGGGCGGTCACGCCATGGCCCCCTCGGGCGCGGCGAGCTGCAGCTCCGCCGGGACGGGGATGTCGTAGAGACGGGCGGCGTTGAGGCCCAGGATCTTCTTCCTGGTGGCCGTGGTGAGCTTCGCGTAGTCGGTGAACGCCTCGTCGTCGGGCATCTGCCAGTCGACCAGGCCCTCGACCTGCCACTTCGGGGTCCAGATGTTGTAGTCGCCGCCGAAGAGCATCTTGTCCTCGCCGACCCAGAACAGCAGCTCGCCCATCACCTTCGCGAACATCTTCGGCCGGGCGTGCATCAGGCCGCCGACGACGACCGAGAGACCGGCGTAGACGTTGGGCTCCTGCACCGCCATGAAGCAGAAGTCCTCGATGCGCGGCAGGCCGACGTGCTCGACGATGAAGTTGAGGCCCTGGAAGTCGGTGGCGGCGTGGTCGACGTCGGAGACGTCGAACGCGTCCTTGTCCAGCGGCCAGATCGTGGGGCCCTTGTGGACGTGGATGTTGCGGATCCCGAGCTCCTGGGTCCGCTCGAGGAAGCGGTAGCACTCGGGGTCGGTCAGCTTGAAACCGCGGGAGTCGCCGTTCCACTCCGCCGTGTAGAGCTTGACGCCCTTGAAGCCGTACCTCTTGTGGTCCTCGGTGAACTCCTTCCAGCTCGCCTCGCCGTCGCGGGCGTCCCAGCGGCCGTTGACGATCCAGCGGTCGCCGTACTTCTCGAGCAGCGCCGCGTTCTGGGCCGCGGTGTTGAAGCCGTCCTTGTACCACTCCCGCAGGTAGGTCGACTGGAACACCGTGTGGTCGACGTGACCCTCGACGAAGACGTCCCGCTCGAAGTCCTCGGGCGTCGGCCGGAGGAACTTCTCGTAGTCCCAGTGGGTCTCCGGCGGGCCGAGCTGGTGGTAGCCGTAGAAGCAGTCGATCCAGCCCTTGGCGTAGTGCTCGGCACCGGGCACCCAGTTCTCCCGGCCCGCGTTCCAGAAGTGGCTGTGGGAATCGACGACGAAGTACTTCTCGCCGTTCTTCTCGTACATGGGGTCTCCTCGCGTCGGTGGACTCCCCCATCAGAGGCGCACCTCACACGTCTGACAACCCGCTCAATTCTCACCTAGCGATAATTCGACCACATATCAGATGTCTGATGTCCGCCGCTACGTCGTGCGGAACAGCTCGATGATCACGTCGAAGTTCTCGATCGTGGCCGCCGCCGCGGCGACGGGGTCGCCCGCGCTGATGGCGTCGAACAGGGCCGCGTGCTCGTCCGCGGTGTCCGGCAGCGGCTCCTGGTCGACCAGCGCGGCGAGGGCGTGGCCCAGCGGTTCCCGGAACTGGTCGAACAGCGCCAGCAGCAGCGAGTTCCCGGTGATCGCGACGACGCACCGGTGGAACTCCGTGTCGGCCTCGACGAACGCGTCGGTGTCACCGCCGACCGACCGCTGCCGCCGGTCGAGCGCGGCCTTCAGCGCCGCCACGTCGTCCGGGCGGGCGTTCTCCGCCGCCAGCCGCGCCGCCTCGACCTCCAGAGCCCGCCGCACCTGGTAGACCTCCACGATCCGGGCCCGGCGCACCAGCCGGGACGTGTGCGCGTGGTCGTCGCGCGTCAGTCCGGTGACGTCGGGCCGCGGCGGGTGCTCCGCGGCGAAGGTCCCGGACCCCTGCCGGACGACCAGCAGCCCCTCGCGGCTGAGCACCCCGATCGCCTCGCGCAGCGACGACCGGCCGACGCCGAGGTCCCGGGCGAGTGCCGCCTCGGACGGCAGCCGCTCGCCGGGCCGCCACCGGCCGTAGGCGAGGTCGTCGCGCAGCGCGTTCTCCACCCGCTGCACCACGCTCCCGTTGCCGAGGTGGCGGGCGGACGGGTCGTCGACGGTCACGGGGTCCTCCTGGCGAGCGGCTGGTCGGAGACCGGGTACCGGTCCGGTGGGGCGGCGCCGACGACCCGGCGCACGACCCGCTCCGGCGGCGGCTCCACGGTCCCGGGGACCGCCCGGTCCGGGAAGTCGAACAAGCCGATGATCAGCAGCATCGGGTACCCGGGCGACCGCGTCGAGCGGCGGACGACCTCGTCGTCGACGAGGAGGTCGACGCCGCCGGGTCGCCGGTCGATCGCGTACCGGTGCAGTTCGGCGACGTCGATCCCGCGGCGGTCGGCGGAGAACTCCTCGTGCAGGGCCGGGTCCGCGCACCACACGGGATGGTCGTCCGGGATCGCCGGCCGCAGGCCCTCGTCGCCGACGCGGTGGGTGGCCGCCCGCGAGCTCCACGCCGGGGGGTACGCGGGGGTCCAGACCGGGCGGTCCAGCTCCAGGGGCGGGAAGCGGTCGTCGAAGGCGCTCACGACCGGCGACACTAACCTCCCTCCCGTGGACCTCGACGCGCTCGCCGCCCGGGTCCGTGCCGCCCCTCCGCGGTGCGGCGCCACGCGCCTGGTCTGCGTCGACGGTCCGTCGGGGTCGGGGAAGACGACGTTCGCCGGTCGGCTGGCCGCGGTGCTGGGCTGTCCCGTGCTGCACCTCGACGACCTCTACCCCGGCTGGGACGGCCTCGCCGCCGCGGTACCGCTGCTGCACGACGGGGTGGTCGCGCCGCTGGTCGCGGGCCGGCCGGCGAGCCACCGGCGGTGGGACTGGGCGGGGAACGGGTTCGCCGGGACCGTACCGGTCGGCCGCCCGGAGGTGCTGGTCGTCGAGGGTGCGGGCAGTGGTGCCCGGGTGATCGCCGCGCACGCGGTGCTGCTGGTGTGGCTGGAGGCACCCCGGGCGGAGCGGTTCCGGCGGGGCATCGCCCGCGACGGCGAGGCCTACCGCCCGCACTGGGAGCGCTGGGCCGCGCAGGAGGCGACCCACTTCGCCGCGGAGGGCACCCGCGGGCGGGCCGACGTCGTCGTCGATACCGCCCTCACCCCGCCACCGGGCGCTCGTAGCGGCTGACCAGCGGCTCCCCCGACGACCAGCGCACGAACTCCATCGGGATGCGCACATCGCCGCGGTGCTCGAACCCGGCGTCGGCGTAGTAGGCGCGCAGCCGTGTGTTGGCGGCGTCGCAGTCGAGCCGCATCCGGTCGCGGCCGTGGCGGCGGATCTCGCCGTCGACCCAGTCGAGCAGCGTGCACCCGATCCCCGCGCTCCGGCGGCGGACGGCGAACCGGTGCAGGTATCCGGCGCGGCCGTCGTCCTCCCCCGCGGCGTCGACCCAGAGCGGGTCGGTCCACTCCAGCGCGAACGTCGCCACCACCGCGTCACCCGACTCGACCAGCCACATCCGCCCCGACCCCAGGGACGGCTCGATGTACTCCGGGCGGAACGCGGCGGGCCACTGCGTCACGCCGCGGCGGGCGAGCCAGGCCGCGGCGTCGTCGAGCACGGCGAGGACGGTGGCTCCCTCGTCGGGGCGGGCGGCACGGACGGTGACCGGGTCGGCGATCATCACGCGATCCTGCGTCCGCGGGACCTCCGCCGCCACCGCAGGGACGGGATCGCCGTGTGCGGTGCAGGGCGGCCACCGATGTCCGCATCGCACCGCGGCCGCCGACCACGGGACGGCCGACGGGGCGGGTCACCGTGCGCCGGCGAGCCGGTCGACGAGCGCCGTGACCGCCTCGGGCAGCTCCCGCACCGCACGGTCGCGCTCCGCGGCACCCGATCCGGTCCGGACCAACCGGACCCGTGCGCCGTGCCCGGTGCCGTCGAGCAACTCCCACGGCTCGCCGTCCAGCACGGCCCGCACCTCGTCGGCGGGATGGACCAGCTGCCGCTCGACGTGCACCTCCCACGCCTCGGCGGTGCCGGCCACGGTCGGCTCCGACAGCCCGAGCTCCTCGACGTAGCGCTCGTGCAGCACACGGTGGTCGAGGGGATCGGTCCCGTCCAGCACGGCGAAGCACGTGTCCCACCCGGCGGCGAAGCTCGCGGCGCCCGCCCGGTCGTCGAAGCTGTGGACGAGCAGCAGGACCGAACCGTCGCCGTCGGGGCGCAGTTCGAAGCGCAGGTGGTCGGCCTCCCAGGTGAACGCGATCAGCCTCGGCGGGTCGAGGTCGGTGACGACGCCGTCGCCGCCGAACCCGAAGACGACCTTCCCGCCGACGCGCGGTTCGATCGTCGCCCCGCTGGGGAACCAGGTCGCGAGGCGTCCGGGTTCGGTGAGCGCGGGCCAGACGCGCTCGGGCGGGTGGGCGAGCCGGCGCTCCATGCGGAGCACCGAGCGGCCGTCGGTGGTGGTCAGGTTCACGGCTTCTCCTCGTCGGCGGCGTCGAGGTGGCGTTCGAGGGCGTCGAGCCGGTCGGCCCACATCCAGCGGTAGGGCGCGAGCCACGCGTCGACCTCGGCGAGCGGACCGGGCTCCAGCTCGTACCAGCGCCGCTGCGCCTCCGCGCGTACGCGCACCAGCCCGGCGTCGCGCAGCACCTTGAGGTGCTTGGACGTGCCGGGTTGGCTCAGCCCGAGCGCCGCGGTCAGCTCGCCCACCGACCGCGGGCGCTCCCGGAGCAGGTCCAGGATCTGCCGTCGGGCGGGCTCGGCGAGCACTGCGAACGTCACGCCGCGAACATACCCGAACAGCTATATAGCTGACAAGAGATGCTCAGCCCTTCTCGCCCCGGCCGATCCGCTCCCCGAGCCGCGAGTGGTGCCGCCCGTAGGCGAAGTAGACGACCACGCCCAGCACCATCCAGATGACGAACCGCAGCCACGTCTCCACCGACAGGTTGAGCATCAGCCAGACGCACGCGAGCACCGCGAGGATCGGGACCAGCGGCACGAGCGGGGTGCGGAACGCGCGCGGCAGGTCGGGCCGGGTGCGGCGCAGCACGACGACCCCGATCGAGACCAGCACGAACGCGAACAGGGTGCCGATGTTGACCATCTGCTCGAGGTCGCCCGCCGGGAAGAACGTGGCCACCAGCGCGACGACGACGCCCACCAGCAGCGTGGCCCGTGCCGGGGTGCCGCGCTCGCCGGTGCGCGACAGCGAGCGCGGGAGCAGCCCGTCGCGTGACATCGCGAACAGCACGCGGATCTGCCCGAGCATCAGCACCATGACGACGGTGGTGAGCCCGACGAGCGCACCGATCGCGATGACGGTGGCCGCCCAGTCGACGCCGAGCGAGGCGAACGCGGTGGCCAGCGTGGCCCCGGTGCCGTCCTCGGCGGTCCGCAGTTCCGTGTAGGGCACCATCCCGGTCAGCACGAGGGAGACACCGACGTAGAGCATCGTGACGATCACCAGCGAGCCGAGGATGCCGCGCGGCAGTGACTTCTGCGGGTTCCTCGTCTCCTCCGCGGTGGTCGCGACGACGTCGAAACCGATGAACGCGAAGAACACCAGCGACGCGGCGGCGAGCAGGCCGTAGATGCCGTAGACGCTGCTCCCCTCGCCGCCGAACAGCGACAGCAGCGACTGGGTGATCCCGCCCTCCGCCTCGCCGCCCGAGGCCGGCGGCGGGATGAACGGCGAGTAGTTGGCCGGGTTGACGTAGCGGAGTCCCACGACGATCACGAGCAGCACGATCGCGACCTTGATCGCGGTGAACACCAGGCTGACCCGGCTGGAGATCTTCGTGCCGAGCACCAGCAACGTCGCGAGGACGACGATGAGCAGCAGAGCGCCCCAGTCCATCGTGACCGGCCCGAGCGGGATCGAGGTCCGCACCTGCAGGCCGAACTGGGCGAACACCGTGGCCAGGTACTCCGACCAGCCCTTGGCGACCACCGACGACCCGACGGCGAACTCCAGCACGAGGTCCCAGCCGATGATCCACGCGACGAACTCGCCGAACGTGGCGTAGGAGAACGTGTACGCCGATCCGGCCACCGGGACGGTCGAGGCGAACTCGGCGTAGCACAGCGCGGCCAGCCCGCAGGCGACCGCGGCGAGCACGAACGCCAACGACACCGACGGCCCGGCGACGTCGCCCGCGGTGCTCGCGGCAAGGGTGAAGATGCCCGCCCCGACCACGACCGCGACCCCGAAGACGATCAGGTCCCAGGTGCCCAGGTCCTTGCGGAGCTTGGTGTCCGGCTCGTCGGTGTCGGCGATGGACTGCTCCACCGACTTGGTCCGGAAGATCCCCGACTGCCTGTCCCGTACCGCCATGGCGGGGAACCTACGTGGGCCGGCGCCGCACTGTCACGCGCTGGGTGACGGCTGCTCACCGCCCCGTCCCTGTCCGGCCATCCGGGTGCGGGACAACCGGCGTCGTGGCCTCCCCCGACCAGACCGTCACCGCTCCCCTGCCCACGATCCGGCCGCGGCGCGCGGCGGTGGGCGGGGCCCTCGCCCTGCTGTGCCTCGCCGCGGTCCTGCTGGACGCCGCCGCGGATCTCCTGCCCGACGACCCGCTCGCCGGGGTACTCACCCCGCTCCGGCTGGTCGTGCTGCTGGGCCTGGCCGCGCTGGCCGTGGCCCGACCGGTCCCGGTGCGCACCCCGTTCGACCTGCCCGTCGCGCTGCTGCTGGTCGCGGCGGCGGTAGCGACCGCGCTGAACGGGCAGCCGTGGTCGGGCTGGCGGGCCGTCCTCACGGGCGCGGCCGTGCTGTACCTGACCGCCGGCGTGCGGCGCGTGGTCCCCGGGGCCTGGCCCGCGCTGGCCCTGCTCGCACTGCTGGGCGTCGGCGTCGCCGCGACGGCGGCCGCGCGGCAGAGCGCGAACGGCACCGGCACCGGGTTCTGCCGCGGCGCGCTCGACGGGTCGGCCGACCTGTGCACGGGCGTCGAGATGATCCGCGCGACCGGCACGTTCGCCAACCCCAACCTGCTCGCCGCGTTCCTGGTCCTGCTCTTGCCGATCGCCGCCGCCGGTGCCACGGGGCTCGCCGACCGCGCGTCCCGGCTGGTCGGCACGGCGGTGGTCGTCGTCGGGTACGCGGCGCTGCTGCTGACGGGCTCGCGCGGCGGCGTCCTCGCCGCGGTCGCCGGGGTCACGGCGTTCGTCGTGCTGCGACACCCGACCCGACGACGACTGCTGCTCGGGGCCGCGGCGGCGGTCGGGGCGGGCGGGCTGCTGGTCCTGGTCTCCGGCGGGCGGTTCGGGGTGCGCTCCGACGTGTGGTCGGCGGCGGTCGCACTCCTCGTCGACCGGCCGTGGGGGGTGGGCCTCGGTCGCGCCGGCGCGCTGCTCGACGCGTCGGTCCCCGGCGACGAGGCGTTCGCGCACGCCCACGACCTGTGGCTGAACTGGGCGGTCGAGGCGGGCCTGCCCGGGCTGGCGGCCGCGCTGTGGATCACCGCGGTGGCTGCGGCCGTGGTGCTGCGGGCGGCGGGACGCGGGTCGGCCGTCGCCGCGGCGGCCGGGGCCGGACTGGCCGGGTTCGCGGTGCTGAGCCTGGCCGACCACCCCGCTAACGCCGTCCGCGTCGCCGCCGCGCTCGCGGTGGTGCTCGGGGTCGTGGCCGCCGAGTCGCGGGCCCCGGGTCAGACCGGGACGGCCGGGGTCCGGTCCAGGTCGGGCTCCAGGTAGATCAGCCGGGCGTCGGGGACGGCCGCCCGGACGCGGCCCTCCGCCTCGTCGATCGCCAGGGCGACGGCCTCCACCGCCAGCCCCGGCGTCAGCGCGATCTTCGCCGCGACCAGCAGCTCCTCCGGCCCGATGTACTGCGTGCGGACGTGGATGACCCGCTGCACGTCGCCGCCGACCAGACCGCCGGTGATCCGGGCCAGGACCGGTGCGGTGGCGCCCTCGCCGATGAGCAGCGACTTCATCTCGATGATCAGGACGATCGCGATGACGCCGAGCAGCAGGCCGATCGCGATGGTGCCCAGCGCGTCGAACACGGGGTTCCCGGTCACGACGGTGAGCCCGACGCCGAGCAGCGCGAACATCAGCCCGATGAGCGCGCCGAAGTCCTCCAGCAGGACGACCGGCAGCTCCGGCACCTTGGACTGGCGGATGAACTGCCACCACGTGCCGGAGCCCTTGAGCGGTCGGGACTCGACGATCGCGGTGCGGAAGGAGAACGACTCCAGCCCGATCGCCACCAGCAGGATGGCGACGGCGACCAGCGGCGAGGTCAGGCCCTCGGGCTCCTGCAGCTTGTGGACGCCCTCGTAGAGCGCGAACACCGAGCCCAGGCTGAACAGCAGCAGCGCCACGACGAACGAGTAGAAGTAGCGGTCGCGGCCGTAACCGAACGGGTGCTCGGCCGTGGCCGCGCGCCTGGCCTGCCGTCCTCCGAGGAGCAGCAGGCCCTGGTTCGAGGTGTCGGCGACGGAGTGCACCGCCTCGGCGAGCATCGACGACGAGCCGGTGATCAGCCAGCCGACGAACTTCGCGACCGCGATCCCGGCGTTGGCGAGCAACGCCGCCACGATCGCCCGGGTCCCACCATGTCCAGCCACGACTGCCCCCTGATCCCGCCGGTCGATCGGTGGGAACACTACCCAGCGGGGGCGCGGTGGGCCGGGACCGGACCCGGACTCGAAACGGACGAAAGACCTGATCAGCGCACTACGCGCGGAACGGTCAGAGACCGTCGCCCGCCAGGAACAGCTGGGTGCCCTCGGTCCGGGTCGACACGGTGACGTCGACGTCGCCCGCCCCCAGCCACACCGACGATCCCCGCTTGATCGCCAGCTCCGCGCCACCGCAGCGGACCGCCGCCGCGCCGGACGTGCAGAGCAGGATGCGCGGACCCTCACCGGGGACGTGGACCTCGCCGGGCCCGCCCTGCCACCGACGGAGCCGGAACTCGGTGGCGGGGGTGTCGTAGCGGCACCACCCGCCGTCACGGGTGCCGTGCAGGACGGGGGCCGCGGGCGCGGTGAAGTCGAGCACGCGCAGCAGCTCAGGGACGTCGACGTGCTTGGGGGTGAGTCCCCCGCGCAGCACGTTGTCGGAGTTGGCCATCAGCTCGACGGCGGCCCCGGCGAGGTAGGCGTGCAGGTTGCCGGCGGGCAGGTAGAGGGCCTCGCCGGGCGCGAGGGTGACGCGTTGGAGCAGCAGCGCGGCGAGCACGCCCGCGTCGCCGGGGTAGCGCTCGGACAGCTCCAGGACCGTGCGGGCCTCGGTGCTGAACTCGTGCGACGCACCGGCGAGCCGTACGCAGCCCTCCTGCAGTGCGGGGACGAGTACGTCGAGCGAGGACTGCGGCAGCGTGATCCAGGTCGTGAACAGGGCGCGCAGGCCGTGGTGGTCGGGCTGGGCGACCAGCAGCTCGGTGTGCGCGGCGAGTGCGGGCACGTCGAGGGCGCGGAGCAGTGCAACGGTGGCCGCCGGCTCCCGGAACCCGACGAGCGCGTGGAACTCGGTGAGCGCGCAGACCAGCTCGGGCTTGTGGTTGGCGTCGCGGTAGTTGCGGTCGGGGGCGTCGACGGGCAGGCCGCGGGCGTCCTCGCGGGCGAACCCCTCGGCCGCCTGCTCGGCGCTCGGGTGCGCCTGCAGCGACAGCGGTTCGTCGGCGGCGAGCACCTTGAACAGGAACGGCAGCCGCGCGTGCCACCGGTCGGAGCGGGCCGCCCCGAGGCGCCCGCCCGGGTCGGCGGTGATCGCGTCGAGCAGCGACGTACGGGTGCCGTCGGCGCAGACCAGGTGCGACGGTGCGCCGGGGTGCGCCCCCAGCCACAGCTCGGCCTGCGGGTGCGGCGACGGCACCTCCTGCCCCAGGAGGTCGGCGATGACGGTGCGCGATCCCCACGAGTAGGGCCGCACCGGGTTCTCCAGCAGCTCCACGGTGGTCGGGTACTCCTGTCGGTCAGGCGGGGGCGATGGTGCGGGTGGCCAGCCCGAGGTAGACCGCGGCGACGTCGACGCGCGACGCCAGCAGCGCAGCCCGCAGCAGTGCGGAGTGCGGTGTGCCCCTGGCGACCTCGTCGACGGGGTGCAGCAGGTCGCCGTCCGGCAGCGTGCGGCCGGTGCGACGCAGCACCGCCTGACCGGGATCGTCCTCCCCCGTGGCCACGAGCACCAGCCTGGGCGGCAACGCCTCGTTCCCGGGTTCCGGATCGTCGAACGGGTCGTGGAAGACGTCGCGCTCGACGCCCGCGCGGTCCAGCGCGGCGAGCAGCCCGGTGGCCGCGACGCCCTCGGCGACGTCCCCGGAGTGCGCGACGACCCCCGCGTGGGTGGCCAGCGACGCCGCGGCGTGCCGGGCGACGGCGGCGCCCAGCGGGTCGGTGCCCCACAGCAGGGGCGTGCGCTCGGCGAGGCGCAGCGCGAGGGACTTGGCCGGGTTCATGAACGGCTCGTGGCCGGGCTGGTTGCGCTCGGCCTCGCCGTCGAGGAGGTCGGCGAGGACGTCCATCGCGGGGTCCAGCGGCGCGGTGAGCAGCCCGAGCGCGCGCAGCACGGCGAGCCCGGCGGTGAGCGCGCGCGGCAGGTCCAGGCCCGGCGGCACCGGGATCCGCGGCTCCACCAGCCGTACCCGGCCCGCCCCGGCGGACGCGACGGGCCCGTCGGCGGGGGCGGAGAGCACGACCTCGGCCCCTCGGCGGACGGACCGGGCGACGGAGTCGGCGAGGTCGACGTCGGTGGGATCGTCGGTGTGGGCGACCACGACGTCGAGCGGGCCGATCCAGCTCGGCACCGACTCCGCCACCACGACGGGCACCGGGCAGGCCGGCCCGAGCAGCGCCGCCAGCAGCGCCGACGAGGACGTGGACGCCCCCGGCCTGCGGACCAGCACGAGCGCGCGCGGCCGCGTGCCGCCGAGGTCGGCCACCCCGGACTCCTGCGCCCCGTGGGCGGCGGAGCGCACCTGGGCGCCCGCGGTCGCCGCGGAGCGCAGCACACCGCGGGTGTCGAGGGCGGCCAGCGCGCGGGGGTCGGCCAGCAGCGTGTCGTCGAGCACTAGTCCGCTTCCCCGGCCGGGACCGGCGGGGTCGCCTCCTCGAGCAACAGGACGGGGATGCCGTCGACGACGGGGTAGCCGCGGCCGCACGCCGTGCACGTCAGCACGTCGGCCTGCGAGTCGGCGGGCGTGCCCGGGCGCAGCGGCGCGTGGTCGTCGGACGGGCAGGCGAGGACGTCCATCAGCTGGGGGTCGAGCCGGACGGTCACGGTGTTCCTCCTGAGGGTGGTCTGGTCGACTCTGCCAGTGCGCGGCGGCGGGCGCCGGATCCGTCCGGGTGCCTCGTTCCCTCACCGCGCGTGGCGGAGGTCTACGCCCGGACGATCGCCAGCACCTCGTCGCGCAACCGGGCGACCGCCGTCGCGTCGGCCGCTTCGACGTTGAGCCGCAGCAGCGGCTCGGTGTTGGACGGGCGCAGGTTGAACCAGGACCGGTCCGGCAGGCTGACGGTGAGGCCGTCGAGCTCGTCGAACTCGGCGTCGGCGTAGGCCGAGCGGACGGCCGCGATCCGCCCGGGGACGTCGAGGACCGTGGAGTTGACCTCGCCGGACGCCGCGTAGCGCTCGTAGGCGCGCATCAGGTCCGACGCGGTGCCACCCGACTCACCGAGTGCGGCGAGCACGTGCAGGGCCGCGAGCATCCCGGAGTCGGCTCCCCAGAAGTCGCGGAAGTAGTAGTGCGCGGAGTGCTCGCCGCCGAACACCGCACCGGTCTCGGCCATCGTCTGCTTGATGAAGGAGTGCCCGACGCGGGTGCGGACCGCCGTGCCGCCGTGCTCGGCCACGATCTCGGGCACGGCGAGCGAGGTGATGAGGTTGTGGATGACCGTGCTGCCCGGGTGCACGGCGAGCGCCCGCACCGCCACCAGCGCGGTGATCGCGCTCGGGCTCACCGGCTCGCCCCGCTCGTCGACGACGAAGCAGCGGTCGGCGTCGCCGTCGAAGGCCAGGCCCAGGTCGGCCCCCTCGGCGACGACGGCCTTCTGCAGGTCGACGAGGTTGGCCGGCTCCAGCGGGTTGGCCTCGTGGTTCGGGAAGTTCCCGTCGAGCTCGAAGTAGAGCGGGACGACGTCGATCGGGCCGCCCAGGACGGCGGGCACGGTGTGCCCGCCCATCCCGTTGCCGGCGTCGACGACGACCCGCAGCGGCCGGCTCCCCGAGAGGTCGACGAGCTCGCGCAGGTACGCGGCGTAGTCGGCGAGGACGTCCCGGTGGCTCTCGGTTCCGCCGCCCGGCCCGTCCGGCACGCCCTGCTCGACGGCCTCGCGGATCGCGGAGAGCCCGGTGTCCTGCCCGATCGGCGTGGCGCCCGCCCGGCACAGCTTGATGCCGTTGTACTTCGCCGGGTTGTGGCTGGCGGTGAACATCGCGCCGGGCAGCCCGAGGCGGCCGGAGGCGAAGTAGAGCTGGTCGGTGCTGGCCAGACCGATGTGGACGACGTCGAGCCCCTGGTCGGTGACGCCCGCGGCGAAGGCGGCGGCGAGCCCCGGCGACGAGTCGCGCATGTCGTGGCCGATCACGACGGCCGTGGCCGCGGCGTCCTCGGAGCGCAGCAGCCGGGCCAGTGCGGCGCCGATCGAGCGGACCGTCGGCTCGTCGATGCCCTCGCCGACCACGCCACGGATGTCGTAGGCCTTGATGACGGCGGAGAGGTCGCTCATGGGGAAGACCCTATCGACGGCCATCCGGAGCCCGACGGGCCGTCGGTGCTCGGCCCGTCAGTGTTCGGCCGGGCCCGGCAGCACGCGCAGGTGCCCGCGACGGCCGGTGCCCGTGGCCGGGGCGGCCTCGACGTGCCGGTCGGCGCGGCCCGCCTCGCGCACGGCCTCGGCGAGGGCCGTCAGGTCGTCGCTGGAGTGCTGCGGCGGGGCGAACTCGCCCTCGAACCGCACGACCTCCCAGCCCCGGGGGGCGGTGAGGCGGTGGGCGTGCCGGTCGCACAGGTCGTAGGAGTGCGGCTCGGCCTGGGTGGCGAGCGGACCGACGACGGCCGTGGAGTCGGCATAGACGTACGTGAGAGTGGCCACCGCGAGCTCGGTGCACCCGGTCCGCGAACACCGCCGCACACTCAGCACGTCGACGACGATAGCGCGTGCCCGGCGCCGCACCCCGTTCCGACGCGCGGGCGCGCTGCGCGCGTCCGGGCGCCACCGCGTTCTAGGATTCTCCGATGACCACCGCGCGACGCACGCTGCGCCGGTCCCCGAGACGTCGGGACCGGAGGGGCCGAGGCCTGCGCGGGATGCTCTACCCCACCACCACGCCGGTCGCGCGCACCCGCGCGGAGAGGTTCGACGCGCTGGTGCTGGAGGCGCTGGAGCCGATCGAGCTGCGCTGGGGGTCCGAGCTGACCGACCTCGACCTCGCCGTCGACGACGTGCCGGAGGTCGACCGCACCTCGCCGGACGAGGTGAGCTGGGCCGCAGGCACGCTCGCCGACGCCGGCGTCCCGCTCGCGCAGCTGGTGCCGGCGGGGGTGGATCCGGACGGGATGCCCTCACGCGCCCGGATCGTGGTCTACCGCAGGCCGCTCGAGGCCCGCGCCAAGGGCGGGGCCGAGCTGGCCGACCTGCTGCACGAGGTGCTCGTGGAGCAGGTGGCGGAGTACCTCAACATCGAGCCCGACGCCGTGGACGGCGGGGCTCCGTAGCAGCCCGAGGGCTCAGATGACGGCGCCGAGCTCGCCGCGGCGCAGCCGGCGGCGCTCCCGCTCGGACAGTCCGCCCCAGATGCCGAAGCGCTCGTCGTGGGCGAGCGCGTAGTCCAGGCACTCGGCACGCACGTCGCAGCCGCCGCAGATGCGCTTGGCCTCGCGGGTGGAGCCGCCCTTCTCGGGGAAGAAGGCCTCGGGGTCGGTCTGGGCGCACAGCGCCCGTTCCTGCCAGTCGGGCTCCTCCTCGCCCCCACCGTCGATGACGGTGAAGGGCCCGGAGAGGCGATCGGGGAGCAGACCCACGATCCCGGTACCGGACTCGAAAGGTCCCTCGTTCAGGACTCCTGCAACGATGTTCACTCGCCCACCTCCCCGCAACCCCTGGCGTGATCCACGTGCCCCTGCGAATCACAGCGATGTAAGTACATCGGTGTGGGTCGGGGGTTGGCAAGCTGAAGCTGCCATCCGGGTGACGCGGTCCACCCCATCGGTCCCCCGTTCAGCACAATGGACGGATGCGTGGTGTGTCGAATCGGGTCAGTCCGTGGTTCCTGGTGCTGGTGTTGGTTGCTGTGAGTGGTTCGGTACTCACCACTCTGGGTACTCCAGTCGCGTTGACGGCCGGTGTCGTCCTGCTCGTGCTGGGCGGGTGGGCGGTGTCGCTGTGCCTGCACGAGTTCGGGCACGCCTACGTCGCCTACCGCAGCGGCGACCTCTCGGTCCGCGACAAGGGCTACCTCACGCTCGACATCCGGCGCTACACCGATCCGGTGCTGTCCTTCGGCCTGCCGGTCGTGTTCCTGCTCCTCGGCGGGATCCCGCTGCCCGGCGGCGCGGTGTGGATCAACCACGGGGCGATCCGCTCCCGGGGGGCGCGGAGCCTCGTCTCACTGGCCGGCCCCGCCACGAACCTGGTGCTCGGGGCGGTCCTGACGGTGCTGGTGGCCACCGTCGCGATGCCCGGCGGACTCGCGATCGGGCTGTCCTGCCTCGCGCTGATCCAGGTGCTCGCGTTCGTGCTGAACATCCTCCCGGTGCCCGGCCTCGACGGGTTCGGCGTGCTGGAGCCCTACCTCTCGATGCCGGCACGGCGGCTCGCCGCACGGGTACGTCCGTGGGCCCCGCTGGTGCTGTTCGTCCTGCTCATCGGCGTCCCCGGGGTGTCGGCGGTGTTCTTCGACCTCGCCTACACCGTCTTCGACGCCGTCGGCGGCAGCGGCCGGCTCGCCTCACTGGGGTACGGCGAGCTGCTGTTCTGGCGGTGACGTGCCGATCGCCGCTACGTGCGGACGGGGGCGGTCAGCCGGTGACGGGCCGCCGCCACCATCGCGGCGACGGTCGGGCTGTCGTCGGGCAGGGCGTCGACCGGCCACCACCGCAGGTCGTCGGACTCGTCGCTGATCGTCTCCACCGCACCGGCCGGGGCGCGCACCAGGAACCGGACGTCGAGGTGGTGGGTGGGCACGCCGAGCGAGCAGGTGATCGGGTGGACGTCGACGTGCAGCGGCACCGGGTCGATCGTCAGGTCGTCGATCCCGGACTCCTCCCGCGCCTCGCGCAGCGCGGCGGCGACGAGGGAGTCGTCGCCGGGCTCGCAGTGCCCGCCCAGCTGGATCCACTTCCCGACGCGCGGGTGCAGCGTGAGCAGGGTGTGCGTGCCCGCGGCGTCGAGCAGCAGCGCCGACGCCGTGAGGTGCCCGGGCTCGCAGGACCGCTCGCACGCGTCGGGGCGGGCGGCCAGGAACGCCAGCAGGGCGTGCTTGAGGCCGCGCTGGTCGGAGCTGTCCGGCTCCCACCCCCGCAGCTCCGCCGTCGCCATCGCCGCGGCTACCACTCGATCAGCTCCCCGTCGCGCGGCGACCTCGGCGCGATCGGCTCCACCGGGTGCCCCACGGCGATCGCGCCGAGCGGCTGCCAGTCGGGCGGGAGGTCGAGGACCGTGCGCACGACGTCGGCGGCGAAGATCGTGGACCCGACCCAGCAGGACGCCAGCCCCTCCGCGGCCAGCGCGACGAGCAGCGACTGCACCGCCGCCCCGCCCGCGACGGTGAACATCGTGCGCTCGCCGAGGCGCCGGGCGTCGTCGGGGTAGGTGTGCATGCCGTCGCCGGTGCGGAAGGCGAGGACGAGCTCGGGGGCGCGGCGCAGCAGGTCGCCGCGGGCCATCCGCCGCGACACCTCCTCCGCCGGGCGCCCGTCGGCGACGAGGTGCTCCTGCCAGCGGGCGGCCATGGCGTCGAGCAGCTCGGCGCGCTTCGCCCGGACGACGCCGAAGCGGAACGGCGTGCTGTGGTGCGGCGCGGGAGCGGTCTGCGCGACGCCGACCGCGCGGCGGACCGCGGCGAGGTCGACGGGCTCGTCGGTGAAGTCGCGGGTGCTGCGCCGAAGCAGGACCGCCTCCGAGCGGCCGCGCGCGATCGCCTCCGCCGTGCCGAGCCAGAACATGTCGTCTCGGACGGGGCGGACGAGGTCACGGGCGGTCGTCCCGTCGTCGACGGGCACGAGGCCGCGCACGACCGCGACCGGCACGCCGCCGAGCTTGCCCTTGACGAGGTCTGCGGCCGCGGCCAGCTCGTCGGCCATCGCGACCTGCGTGACGAGCAGCTCGTTGCCCTGGTCGTCGCTCTGCCCGTCGTAGCCGTGCAGCACCGCGATCCCGGCGGACCCGATCGCGATGTCGGTCTGCCCGATCCGCCACGAGCGGCCCAGTGTGTCGGTGACGACCACCGCGACGTCGACGCCGAGGTGGTCGCGCAGCTCCGAGCGCAGCCGCGACGCGCTGGCGTCGGGGTCGGCGGGGAGCAGCGCGAGCTCGTCGCGGCGCACGTTGGACCCGTCGATCCCGGCCGCCGCCTGCACGATCCCCAGCTTGCCGACCACGATCGACGTCGGGCCGCGGCGGGCGACGACCCGCTCCGTCTCGGCGTCGATCAGCTCGCGGCGCAGTGCGTCGCGCTCCGCCGGGTCCGTGGGGGCGGCGACGAGCCTGCCCTCGGTCTTGGAGAACACCTTCGACGTCACGACGACGACGTCGCCGGTCTCGATCCACGGTGCGGCCGCGGCGAGCGCGGCGGCGAGGTCGTCGCCGGGGCGGAACTCGGGCAGCCCGCGCACGGGCCGGACGACGATGTTCTCGAGCGCGGCGTGGTCAGACACCCGCGAGCTCCACCGCGTCGCGCGCCATCTGCGCGGTCGCGTCGGTGTCGGTCATCAGCAGCGGCACCGACCGCACGGCGACGCCGGGCACGTCGGCGGTCTCGCCCGAGTGGATCAGCCAGCCGTCGAGGATCCCGTCTGCGGACCGCGCGCCGTAGTGCCGCCCGACGGCCTCGGCGGTGGTCTCGACGCCGATCGCGGTGAGGCAGCGGTCGGCCATGCCGCGCAGCGGGCGCCCCCCGACGATCGGCGAGACGCCGACGACCTTCGCGGCGGTGGCGCGCAGTGCGTCGCGGGCGCCGGGGACCTCCAGCAGCGCCCCGATGCTCACGACCGGGTTGGACGGCGCCATCAGGACGACGTCGGCGCCGGCGATCGCCTCGCGCGCGGCGGGCAGGATCGTGGCCTCGTCGGCGCCGATGCTCGCGAAGCGGTGCGCGGGCAGTTCGCCCTTGTGCCGGATCCACCACTCCTGGAAGTGGATGGCCTTCTGCGCCTTGGGCCCGTTCGCCGGGTCGTCGACGACGACGTGGGTCTCGACGCGGTCGTCGGTGACGGGCAGCAGCGTGACGCCGGGCTGCCAGCGGTGGCACAGCGCCGTGGTGACGTCGGAGAGCGGGTAGCCCGCGCGCAGCATCCGGGACCGCACCAGGTGCGTCGCGGTGTCCTTGTCGCCGAGCCCGAACCAGTCGGGGTCGGCGCCGTAGGCGGCCAGCTCGTCGCGCACCGACCACGTCTCCCCCGCGTGGCCCCAGCCCCGCTCGGGGTCGATGCCGCCGCCGAGGGTGTACATGCAGGTGTCGAGGTCGGGACAGATCCGCAGCCCGTGCAGCCAGATGTCGTCGCCGACGTTGACGACCGCGGTGATCTCGGCATCGGGGAACGCGGCGCGGACCCCGACGAGGAAACGGGCCCCGCCGACGCCGCCGACCAGCACGGTGACCTTCACGTGTCCGAGCCTACGACGCGCCGGGGCGATGAGCCCGCGGACCCGCCGTGGTCCATGACCCGCCGGGCAGGTTGCGCACCGGCGCGTCGGGGTCGCGGCCCGGATCGACCGGGGTCCCGGCTCCCGCGGTGCGGCCTCCAGCACCACCGGTGCCCCGGCCGGCGCCTCCTGCGGCAGGGCGGCGATCGAGTCCTGCGCGATCGGGTGCGTCGTGCGGGGTCGACGCCCGGATCCTCTACGTCGGGGCGCCGGCGGACAGCGGACGTCCCGGCCCGGCCCGGCCCGGCCCGGACGGATCAGCGGCGGCTGCGGTCCCCCGCGAGGGTGGTGGCGGTGGTCGGTCAGGACGACGAGTCGACCTATCCCTGCGCGTCGCGGACGAGCAGCGCCACCTGCACCCGGTTGTCGAGGTCGAGGTCGCGCAGCAGTCGCGACACGTACGCCTTCACCGTGGCCACGCTCATGTGGAGCTCGCCCGCGATGACCGCGTTCGAGCCACCGCGGGCGACGGCCTCGGCGACCTCCCGCTCGCGCGCGGTCAGGGTGGCGAGCCGGGTGCGGGCGCCGCGGGCCGCGGCGTCGTCGGTGCCCGCGACCATCGCGATCACCGACCGCGTGACGGTCGGCGAGAGCATCGCGTCCCCGTCGGCGGCCGCGCAGACGGCGTCGACGATCCGGGCGGGTGGGGTGTCCTTGAGCAGGAAGCCCGACGCCCCGGCCCGCAGCGCGCGGACCACGTGCTCGTCGGCGTCGAACGTGGTGAGCACGACGACGGCGGGCGCGCCGGGCTCCCGGCGCAGGCGGGTGGTGGCGGCGACGCCGTGGACGCGCGGCATCCGGAGGTCCATCAGCACGACGTCGGGCCGGTGCCGGGCGACGGCGTCGGGCACCTCGTCGCCGTCGGACGCCTCCCCGACGACGCCGATCGTGCGGCCGTCGTCGGTGACGTGGCCGTCGAGCATGAGGGTGAGGCCCGCGCGGACGAGTGCGTCGTCGTCGACGAGCAGGAGGCGGATCACCTCGGCCACGGCATCGTCGCGGTCAGGACGTGGCGGCCCGCGTCGTCGACGGCGTCGCCCAGCTCGCCGCCGGCCAGCGCCACCCGTTCGCGCAGCCCGATCAACCCGGTGCCCGAGCCGCGGTCCGGGCCCGCGAGCCCCGGACCGGACACGACCCGCACCGACAACTCCGCCCCCGGGCGCCCGGCGACCTCCACGTGCACCGGCGCCCCCGCGGCGTGCCGGCGCGCGTTCGTCAGGCCCTCCTGGACGATCCGGTACGCGGTGCGGCCCAGCTGGTCCGGCGGTGCGCCGGGCACGTCGTGGGTGAGCTCGACGGTGACCCCGGCCGTGCGCGACTGCGTCACGAGATCGGGCACGTCGGCCAGCCGCGGCTGCGGGGCGTCGACCCCGGGTTCCTCCTCGCGCAGCACGAGCAGGATCCCGCGCAGGTCGGCCAGCGCGGCCGTGGCGGTCTCGCGGAGCACACCCGCGGTGCGCCGGACGTCGGCGGGCGGCAGGTCACCGCGCAGCTCCAGCGCCCCGGCGTGCACGGACAGCAGCGAGAGCCGGTGGCCGAGCACGTCGTGCATCTCGCGGGCGATCCGGGCGCGCTCCGCGGACCGGGCCCGCTCGGCCCGCTGCGCGAGGTCCGCCTCCGCCCGCTCGGCCCGCTCCCACAGCGACGCCATCAGCTCGCGACGGGCGCCGACGAACAGGCCCCACCCGGCGGCGGCGAGCGTCAGCCCGAGCACGACGCCGGTGACCCAGCGGAACTCGACCGGGTCGGGGACGTCGAACCACAGGTCGACCACCGAGACGACCACGGCGAACGCCGTGACCCAGACGGCCGTGCCGCGGGACCGGTACACCGCCACCGTGTAGACGCCGACCAGTCCGACGAAGCCCGCCAGCGGCGTCCAGGTGCCGAGCAGGAGCGTGGCGACGGCGAACAGGACCGGGGCGCGGCGGCGCCGGAAGATCGCGAGGAGCGCGCCGACGGCCAGCACCAGCCCGGTGGCCTCCCAGACGTCGACCCCGCCGGGCAGGACGTCGGTGGACACCCCCAGCATCCCGCCCGCAGCGGTGCACACGAGCGCGGCGACGTCGCCCAGCCGTTCCCGCCGTGGAAGCTCCCGCATCCCCCCAGCGTAGGGGCGCAGCGCATCGACCGAAGTCGATCGTCCGGGCACCATGGTCGGACCCGGCCGCGCCGACCGGCCGTCGCGGCCGCCCACCGTCCTCGCCGGCAGGCCCATCGACGTCACGGACCCGGGTGCCGCACGGTGCAGCAGCGGCTCCGGGCGACGACGTGATCGACGTCCGGACCGGTCCGCCGGCACCGGGAGGTCGACGGCCCGCGCTGGTCACCCCGCGAATCGCGCCGGGCCTGGGCCGGGCACCACCGCGACCTCTGGGCGGGCGAGCTGCGCCGGACACTCACATCGCGCGGTAGTCGCGCGGGGAGAAGCGGGGGCCGAAGCGGGGGCGGCGGAAACCGCTGACCTCGACGTACCGCACCGCGCGCTGGCGCTGGGGCACGTAGGGCGCGAGCACCTCGAGCATCCCGGCGTCGTCGAGCGGGCGGCCGAGGAGTGCCCAGCCGACGACGGTGGGGATGTGGAAGTCGCCGAAGCTGACGGCGTCGGGGTCGCCCCAGACGCGCTGGGCCACCTCCGCGGCGGTCCAGACGCCGATCCCGGGGACCCGGCGCAGCAGTTCGCGTCCGGCCGAGCCGCCCAGCTCGGCCGCGTTCTCCAGCCGGTGCGCGACGGCGGCGCAGGACAGGATCGCGCGGCGCCGGGCCGAGTCGACGCCCGCACGGTGCCACTCCCAGTCGGGCACGGCTCGGATCCGGTCCGGGGTGGGCGGTACGCGCATGCCGGGCGGGGTCGGCCCGGGCGGGTCGTCGCCGAAACGGCGGCACAGCTCGCGCCACGACCGCCGGGCCTCCGTGCCGGTGACCTTCTGCTCCAGGATCGCCGGCACCAGCTGGTCCCACACCCGCCGCGAGCTGCCGAAACGCAGGCCGGGATGCCGCCGGTGGGCGTCGGCGACGAGCGGGTGGTGGGCCACGAACTCCTCGGGCCGGTCGTCCGCACCGAGGAGCGCGGGCAGCCCGTCGAGCGACCACTGCGCCCCCGCACCCCACGCCCTGGCCAGCACCGAGCCGTCGGCGCGGCGGCGCAGCAGCGTCGTCACGGGGCCGTCGGGGGTGGTGCCGACCAGCCAGACCCCGTCGTCGTTGCGCTGCCAGGTCGGGTCGCCCGCGCCGCGGCGCAGCGGGGCGAGGACCCCGACGAGGTCGACGGTGAACTCCGGCGTCCACTCGCGGCGCAGCGGAGGGGCGGCGGCGTCAGGCATCCGGGGAGAAGCGGATGCCGCGCACCTGCGCGTCGGGCCACACCCGGGCCCCGCCGCGCAGCTCGCACCCGCTGCCGACGACCGCGCGGTCGCCGATCACGGTGTCGACGACGACCGCCCCGTCCTCCACGACGGCCCCCGCCCCCACGACGGAGTGCTCGACGACGGCCCCGGCCCCGACCACCGCCCCGTCGAACAACATCGCGCCCTCCACCGACGCGCCGGCGCCGACGCGCGCGCCGCGCCCGACCGTCGAGCCGCCGAACACCTTCGCCGACGGGTCGACCTGCGCGCCGTCGAGGATCATCGCGTCGCCGGTCGGCCCGGGCAGGGCGTCGGACGGGGCGAGGCCGCGGACCAGGTCGGCCGATCCGTGCACCAGGTCGGCGGGCGTGCCCATGTCGCGCCAGTACGCGGAGTCGACGTGCCCGGAGACGCGGCGCCCCTCGGCCAGCAGCCCGGGGAACGTCTCGCGCTCCACCGACACCGCCCGGCCCGCCGGGATCGAGTCGATCACCGAGCGGCGGAAGACGTAGCACCCGGCGTTGATCTGGTCGGTCGGCGGATCCGGGGTCTTCTCGAGGAACGCGGTGACGCGCCCGTCGGCGTCGGTGGGGACGCAGCCGAACGCGCGGGGATCGGGCACCCGCACCAGGTGCAGCGTGACGTCGGCCTGCGTGCGGCGGTGGGTGTCGACGACGGCGGTGAGGTCGGTGCCCGCGAGGACGTCGCCGTTGAACACGAGCACGTGCTCGGCGCTCAGGTGCGCGGCGACGTTGCGGATACCGCCGCCGGTGCCCAGGGGCTCGTCCTCCACGACGTAGGTCAGCTTCAGGTCGAGCGCCGCACCGTCGCCGAAGTGCTCGGAGAAGGTCTCCGCGAGGTAGGAGGTGCCCAGCACGACGTGCCGGACCCCGGCCGCCCGGATGCGCGAGAGCAGGTGCGCGAGGAACGGGACCCCGGCCGTGGGCAGCATCGGCTTGGGTGCGGACAGGGTGAGCGGGCGCAACCGGGTGCCCTTGCCACCCACCAGCACCACGGCCTCGACGTCATCCATTGCGAAACTCCCTCGCGTAGCGGCGCAGGCCGCGGTCGACGGTCTCCAGCATGCCGGTCGCCGGCCCGGCCCCGACCACGACCTCCGCCGCGGGCACGTGCACGGCCAGCCAGCCCGCGCGGCCCAGCCGGGCCCCGAGGTCGACGGCGTCGACCGGGCCGAGGTGCCGCGCGTCGAACCCGTCGACGGACTCCCAGGCCGCACGGCGCACCAGCAGGCACTCCCCCGCCACCCAGCCGACCGGTGCGGCGTGCCGCGGTGCTCCGACCGGGACGCACCGTCGTCGCAGGTCACGGGGGGTCGGGAGGTCGCCCGCCGACGGCCGGACGGCCCCGTCGGGACTGCGCAGGCGCGGCCCGAGCACCCCGGCCCGCGGGAAGCGGGCCGCCGCGGCACGCAGCGCGTCCACGGATCCGGGGCAGAGCTCCGCGCGCGGATCGGCCACCAGGACCCAGTCGACGCCGGGCGCCAGTGCGACCACCCCGCGGTTGACGGCGGCGGCGCGCGCCAACCGCTCCCCGACGACGACCACCCGCGCTCCCGGCACCCGCCCGGGGCCCTCGGACACGACCACCAGCGGCGCGTCCGGGCAGGTGGCGAGGAACCGCTCGCCGGGCACCGCCCACGTCACGATCCCGAGCTGCACGCGGCCACCCTATGCGGACCGGGCCGCCCCGGCCCCGCGCACCGTGCGACGGTTCGCGCACCGCCGGACGTACGCGGAACGCCGTCAGGTGCGCGGGACGGATGCGCGGCGACGGGCGTACGGACCGACCGGTGGGGACGGCGAGCCGGGCGCGTCAGTCGTCGGCCGGGTCGATGCCGTCGAGCTCGGCCAGGGTCTCGGCGGCGACCCGGTCGCCGCCGTCGGCGGCCACCTGCAGGAACTCGCGGGCGTCGTCGGGGCGGCCGACGTCGAGAAGGAAGCGGCCCATCGTCCACGCCCAGCCCGGCTCGTTGTGCCGGCGCGCCTCGAAGAACTCCCCCTGGGCCCCGAGGACGTCACCGCGCTCGGTGAGCAGGAACTGCCCGTACGCGGTGTGCGCGCGGATCGCGCCGAGCTCGCCGGCCTGCCGGAAGAGCCCGTCGGCCTCCTCGATGCGGGACTGCGCGAAGCGCACCTCGGCGAGCGCGAGCACCGTGTCGGGACGGGCCGGGTCGACGTAGCGCTCGGCGGCGTCGGCGGCGGCGGGCAGGTCGCCGTCCTCCAGGTGCAGTGCCACGAGGTTGGCCGGGGCGAGCGGGTCGCCCTGCTCCGCGGCCCTGGCCAGCACCAGGATCCCCTCGGCGACCCGGCCCTCGTCCCGCAGCAGGATGCCGAGGTCGTTGGCCGCCCCCAGCTCGCCCGACGACACGGCCAGCCGCAGCACGTCCTCGGCCCGCACCCGGTCACCGAGCTCGCTCAGCGCCACCCCGAGGCGTCCCGCGAACCGGACGTGACCCTGCTCGACCAGCGGGGTCAACCACTCGACGGCGGCGTGCCAGTCACCGCTGTCGAGGTAGGCGCGGACCAGCAGGTCCGGGGCCGTCCGCTCCCCCGACGCGACGGCCTGCCGGAGCACCTCGACGGCCTCCAGGGGACGGCCGGACTCCAGCAGGGCCGCACCCTCCGCGGCGAGGGGTTCGACCGGAAGCGACGTCATGGAACCTCCTCGGTGGAGTGACCCATGCTGTCAGCCCGATCCCATTTCGTCACCCTCTGTAGGTAGCGATCACTCTCCGATACGCCATTCGGCGCAGTGACTCGGGCACCAACCGGTACCCGCCGCGTACGACAACATTGCGCGCGAACTGCCCGCGCGTGGTGAATCCCAGCTCCCGGAACCGCCGCTGCACGGCCAGTTCCGCGCGCAGCTGGCCCAGCCCGCCGCGGCGCGCGTAGGCCCCCGAGCCGACCCGGTACTTCACCAGCGGCTCGGCCACGTTCGCCACCCGCGCCCCCGCGACGAGCATCTTCGCCCAGAGCAGGTAGTCCTCCATCAGCGCGAAGTCGCTGTAGCCGCCGACGGCGCGGACGAGGTCGCGGCGGTAGACGACGGTGGGGTGGTTGAACGGGTCGGCGAAGCGCGCGCGGACCGCGATGTCGTGCGCGTCGACCGGCGGCGTGCGAGTGCCGACGATCTCGTCGGGATCGTCGCCGAACTCCTGCAGACCCGACCCGACCAGGTCGACCCCCGACTCGATGATCGGCAACTGCACCGCGAACCGGTGCGGGAACGAGATGTCGTCGGCGTCCATCCGCGCGACGACGTCGTGGCGGCAGGCGTCCAGCCCGGCGTCCAGCGCCGGACCCAGTCCGACGTTCTCCGCACCCTCCAGCACGTCGACGGGGACCGGGCTCGACGCCACCAGCCCGGCGATCGTCGCCGCCAGCGGCGCCGGCACCGGGCCGTCACGCACGATCACGACGTGGTCGGGTCGGCGGGTCTGCCCCTCGACGCTGGACCGGAACGCCGTCGTGAGGAAGTCGGCCCGGTCCCCGGCCCAGACCGGCAACAACAGCGAGAACTGCTCGGGCAACTCCGGGTCCTCCGCCTCTTCTCCGCGCGGTCACGTTCCGTATCGGGGCGCAGCGCGACGACGGTCACCCGCGACACGCGGGCAGCCTCCCGCGAGGCCGCGCCCGATGCTGCACCCTAGAAGGCCGGACACACCGGTCACGCCGTCGGGGATGGAGTGAGGTGGAGCATGGACCCGCGCAATGCCGCTGCACTGCCCGAACCACCCTGGCTGGCGCGCGCCACCCGCGAGCGCGACGCCCGCGTCGGTGCCACCCGGGTCGCCGCCTCCACCCGGACCGCCTCCCCCACGCGAGGTGGATCGTCGCGCACGAGCGCGGGCCGGCCCGCGGCGGGGTCGTCCCCGGGATCCTCACGGAGGTCCGACCCCTGGGCGCCCGCGCCGCGCACCCCCTCGACGCCGCCCGCCGGCTCGTCCGCCGCACGGCGCAGGCCGGCCCGTACCCCGGCGCCGCCACCCGCACCCGGCCGGCTCCTGCGGCGGCTGCGGACCGCCACCGTCGTCGCCTCGGTGCTCGTCCTCACCGTCACCGGCACGGCGTGGGGGCTCTACCGCGACATCACCGCCGGCATCGTCACCACCGACGTCATCTCCGGCGGCGGGAACGGCGGCGACCAGAACATCCTGCTGGTCGGCGTCGACAGCCGCACCGACGCCCAGGGCAACCCGCTGCCCGAGGAGATCCTGCGCGAGCTCAACAGCGGCGCCGACACCGGCGTCCTGAACTCCGACACGATCATGATGCTGCACATCCCGGAGGACGGCGGGGCCGCCGCGGCGTTCTCCATCCCGCGCGACGCGTACGTCGACATCCCCGGGTACCGCACCGACAAGATCAACGCCGCCTACCCGGCGGTCAAGGCCCTCACCGCCGAGCGGCTGGTCGCCGACGGGATCCGCAACTCCGCCCAGATCGAGGCCGAGGCCGCCCGGGCCGGGCGCAGCGCGCTCATCGGGGCCGTCGAACGGCTGACCGGCCAGCAGATCGACCACTACGCGGAGCTCAACCTCGTCGGCTTCTACAACCTCACCCGCGCGATCGGCGGCGTCGACGTCTGCCTGACCGCCCCCGTCGACGACGTGCTCTCCGGCGCCCGCTTCGCCGCGGGGCCGCAGACGATCTCCGGCCGCGACGCGCTCGCGTTCGTCCGCCAGCGCCACGGCCTGCCCGACGGCGACCTGTCCCGGATCCGGCGCCAGCAGGTGTTCCTCGCCGCCGTCGCCGACAAGGTGCTCTCCGCGGGCACCCTGACCGACCCCACCGCCCTCGGGTCCCTGATCGAGGTCGTCCAGCAGTCCGTGGTCCTCGACGAGGGCTGGGACCTCCTCGCGTTCGCCCAGCAGGCCTCCGACATCGCCGCGGGCAACCTCGAGTTCGTGACGATCCCGACCTCCGGGCCGGAGCGAAACGACCGCGGTGACGTGGTCCTCGTCGACCCCGACGTCGTGCAGGGCTTCATCGAGGAGCGGATCGAGGCGCAGCGGATCGCGGCCGACGCCGCCGCCGAGGTGCGCCGGGCCGAGCCCCCGCCGCCCGTCACCGTCATCGCGTCGCGCTACATCGTCAACGTCCGCAACGGCTCGGAGGCGGGCGGCCTGGCCGGGGACGCGCGCACCTACCTGACCGGCCTCGGCTTCACCGGCGGCACCGTCGACAACACCGAGCCCGCCGAGTCGAGCGTCGTGCGCTACTCCGGCGCCGACGGGGAGGCGGCGCGGTCGGTGGCCGACCAGCTCGGCGGCATCGACACCGCGCGCGACGACACCGTCCCCCAGGGCCACCTCCTCGTGGTGCTCGGCGGCGACTTCGACCCGTCTGTGCTGCCCGCACCGGCCCCGGTCGTCGACGCGGCAGCGCCGCCCCCTCCGGTGGCCGCCCCGATCACCGCGGCCGGGGTGCCCTGCATCGACTGAGCCGACCCGGGAGACTGTCGTCCGTGTCCCTCACCGATGCCCTCCTGGACCGCTCGTCCGCCCGCCCGCTGATCACGTTCTACGACGACGCCACCGGCGAGCGGATCGAGCTCTCCGGGGTGACGACGGCGAACTGGGCCGCCAAGACCGCGAACCTGCTGCGCGACGAGTGCGATGTGGAACCGGGCACGACCGTCGCCGTCCTGCTGCCCGCGCACTGGCAGACCGCCGCGGTACTCCTCGGCGCGTGGTGGTGCGGGGCGCAGATCGTGGGCGAACCGGTCGGCGCCGATCTCGTGCTGTGCGACCGCGAGCGCCTCGACCTCGCCCTCTCCGCCGCCCCGCCCCTGGGCGTCGTGGCCCTGTCGCTGCACGCCTTCGGCGCCGGCATCGACGGCCTGCCCGCCGGCGTCGTCGACTACGCCACCGAGGTGCGCCTGCACGGCGACGACTTCGTGCCGTGGGAGCCGGTGCCCGACTCCGCCCCCGCCCTCGACGGCCTCCCGGTCGAGCGGGTGCGCGACTCTGCGCGCAGCCGGGCCGCGGCACTGGGCCTGTCGGGCTCCGACCGGGTGCTCTCGACCTTGGACTGGTCCTCCCCCGGCGGCCTCTCCGACGGCCTGCTCGCCGTCCTCGCCGCAGGGGCGTCGCTGGTCCAGGTCCGCAACGCCGACGACGCCGCCCTGACGCGCCGCGCCGAGTCCGAGCGCACGACCATCCGCCTGGGCTGATCCCGTCACGCGGCCCGGTGGTCGTGGACCGCGGTGCGGTGGCGGCGCCCGGTCGGAGTGGTCCACTGCATCGACCGGTCCGGGTGCAGGGCCACCTGCCGGCCGGGTTGCTCCTTCCGGTCGTGGTGGGCGGTGCACAGCGCAACGACGTTGGCCTCCGACGTGGTCCCGTCCTCCTGCCCGGCGACGACGTGGTCGAGCTCGCAGGTCGCCGCAGCCCGGCGGCAGCCCGGGCCCGGCAGGTGACGTCCCGCGCCCGAACGACGTCGGCCAGAGCAGCCGGTGTCCGGTAGGTGGTGCGGCCGGAGTCGAGGATCGCCCCGGACAGCGGGTCGGTGACCAGGCCCACCCAGACCGCGTCGGCAGCGAGCCAGATGGGCGGGGATCGGGCCGTACCCGGCGATCTCGCAGGGCTCGTCGTCCGCGCCGATCAACGTGCAGTACGGCACCAGGACGGTGATCAGCGGCTTGCCCGGCGTCACCGGCGCCACAACCGTCGGGTCGGCATCGGGATCGCGGACGACCGGCTTCCCGGTCAGCGCGGCCGCGGCGAGATCGGCTCGGCGCTGGTCCGACGTCCGCGGGCCGTCGGCGGACATGCCGCGCGCCAGCCGGGTGAGCCACTCGAACGACGCACTGGTCAGCGCAGCAGCGACCGCGCCATGACCAGGCGCTGCACCTGGTTGGTGCCCTCGTAGATCTGGGTGATCTTCGCATCGCGCATCATCCGCTCCACCGGGAAGTCCTTGGTGTAGCCCGCGCCACCGAGGAGCTGCACGGCGTCCGTCGTCACCGACATGGCGACGTCGGAGGCCAGGCACTTCGCGGCGCTGGAGATGAAGCCCAGGTTCTTCTCGCCCCGCTCGGCGCGCGAGGTCGCGACGTAGACGAGCTGGCGCGCGGACTCCACCTTCATCGCCATGTCGGCGATCATGAACTGGAGACCCTGGAACTCGGCGAGGTGCTTGCCGAACTGCTTGCGCTCCTTGACGTAGGAGATCGCGATGTCGAGCGCGCCCTGCGCGATGCCGACGGCCTGCGCGCCGATCGTCGGGCGGGTGTGGTCGAGCGTCTGCAGCGCGGTCTTGAAGCCCGTGCCGGGCTCGCCGATGATCCGGTCGCCGGGGATCGTGCAGTTCTGGAAGTAGATCTCGCGGGTGGGCGAGCCGTTGATGCCGAGCTTGCGCTCCTTCGGGCCGACCTCGAAGCCCGGGTCGTCCTTGTGCACGACGAACGCGGAGATCCCGTTGGCCTTCTTCTCCGGGTCGGTGACGGCCATGACCGTGTACCAGGAGGACACGCCCGCGTTGGTGATCCAGCACTTGGTGCCGTTGAGCACCCACTCGTCGCCCTGACGGACGGCGCGGGTCTTCATCGCGGCGGCGTCGGAACCGGCCTCGCGCTCCGAGAGCGCATAGCTGATCATCGCCTCGCCGGACGCGATCGACGGGAAGACCTGCTGCTTGAGCTCGTCGGAGGCCGAGAGCAGGATCGGGGTGAGCCCGAGCCCGTTGACGCCGGGGATCAGCGACGAGGACGCGCAGACCCGCGCGACCTCCTCGATGACGATGCAGCCGGCGAGCTCGTCGGCTCCCTCGCCGCCGAACTGCTCGGGGATCGTGATGGCGTGGAAGCCCGCCTTGGTCAGGGCGTCCTGGGCCTCGATCGGGTAGCGGCCCTGCTCGTCGACGTCGGCCGCGTAGGGCTGGATCTCCTTCTCCGCCAGCGTCCGCACGGCGTCGCGGAGGGCCTCGTGCTCGTCGCTGAGCCGGTAGCTGTCGAAGTCGGAGTTCATGCCACGGATCGTAACGGCACTGCGTGCCGCGAGGCAAGCTCGCTGTTACCCTGCGTGCCATGACTGGCGCCACGCGGAGAGGTCGGTCCGTCGAGGGCCGGGCCGAGGTGCGGCGCGACCTCGTGGCCGCCGCGGTGGCCCTGTTCCGCGACCGGGGCTACGAGGACACCACCGTCGACGACATCGCGGCGGCCGCGGGCGTCGGGCGCCGCACGTTCTTCCGCTACTTCCGCAGCAAGGAGGACGCGATCTCGCCCGACCACGAGACCGCGCTCGCCCGCATCGCGGAGGTCTTCGAGGCCGCGCACCCCGACGAGCCGGTCCCGAGCCTGGTCCTGCGCGCGGGCGAGACGGTGTTCGACCTCTACACCGACGACCCGCCGCTGTCGGTCGCCCGGTTCCGCCTCACCCACGACGTGCCGGTGCTGCGCGACCGCGAGTCGGCCAGCGTCGACCACTACCGCCGGATGTTCACCCGCTACCTGCGCCGCCGGTTCGCAGGCGGGCCCGACGACGGAGACCTGCGCGCCGCCGTCATCGGGGCATCCGTCGTGGCGGCCCACAACCTCGCCCTGCGGGCCTGGCTCGCCGACGGCGCCCCGGCCGACCGGCTCGACGCCTACCGCGACCGGTTCCGCCGCGTCGCCGACCTGATCCCCGGCGACGACGGACTGCTCGACGTCGCGGAGCGCCTGGAGATCGCGGTGGGACGGCTGGAGCGCGGCACGGCCTGACGCCCGGGCCCGGACGTGCGTGATCCCCGGGCCGCATCGATGGATGCGCACGCCGAGCTGGACGGGCTCGGGCCCGGGGACCACGGGTGACTGCCTGGAACTCGCCGGCACCACACCGGCTCCACAACGGTCGAAGAACTGTCCTCTGTGGTGCTAGCGGACAGCCACCTCACGAATCCAGAAGCTACTCAACGCTGGACCACCTCCTCTCACGTGTGACACCACCCTACGACCGGGTCCCACACTCGCGCCACGGTTATTTCGTGGGGATGTGCACCCACTGCAGAGCGCGCCCGGGCTCGTGCGCGAGGACCGCGGTCCGCAGTCCCGCGACGGACGCCGCGCCGCACTCGGTGGCGCCCGCGAGCACGGCGGAGACCCGGACGAACCGTGTCCAGTCCGGGCAGTCCGCGGCGACGTGCAGCGGCGTCCCGCGGCCGTCGGCCCATCGCTCGGCGGCAGCCGTGTCACCGGCGGCGAGCAGCCGCAGCCGGCCGGCGGGGACGTCGTCGAGCCCTCCGAGGAGGCGGGCGAGGCCCTCGGGGTCGCCCGACGCTCCGACGTCGACGCTCCCGAACCGGCCGCCCAGCCGCGGGCGGGCACCCATCGGGGTCCGCTCGCGGGGCGGGCGGTCGCCGACCACCACGGCCAGCACCGCGGCGTCGGCGTCGACGTGCACGCCGGCGAACGCCGCGAGCACCTCGGCCAGGGGCGGGTCGCAGCCCAATCGCACGTGCCCGTCGTCGAGCGGACTGATGCCCCAGGTCCGCCAGATCTTCGCCACCGCGACGTTGCTGACGCCCAGCTCATCGGCGAGCAGCCGGCTCGACCAGCGCCGGGCTCGCGGCGGCGGGGCGTGCAGCGTCCGCTCGATGACCGACACCGGATCGACCGTCACCGGCCTCCCCGGGCGGGGCGCGTCGGTGAGCCCCGCGATCCCCTCGGCCCGGTAGCGCTCGCGCCAGGTGAGCACCGTCGTCGGGGAACAGCCGACGATCGCCGCCACCGCGGAGGGCCCGTGCCCCTCGGCGGACAGCAGGACGATGCGCGTCCGGCGGGCGGCCGTGACGCCGGCCGACGCGGCCCACGCACGCAGTGCGTCCGCCTCGTCTGCCTCCACCTGCAGCGGTGGAAAGGTGCGCATGGGAATGCTGCTCCACAACGACGACACCGTTCCCGGATATGCCAGGAACTTCATTAACGCCGGATTCTCGGGCGACTGACGGAATGTCATTCGTGCCGAGTGTGGAATGCGGTTGTCCGATTCACATGTGATGCCCGTCACTCTCGATCGAGGCGGCTCCGCAGCGCGTCGTCCTTCGCCAGCACCGATGCGTGCAGGTCGGACTGAAAGGTGATCATCCGGTCGAGCAGGGCGGGATCGGCGGCGGCGAGGATCCGCACCGCGAGCAGCCCGGCATTCCGCGCGCCGCCCACCGACACCGTGGCCACCGGAACACCCGCGGGCATCTGCACGATCGAGAGCAGCGAGTCCATGCCGTCGAGGTAGGCCAGCGGCACCGGGACGCCGATCACCGGCAGCGGGGTGGCCGAGGCGACCATCCCCGGCAGGTGGGCGGCCCCGCCCGCCCCCGCGACGATCACGCGCAGGCCGCGGCCCGCGGCGCCGCCGGCGTAGTCGAGCATGCGCTGCGGGGTGCGGTGCGCGGAGTACACGCCGACCTCGAAGGGCACGTCGAACTCGGCGAGCGCGTCGGCGGCGGCCTCCATCACCCGCCAGTCCGAGTCGCTGCCCATGATCACGCCGACGATCGGCTCAGCCATGGATCGACCACCCGTCCTCCCACTCCGCCGTCGACAGCCAGTGCGCCGCCAGCGCCGCACGTTCCCGCACGGCCCCCATGTCCGACCCGAGCACCGTCACGTGACCGATCTTGCGCGCGGGTCGCTCGGCCTTGCCGTACAGGTGCACCTTGACGTCGGGCAGCCGCGCGAACAGGTGGTGCACCCGCTCGTCCATGCCCATCTCCACCGGGCCGTCGGCGCCGAGGACGTTGGCCATCACCACCGCGGGGGCGGTGGGCGTCGTGGTGCCGAGCGGGTAGTCGAGGACGGCGCGCAGGTGCTGCTCGAACTGCGACGTGCGCGCACCCTCGATCGTCCAGTGCCCGGAGTTGTGCGGCCGCATCGCCAGCTCGTTGACCAGCAGCGTGCCGTCCGTCCGCTCGAACAGCTCGACGGCGAGCAGTCCGGTGACGCCGAGCTCGGCGGCCAGGCTCAGCGCGAGCCGCTGCGCACCGGCGGCGACCTCCTCGTCGAGGCCGGGGGCCGGCGCGAGCACCTGTACGCACTGCCCCGCCTCCTGCACCGTCTCCACGACCGGCCACGCCGCGGCCTGCCCGTAGGGCGAGCGGGCGACGAGCGCGGCCAGCTCGCGGCGCAGCGGCACGGCCTGCTCGACCATCAGCGGGGTGCCGGCGGCGAGCAGTTCGTCGACCAGCGCGTCGTCGGCGTCGGGCAGCATCCACACCCCGCGCCCGTCGTACCCGCCGCGGACGGCCTTGAGCACGACCGGCCAGCCGTGCTCCGCCCCGAACGCCTTCACGTCGGCGGGCGTATCGACCGGGGTGAACGGCGGCACCGCGGCCCCCAGCTCGCTCAGGCGGCGGCGCATGACGAGCTTGTCCTGGGCGAACAGCAGGGCGTCCGGGCCGGGGTGGACGGTGACACCGTCGGCGACGAGCGCGCGCAGGACGTCCTGCGGGACCTGCTCGTGGTCGAACGTCACCGCGGAACACCCGGTGGCGAAGGCGCGGACGGCGGTGAGGTCGTCGGCCGACCCCGCGCGCACGTCCGCGCATACCTGGGCGGCGGGTTCGCCGGTGCCCGCGGCGAGCACGCGCAGCGACTGACCGAGCGCGATCGCGGCCTGGTGGGTCATGCGGGCGAGCTGGCCGGCACCGACCATGCCGACGACGGGAAGAGTGTTCACGGTGCCGGGAGCCTACCCAGCGGGGGGCTCTGGCACGATTCACCAGGTGTCCGTCGTCGAGTCGGTGCTGGCCCAGATCCCGCAGCCGTACCGGTCCGTCGCGATCAAGCACCGCGAGCTGATCAAGTTCGCGATGGTCGGGGGCACCACCTGGATCATCGACACGGCCGTGTTCCTGCTGCTCAAGAACACCGTGCTGATCGAGAAGCCGCTCACCGCGAAGATCATCGCGGTGCTGGTGGCCACCATCGCGTCCTACGTCCTCAACCGCGAATGGTCCTTCCGTACCCGCGGCGGCCGTGACACCCACCACGAGGCGCTGCTGTTCTTCCTGGTCAGCGGCGTCGGGGTGGCCGTCTACACCGCCCCGCTGGCCGTGTCGCGCTACCTGCTGCACCTCAGCGTGCCCGATGTGAGCCTGTTCACGCAGGAGGTCGCCGACTTCGTCAGCGGCCAGATCATCGGCGTCCTGCTCGGCATGGCGTTCCGCTGGTGGGCCTTCCGCCGCTTCGTCTTCCCCGACGAGGACGTGCGCCGCCAGGCCCCCGAGGCCTAGCTGTTCTGTCCCGTGAGGTTGGGGACTCGGGTGGCGGGTGGGCCGCCGATCGCGGTGTGTCCGCGGTGATGGTTGTAGTAGTGCAGCCAGTCGGGCAAGGCGGCTCGTCGGGCGGTCTCGGTGCGGTAGGGCTGGGCGTAGGCCCATTCGTCGAGCAGGGTGCGGTTGAACCGCTCGACCTTGCCGTTGGTTTGGGGCCGGTAGGGGCGGGTCCGTTTGTGGACGGTGTCGGTGTTGTGCAGGGCTTGGGCGAAGTCGCGGGAGCGGTAGCAGGACCCGTTGTCGGTCAGGACGCGGGCGATGTTCTCGATGCCTTGTGCGTGGAACCAGGCCGCGGCGCGGGCCCAGAACTGTGCCGCGGTGGTCTTGCGCTCGTCGGGCAGGATCTCGGTGTAGGCCAGGCGTGAGTGGTCGTCCAGGGCGTTGTGCAGGTAGCTGTAGCCGATCTTTCGGCTACCTCTGTTGCGGCGGCCAGCGGCGCGGCCGAGGGTCTTGTGGCCGCCGCCGTCGGGGATGTTGCCCAGCTTCTTGATGTCGACGTGGACCAGGTCACCAGGCTGTTTGTGTTCGTAGCGGCGGACGGTCTGGCCGGTGGTGCGGTCGAGGTGGGCCAGACGGGCCATGCCGAAGCGGGTCAGGACCCGGTGCACGGTGGAGGAGGCGATGCCGAGCAGGAACCCGATCCGGGCCGGTCCCCAGCGGCGCAGGACCCGGACTTTGATGATGCGTCGCTCGGTGCGGGTCGGGGTTTGGTTCGGGCTGTGGTGCGGGCGGGAGGAACGGTCGACCATCCCGGCTGGGCCTTCGGTGCGGTAGCGGCTTGACCAACGCTTCGCGGTGCCGACTGAGACCTGGAACCGTTCCGCGGCGCGGCGCAGTGGCCACCCGTCCTCGACGACGCAGCGGGCGAGGCGGAGCCGGCCGGTCTCGGACAGCGGGGCGTTACGGTGGAGCACGAGGGCCTCCTTGGGTCGGGTGCAGATGTCGCTATCCACACCGGACCTGGAGGCCCTCCCTTACGCCAAGATCATCTGTCGCGTGTCGTTCTCAACCTCTGTGGGCAGTACACCTAGGGCGGCCCGAGCTCCAGGTCGGCGTGGCCGAACGCGAACCCGTCGACGTCGGCGCGGGTGGGCTGGCGGCGGGCGCGGCCCAGCGCCCGGGTGCTGCAGGCCGTGGCGACCTCCGTGTCGCCGCGGCGCAGCACGACGGTGGCGAGGTCGCCGTCGACGAGCGCGCGGACGGCGGCCCCCACCGCCCACCGCGGCAGCGGGCCCGCGACCCGCATCCGGACGCGCGCCCGCAGGAGCTGGTCGGGGCTCCACCGGTCCCCGATCTCCATGTCGTGGTGCTCCTGGTCGCGCAGCGACGACGCCACCAGTGCCGCCCCGGGACCCGGCTCGGTCGTGACGAGCACGTCCGGCAGCCCGCCGGGCGGGCCGCCGCGGCGCGTGCCGGGTTCCGGGATCAGCTCGGCGAGCCGGGTCCGCTCGCGGTCCTTCTCCGCGTCCTTCCCCGCTCCCCCGCGCAACGCCCAGTCCGGGCCGTCGTGCCAGGCCACCGCGGAGCGCTCGTGCACCAGGACCGCGCCGTTGTTCCAGGCCCGGTAGGCCAGGTCCCAGTCCTCGCCGCCGTAGCCGACGAACCGCTCGTCGAAGCCGCCGATGTCGTCGAACAGGCTGCGCCGGCACGCGAGCACCGCGCTGATGACGAACCGGAAGGACGTGCCGTCGGCGTCGAGGAGGTCGCGGGTCTCGGCGTAGCCCTTCCGCAGCCAGGCGGGCTCGGGCAGCTCGGGGAGCGTCCGCGGGTCGGTGCCGGGCGGCAGGCCGGTGAGGTCGGCGTGCCGACGGCGCCCGACGGCGAGCACGTCGGAGCACCGGGCGACGCGCGCCGTCAGGCGTTCCAGGAAGTCGGGCTCGGGCACGGTGTCGGCGTCGAGGAACACCAGCACCTCGCCGCTCGTGGCGGCGACCCCGAGGTTGCGCGCGGCGGCGGCCCGGAACCCCAGGTCCGCCTGGGTGACGACCCGCACCGGCGGGCCACCGGTGGGTACCTCGGGCGGCGGGTCCGACCCGTCGTCGGCGATCACGATCTCGACCGGTCGCAGCGTCTGGTGGCACAGCGCGTGCCAGGTGCGGGCGAGCTGCTCGGGCTGGCGGTAGTGCGCCACGACGACGCTGACCTCCGGCCGCGGGACCGGGTGCTCGTCGAGCAGGTCGTAGCGGTTGCCCGGCACGAGGACGTCGGTCAGCACGCGAGGACCCTCCGGTAGAGCGCGACGTGGTCGGCCCCGGCGGTGCAGCGCAGCGGCGCGCCGAGCCGGGTGTGGGCGGGGTCGGCCAGCGCGTCGGTGACGTCCAGCGTGCCGTAGACGATCACCGCGCCGGGACGGCGGGTGGCCTGCTCCCGGACGTACGGACCGCTCGCCGCGAGCGGGCGGCGCCCGCACCCCCACCAGGTGGCCAGCGTGCCGCTCGCGCTGACGGTCCGCCCGGGCACCACCGGCACCGTGACGGCCCGGGCCGCGGCGGCGAGGTCGGCGTCGCTCAGGGCCCCGGTGACGACGAGGTCCACGCCCGCTGCCGCGGCCCGCGCGCACAGCTCCGCGACCAGCGGGCCGTGCCCCGGCGACGGTCCGCCCGCGGCCACCACCCGGGGCCGCGACGGGTGCCGGGCCGCGGCGTCGAGGACGTCGGCGTGGCCCTTGCCCGGATAGACGAAGCCGAGGACGCCCAGCGTGGGGCGGTCGGCCCACACCGGCACCGCGCCGCCGTCGACCGGACGCGGCACCGGCAGCTCGACGACCGTCGCGACCCGTCCGGAGAACGCTGCGACCTTCGCCGCCTCGTGCTCCGCGGACACGACGACGGCCTCGCAGGCCGCGACGACACGCGCGTACCCCGCGGTGCGCCGCGCGTCGCGGGCCGGGTCGGGATCGGCACCGGGCACGTCGTGCAGGGTCACCACGAGCGGGCGCCGCACGGTCGCGGCCCACGCGGTGAACGCGTCGGCGGCGGAGGCGATGTCGGGGCCCCACAGGGCGTCGGTGAACTGGGCGTGCACGAGATCGGGCCCGGCCGGACCCACCCCGTGCTCCGCGACGCGGGCCGCCAGGAGCGCGGCGTGCCGGACCACCCCGTGCCCGGCCGGGCCGGGGGCGACCGTCGCCACCCTCATGCCGCGACCGACCGGTACACCGCGGCGTGCACCGCCGCGATCCCCTCCCGCTGCACGCGGCGCTCCTCCGGGTCGGCCCGCCACGCCGGGCGCTCGTCGTGGGCGCGGCGCACCGCGGCCCGTAGCGACTCGACGTCGAGGTGCCGCTCGTCGTGGCCGTAGAGCAGGCACGGCGCCTGCTCGGCGTAGAACCCGCAGTCGGGGGCGAGCACCGCGGTGCCCAGGTCGTGGCAGGCCTCCAGCCAGCCCGAATGGGTGCCGAAGCGGTACGGCAGGACCGAAAGGTCGAGGCCGGTGAGGTAGTCCCACAGGTCGTCGTCGGAGAACGGGGGGTGCACCCGCACGTCGACACCGGGGAGGGCCGCCGCGACGGCCCGGCCCCGCGCGTCGTCGTGCGCGTCGACCCGCAGCCGCGCGCCGGGCAGCTCCGCGACCGCGTCGGCCAGGGCGCGGGCCACCGGCAGCGGGTCTGCGTTGGCGCGCACGCTCTTCGCATGCATCCCCACGACGAACCCGTCGTGGGGCGGGCGGGGTGCCGCGATCCGGTCGGGTCCCACGACGTGCGGGTGCGGCACGACCGTCGCGGCGCGCCCCCAGCGCCGCGCGATCTCCGCCGCGGCCCCCGGGGTGAGGGTGAGCAGGGCGTCGGCGGCGGGGACGAGGACGCCGAGCGCGGCGTCGTGGGCCGCCGGGTCGGCGTGGTGCGGGTTGCGCAGGTCGTGGACGGTCACGACGAGCGCCTTCCCGGTGTCGCGCACGGCGGCGGCCAGCGCGGTGAGGTCCGCCGGGCTGCGGTCGTCGTAGCCGAAGTGGACGTGCAGGACGTCGAACTCGGCGGCGTGCGCGCGCACCCAGGACGGGTCGAGCATCGGCGGCGGCCACCACTGCCCGGCCGGGACACCGGCGACGGGCGGGTCCGGGAGGCGCACGACGCCGTCGCGGGACCCGGGGTGCGCGAGGTGCCGCACGTAGACGTGACCTGCGGGGACCGACGCGATGCGCACCGGACCGGGTGCCCCGTCGCGCCCGCTCCCAACCGCCGGAGCAGCATGCGTCACGTGGACCCCGGACGCCGACGCCATTACGGCGACTTCTACGACGGCGTCGACGGCCCGCTCGCCCTGGTGCACGGCAACTGCCAGGCCGAGTCGCTGCGCGTGCTGCTCGCCGGGTCGCCGACGTTCGCGCCACGGCCGGTGCGGATCCCCCCGGTGCACGAGCTCACCGCCGACGACCTCCCGCACCTGCACGCCCTGCTCCCCCGCACGACGGTGCTGCTGAGCCAGCCCGTCCGCGACGGGTACCGCGACCTGCCGCTGGGCACCGCCGAGCTCACCGCCCGCCTCGCGCCGGGCGCCCGGGTGCTGCGCTGGCCCGTCGTCCGGTACGCCGGGCTGCACCCGTGGACGGTGATCGTGCGGCACCGCTCCGACATGGCGGTGGTGCCACCCGTCGTGCCGTACCACGACCTGCGTACCCTCACCGCCGCCGCCGGGCTCCCCCCCGCCGCGGCGCCGACCGCCGCGGCGTTCCGCGCTGCGGCCGACCTGACCGTCGCCGAGCTCGCGCAGCGCGAACGGGGCACCGACGTCGGTGTCTCCGACCTGCTCCGCGGCCTCGGCGTCGATGCCGCGCACACCCTCAACCACCCCGGCAACCCCGTGCTGATCGCCCTGGCCCGCCGCGTGCAGGCCGCGCTCGGGCTGCCCGCCGACGCCGAGGAACCGGGGCGCGCGCTGCTCGGCGGGATCCGCGCCCCGCTGGATCCCTCCGTGCTCGCCGCGCTCGGGCTCGACGCACCGCCGCGGGAGCACTGGATCGTCGACGGCGTCCCGGTCGACGACGCGGAGGTCCGGGCCGCCCAGCTCGACTGGTACCGCACGCATCCGCAGTGGGTGGCGGCCGGTCTGGAGCGGCACGCGGAGCGGATCGTCCTGCTCGGCGGGGCGTGACCGGCGTCGCAGGCGTGGGTGGGGCCCGGACGGGGTAGACCACGGAAGCCCCCTAGCCCGCTGATCACCGGGAGTCACCCATGCCCCGCTCCACCTCCCGTTGAGCACCTACCGCGTGGCCCTGATCGCCTCGGCCCGGTACCCGATCCGTGAACCGTTCCCCGGGGGGCTGGAGGCCCACACGTGGCAGCTCGCCTCCCGGCTGCGCGAGCGCGGCCACGAGGTCACCGTGTTCGGCGGCGCCGGTTCCGACCCCGCTCTCGACGTCCGCGAGATGGCCCCGCTGCCGGCGCTGTCGGCACACGCGCGCAGTGACGTGAGCATGCCCGCGGAGTGGTTCCTCGCCGAACACCACGCGTACCTCGGCCTGATGCTGGAGCTGGCCGCGCCCGACGCCCCGTACGACGTCGTGCACAACAACTCGCTGCACTACCTGCCGGTCGCGATGGGCCCGGCGGTCGTACGGCCGGTCCTCACGACGCTGCACACGCCGCCGACGCCGTGGCTGGAGTCGGCGGTCCGGCTGCCGCGCACCGCGTCGACCCCCCGGTTCGCCGCGGTCAGCCGCACCACCGCCGAGCAGTGGCGCGGTCTCGTCCCGGACATCCGGGTGGTGCGCAACGGCGTCGACACCGCGGCCTGGACACCCGGCCCCGGAGGCGACACCCCCGTGTGGTCCGGCCGGATCGTGCCGGAGAAGGGACCGGTCGAGTCCATCCGGGCGGCCCGCGCCGCCGGCACCGGGCTCCGGCTGGCCGGGCCCCGCCCCGACCGGGACTTCTACGACGCGGAGGTCGCCCCGCTGCTCGGCGACGGCGTCGAGTGGGTCGGGCACCTCGACCACGCCGCGCTCGCCCGGCTCGTCGGGTCGGCGTCGGTGGCGGTCGTGGCGCCGTGCTGGGACGAGCCGTACGGGCTGGTCGTCGCCGAGGCGCTGGCCTGCGGCACCCCGATCGCCGGGTTCGCCCGCGGGGCCCTGCCCGAGCTGCTCGACGACACCTGCGGGGTGCTCGCCGCCCCCGGTGACGTCGACGGCCTCGCCACCGCGATCCGCGCTGCGGCGGAGCTGGACCGCTCCGCCGTCCGTAGGCGCGCGGTGGAGTTCTGCTCGGTGCAGGCGATGGTCCGCGGCTACGAGGACCTCTACGACGAGCTCGCCGCGTGATCGCCTACTACGTGCACCACCAGGGCAGCGGTCACCTCCAGCGGGCCACCGCGGTGACGGCGGCGGCCCGCGCGGCGGTCGTCGGGCTCTCCTCGCGGCCCCGCCCGGAGGGCTGGAGCGGCGAGTGGGTCGAGCTGCCCGGTGACAGCGACGGCGCCGTCGACGACGTGACCGCGGGCGGCACCCTGCACTGGGCCCCGCGCCGCCACCCCGGCCTGAGCGAGCGGATGCGGATGATCTCCGAGGTCGTGGCGCGCGCCCGGCTGGTCGTCGTCGACGTGTCGGTGGAGGTGGCGCTGCTCGCGCGGCTGCACGGTGTCCCGGTGGTGGTGCTGGCCCAGCCGGGCGACCGCACCGACCGCGCCCACCGCACGGCCTACGACCTCGCCGACCGGCTGCTCGCACCGTGGCCCGAGCGCCCGTCCGACGGCTGGCCCGCCGGGTGGACCGCCAAGACCGTGCACCTGGGGGCGCTGTCCCGCTTCGACGCGCACCCGGTGCCGCCGCCCGGTGACCCGCGCCGTGTGCTCGTGCTCTGGGGATCCGGCGGGCTCGACGTCACCTCAGCCGACCTCGCCGCCGCCGCGGCCGCGACGCCCGACCGGCACTGGGTCGTCGCCGGGCCGTCCGGGACCGGCGGGCCGCCGAACCTGACGTGGCTGGGCTGGGTCGACGACGTCTGGGCGGAGCTGTCGGGTGCCGGGATCGTCGTGACGCACGCGGGACAGAACGCGCTCGCCGAGGTGGCCGCGGCCCGTCGACCGGCCGTCGTCGTGCCGCAACGGCGGCCGCACGGCGAGCAGGCGTCGACCGGCCGGGCACTGCACCGGGCCGGGATCGCCGTCACCGCCTGGCCGGACCCGGCGGCGTGGGCCGCCCTGCTGGAGCGGGCGGGTGACGGCTCGGCGTGGTCGGGGTGGTCGACCGGCGACGGGGCCGCGCGCGCGGCCGCCGTGCTCGACGAGCTGGCTGCATGAGACCGCCGACCGTCGCCGTCGTCACGATCACCCGCGACCGCGACGCCCACCTGCACCGCCAGCGCGTCGGGCTCGCCGCGGACCCGCCGGACCGGCACGTCGTCGTCGGGATGGGGGTGCGGCCCGCCCTCGCCGACGTGCCCGGCGCGCCGCCGGTGACGGTCGTCGAGGTCCCGGTCCCGGACTCCGGTCTGCCATTGGCCGCGGCCCGCAACGCCGGTGCGGCCGCCGCCGACGCCGACCTGCTCGTGTTCCTCGACGTCGACTGCATCCCCGCACCCGCCATGCTGCGTCGCTACGCCGACGCCGTCCGCCGCGTCGACGGGCCCGCGCTGCTGTGCGGGCCCGTGCACTACCTGCCCCCGCCCCCGGACGGCGGCTACCCGGTCGACGGCCTCGCCGCCCTCGCCCCGCCGCACCCCGCCCGCCCCGCCCCGCCCGACGGCGAGATCGTCGCCGAGACCCGGTTCGCGCTGTTCTGGTCGCTGTCCTTCGCCGTCACGGCGGCCACCTGGACGGCGCTCGGCGGCTTCTGCACCGACTACACCGGCTACGGCGGCGAGGACACCGACTTCGCCTGCGCCGCACAGGACGCCGGGGCCGGGCTGTTCTGGGTGGGCGGCGCGGACGCGTTCCACCAGCACCATCCCCCCGCCCGGGAGACCCCCGCGCGGATCGCGGAGATCGTGCGCAACGCGCGGCTGTTCCACCGCCGCCGCGGCTGGTGGCCGATGACCGGCTGGCTCGACGACCTGGCCGCCCGCGGTGTCGTCGTCTTCGACCCCGATCGCGGCGTCCTGCACCTCACCCCGGGAGGTCCCCCGTGACCACGCTGCTCGACGCCGCTCCCCCCGGGCCCGCGCCCGACCTCGCCGACGCCGTCCGCCAGCCGCTGCCCCTCCCCGGCCACGGCGACACCCCCGGCCGCTGGCGGGCCCTGGCCGCGTGGGGCCGCACCGACCTCGTCCTCGCCCGGCTGGCCGAGGGCCACACCGACGCGCTGGCGATCCTCGCCGAGGCCGGGTGCACCCCCGTCCCCGGCGCGCTCTACGGCGTGTGGGCGGCCCGGTCCGGCGGGATCGGTGCCGAGCTGCACGACGGGGCGGTGCGCGGGACCGTCCGGTTCTGCTCCGGCGCGCACCGGCTCGACCGGGCCCTGGTGATCGCCGACGCGCTGATCGTCGACGTCGACCTGCGCGATCCCCGCGTCCGCCCCGTCGAGGGCACCTGGAATCCGGCCGGGATGGCGGCGAGCGACAGCGTCGACGTCGAGTTCTCCGCGGTGCCGGCCGAGGTCACCGTGGGCCCGCCGGGCTTCTACACCGGCCGTCCGGGGTTCTGGTGGGGCGGCGGCGGGGTCGCGGCCGTGTGGCTGGGTGGCGCAGCCGGGGTCGTCGACGACGTGCGCGACGCCGCGGGCACCGACCCGCACCGCCTCGCCCACCTCGGCGCCCTGCACACCGCGCTGGCGACGACCGACGCCCTGCTCGCCCGTACCGCGGCCGCGATCGACGCCGACCCGGTCGCCGACCACACCACCGCGGTCTGGACCGCCCGCGCCGCCGCCGAGCACCTGTGCCGCACGGTCGGTGACCTCGCCCCCCGCCTCGCCGGGGCCACCGTGCTCAGCCGCCACGGCCGCCTCGGGGCGCGCCTCGCCGACCTCGGCGTCTACGTCCGCCAGCACCACGCCGAACGCGACCTCGCCGCCCTCGGCGCTCGGGTCGTGGAGGAGGAGTCATGACCGGACCCTGGTTGCGGGACCCGCCGCCGCGCCCGCTCGACCTGGGCATCCTGGGCCACCGCGTGGTCGTCGTCGCCGCCCATCCCGACGACGAGACGCTCGGCGCGGGCGGCCTGATGCGGGCCGTGCACGAGTCGGGCGGGCAGGTCGAGCTCGTCGTCGCCACCGACGGGGAGGCCGCGTTCCCCGACCTCGACGGGCCGGCCCGCGACGCGCTGGCCGCCACCCGCCGTCGCGAGACCGACGACGCACTCGCCGCGCTGGGCCTGTCCGGCGTGCCGGTGCACCGGCTCGGAATGCCCGACTCGGCCCTCGACGCCGACACGTTGGCCACCGCTCTGGAACCGCTGCTGCGCGACGCCGACGCCTGGGTCGCGCCCTGGGCGGGAGACCCGCATCCCGACCACACCGCCGCCGGGCTCGCCGCCGCGGCCGCCTCCCCGGTGACGGCCACGGGCTGGACGTACCCGATCTGGATGTGGGCGTGGCTGGAACCGGACGACCCGTCGATCCCGTGGTCCCACGCCCACGCCCACCCCCTCGACGAGACCGCGCGGACGGCGAAGCGGCGGGCGCTGGCCTGCTACGCGTCGCAGACCGGCGGCCCGGCCCCGATCGTGCCGCCCGACGTGCTCGCGCACTTCGACACCGGCACCGAGGTCGTGTTCCGCACCCCGCCGGGTGGATCCGCCCCCCGGGAGCGGTTCGACACGCTCTACGCCGGCGACGACGGCGACCCCTGGGCGACCCGCACCAGCTGGTACGAGCGACGCAAGCGTGCGGTGCTGCTGGCCAGCCTGCCCCGGGAGCGGTACCGGCACGCCGCCGAGCCCGCGTGCGGGACCGGGGCGCTCACCGTCGAGCTCGCCGAGCGCTGCGACCGGCTCGACGCCTCCGGCTTCTCCCCGGCCGCGGTCGCCGCCACCCGGGGCTCGGTCGACGGCGTCCCGGTGATCCGGGCGGCACTGCCCCACCCGGACGCCCTGCCCGACGGGATCGACCTCGCCGTCGTCAGCGAGGTCCTCTACTACCTCGACGACGCCACGCTGGCCGCCACGGTCGACCGCCTCGCCGACGCGGTGCTCCCCGGCGGCGACATCGTGATCGCGCACTGGCGCGGCTGGCCCGCCGAGGCACCGCGCGACGCCGAGGCCACCCACCGCGAGCTGCTCGACGACCCGCGCTTCGTCCCGCTCGTCACGCACGTCGACGAGGACTTCCTGCTGCACGTGCTGCGGCGCGCGTAGTGGACGCCGTAGGGGTCCTCGTCCCGGCCCGCGACGAGGAGGACCGGGTCGCCGCGTGCCTGCGCAGCGTCCTCGCCGCGTTCCCCCCGGGCGTCGCGACCGCGGTGGTCGTCGTCCTCGACCGCTGCACCGACCGCACCGCCGAGCGCGTCCCCGCCGGCGTCGACGTCCTGACCAACGCCCACCCGTCGAGCGTCGGGGAGCTGCGCGACCGCGGCGTGCGGCACCTGCTGGGTCGCCTGGCCGGCCACCGCCCGGAGCGGACCTGGCTGCTCAGCACCGACGCCGACACCGTCGTCGGCCCGGACTGGGTCACCGACCACCTCCGCCACGCCGCCGCGGGCGCGCACGCCGTGGCCGGGCTGGCCGATCTCGACACGCCGGTCGACGGGGCCTACGCGCGGCTCGTCCGCTCCGGCATCCGGGCCGACGGCCACACCCACGTCTACGGGGCCAACCTCGGCGTCCGCGCCGACGCCTACCTCGCGACGGGCGGCTTCCCGGCCGCGGTGCACGGCGAGGACCACGCGCTGGTCGGGATGCTGCGGGCGGGCGGGTTCCGGGTCGTCACGGCACTGGACGGACGGGTCCGCACGAGCGGGCGGACCGTCGGCCGCGCCCCCGGTGGCCTGGCCGACCTGCTCGCCGGGCTGGTGTGAGCCAGTCGGGGTTGGCCGGGTGACGGGCCGGGCACCCGGCTCGCATGCCCACCCCGCAGACCCCCGCCACGGGCGACCAGCCCCGCCGTCCCACCGTCGCCGACCACATCGTCGACCGGCTGGCCTCCTGGGGCGTCCGGCACTACTACGGCTACCCCGGCGACGGCATCAACGGCATGACCGCGGCCCTGCAGCGCCGCGGGGACACCCGGTTCGTGCAGGTGCGCCACGAGGAGACCGCGGGGTTCGCCGCGACCGCGCACGTCAAGTACGGCGGCGGGACGATCGGGGCCGCGCTGGTCACGTCGGGTCCGGGCGCGGTGCACCTGCTCAACGGCCTCTACGACGCGAAGCTCGACCACCAGCCGGTCGTCGCGCTCGTCGGCCAGACGGCGCTGACCGCACAGGGCGGCGGGTACTACCAGGAGGTCGACCTCCTCTCGCTCTACAAGGACGTCGCGGGCTTCCAGGCCCAGCTCGACGACCCCAGCCAGGTCCGCCACCTCGTCGACCGCGCCTGCCGCACCGCGCTCGCGCACCGCACCGTCGCCGTGCTCGTGCTGCCCAACGACGTCCAGGACCTCGACGCGGTGCTCGACCCGCCGCAGACCCACGCCCACTACGCCACCTCCAACGCCCCCAGCACCCGCTCGACGGTGCCGCCGGAGGCCGACCTGCGCGCCGCCGCCGAGCTGCTGCGCGGCGGGGAGAGGGTGGCGATGCTCGTCGGGCAGGGCGCGCTCGGCGCCGAGGCCGAGGTGGCCGCGATCGCCGCCCGGCTCGGCGCCGGGGTGGCCACCGCGCTGCTCGGGATGACCGTCGTCGACCAGCGCGAGCCGTGGGTCACCGGCGCACTCGGGCTGCTGGGCACCACCCCCAGCTCGTACCTGATGAAACACTGCGACCGGCTGCTGATCGTCGGCTCCAACACGCCCTACAGCGAGTTCTACCCGCCGGAGGGCCGCCCGGCCGTCCAGATCGACATCGACGGCGCACAGATGGGGATGCGGTACCCGACTCAGCTCAACCTCACCGGGGACGCCGCCCCGACGCTGCGTGCCCTCGACGCCCTGCTCGTCGACCACACCCCGCCGACGGCGTGGCGCGCGGACGTCGCGGAGCGGACCGCGTCGTGGCGCACGGGTCAGGTCCAGGTCGCGCACCAGGACGCCGAGCCGCTCAACCCGCAGCGGACGGTCACCGAGCTGGACGACCGGCTGCCCGCCGACGCGATGGTCGCGGTCGACTGCGGCACCGTGACGGCCTGGTACGCGCGGCACCTGCACGTGCGGCCCGGGATGCTGGCGTCGCTGTCGGGGACGCTGCTGTCGATGGGCGGGGCCATGCCGTACGGGATCGCCGCGAAGTTCGCGCATCCCGACCGCCCGCTGTTCGCGCTGATCGGCGACGGCGCGATGCAGATGAACGGCGTCAACGAGCTGATCACGGTGGCGAAGTACTGGCGCGAGTGGGCCGACCCCCGCTTCGCCGTGCTGGTGCTCAACAACCGCGACCTCGCGTTCGTCAGCTGGGAACAGCGGGCGAGCGAGGGCACGCCGAAGTTCGACGACAGCCAGGACGTGCCCGACGTCGACTACGCGGCGTGGGCGCGGAGCCTGGGGCTCGACGGGATCCGGATCGACGACCCGGCGCAGGTCGGGCCGGCGTGGGAGGCCGCGCTGGCCGCCGACCGGCCGTTCGTCATCGACGCGGTGGTCGACCCCGCCGAGCTGATGATCCCGCCGCAGTTCACCCGCGAGCAGGCGACCAACATGGCGACGTCGATCATCCGGGGCGACTCGGACTGGCGCGGGATCCTGCGCCGCGGCCTCCCGTCGGCGGTGGCGACACTGCTCCCGCACCGGTCCTAGGAGGCCGTCACCTGGTTCCGGAGCCCGGCCAGGCCGCGGCGTGGATGCCGCCTGTCGCCTCGGCCGGGCCGCGCTCCTCCTCGTCGGACCCGGCCCGGAACTCCGCCGCCGACTACGTGGCCCGCCTCGACCGCTGGCTCGCCGACCGCACCAGCGCGAGCGGCCTCGACGTCGCCGACGGCACGCCGCCGATGTTCCACCCCTGCACGCCGAGGGGCATGGAGCCGGCCGACCGGATCGTCGTCTCGCCGCCGGCGCAGTACTCCGCCGTGGACGGCATGCCCACCGACTGGCACCCCGTGCACCTCGGCGGGCGCGCGGTCGGCGGGGCCGGGCTCGCCATGACCGAGACGACGTGCACGTCCCCGGACGCGCGGATCACCCCCGGATGCCCCGGGATCGGGAACGACGAGCAGGCCGCCGCGTGGGCGCGCACCGTCGACTTCGTGCACGCGAACAGCGACGCGAAGATCGGGGTGCAGCTCGGGCACGCGGGCCGTGGGGGTTCCACGAAGGTCATGTGGCAGGGCGTCGACGACCCTCGACGAGGACGGCTGGGAGATCGTCGGCCCGTCGCCGGTCCCCCACCGGTCCGACGGCGCGGTCCCGCGGGAGATGACGCACGCCGACACGGCACAGGTGATCGACGACCGCGTCGCCGCCGCCCGACGCGCGGCGACCGTATCCCTCAGGAGACCGGCGTGCCGACCATGACCGTCGGCGCGATCGCGTCGGCCGAGGACGCGAACACGATCATCGCGGCCGGCCGCGCCGCCCTGTGCTGCCTGGCGCGTCCGCACCTGGTCGACCCGTACCGGACGCTCGACGCGGCGATCGAGCAGGACTACCGCGGTCACGTCCCCCCGAAGCGGTACCGGCCGGGACGGGGGGCCCGCCGCCGTGCGCAGGAACCGTAGCTACTGCAGCGCCAGGGTCCGGACGGCCTGGCGCGCGGCGGCCCCGCCGGCGTCGAGCGCGATCCGCATCGCGGTCGGCACGTCGAGGTCGTCGAGGAGGGCGGCCCGGACGGCCGCGACGTCGGCATCGGAGCCGCCCCCGGTGGCCGCGGCGCGGTAGAGGCGGTCGAGCCGCTCGGCGGCGACGTCGAGGTCCTTGGCCCGGTACTCCCAGTCGGCCGCCCACTCGCGGTCGAGCAGCAGCAGCCGCAGGGCCGCACCGGGACGGTGCGCGAGCAGGTCGCCGACGAGCACGAGGTTGCCGGTCGACTTCGCCATCTTCGCTCCGTCGACGTGCACGGTGCCGATCGGCATCCGGCGTCGCGCGTACGGCACGGCGCCGGTGGCCGCGGTGGCCAGTGCCACCTGGTAGGCGTGGTGCGGGAAGGCGAGGTCGGCGCCGCCGATCAGGACGTCGACGGTGCCGCCGAGCGTGGCGAGCGCCATCGCCGCGCACTCGGCGTGCCAGCCCGGCCGGCCGGGGCCCCAGGGGCTCGGCCAGGACGGGCCGGCGTCGTCGGCGGGCCACCAGACCGGCACGTCGAACGGGTCGTCGCGGCGCGGGTCGTCCGGGTCGTCGCCGTTGGCGCGGGCCAGCGCGAGCGCGGTGTCGGCGTCGAGCCCGGCCGCGGCGGGCACGCCGGATCCGCGGAACCACACCCCGCCGCCGCGCTCGTAGGCCGCGCCCGCCCCGAGCAGCGCCGCGGCGAGGGCGACGACGTGGCGGACGTGGTGGCGCGCGTGCGGCTCGTGGTCGGGCCGCCGGACGTGCAGCGCGGCGAGGTCCTGCTCGACGGTGAACTCCTGCGAGAGCCCGAACTCGTCGTAGGGCTTCCCGCGCTCCGCCGCCGCGCGGGTGAGCTCGTCGTCGATGTCGGTGACGTTGCGCGCGACGACCGTGTCGGTGCCCGTCATCCGCATCACGCGGGCGACCGTGTCGGCCCAGACGAACGTCGACGCGTGGCCGAGATGGGTGACGTCGTAGGGCGTGATGCCGCAGACGTACAGGCGGGCGGGGACGGTGAGCGGCACGGGGGCACCGCACAGCGTGAGGATCGGGTCGGGTGCGGTCACCTGCCCATCCTGGCAGGATCCGGGCGCCGACCGTTCGGCGACGGATACCACGTGCACGACGCACTGTGCGTAGTGCTCTGATCACCCGATCGATACCCTCCGACGATGCTCATCTGGGTGACGCTGGCCATCGGTATCGCCACCATCGCGCTCGGCTCGCTGGCCATGATGCGGGTCGACGAGCGCTGGCTCCCGGCGCACCTGCAGTGCTGCCGCTGCCTGCGCACCTGGCACGGCCGGGAGAAGATGTGCGAGCGCTGCGGTGGACGCGGGCACGACTACGACTGGCTCGCCGCCAGGTACGCGGGCTTCCCCACGCACGACTGGCAGGGCTACCTCGACACCGGACCCATCCCGGTCGTGCGGATCCCGGCCCAGCGCACGGTGGACGTGTTCGCCGAGCGGGAACCGTCCGCGTAGGTCGGTCAGGCGGCGAACCCCGGCACCTGCTCCTCCGCGATCCCGCGGGCGGCCACCGTGCAGTCGAGCTGCGCGAGGATCGCCACCCAGCCCGACAGCACGCGCAGCACCAGAACGTGCTCGGGCGGCAGGTTCAGGGCACGGCCGGTGCCCTGGAACGCGCGGTTGTTCGGGTTCGCGACCCGCGCTCCCTGCCGGGCCATCCACTCGCGGGTGAAGTGGAACTCCGGCTCCCGCAACGGGTCGGCGAGCGCGCCGACCCAGCGCAGGACGTCGGCGTCGGGGGCGTCCGGGGCGAGGAAGCCCTCGGCCACGAGCAGATCGGTGAGCGGGCCGCGCTCCCCGTCGGCGGTGAGCCGCAGCATCCGCACGAGCACGGGCGGGAGGCCGTCGGGCATCCGGGCGACCGCCCCGAAGTCGATCATCCCGAGGCGCCCGTCGTCGAGGACGAGGAAGTTGCCGGGGTGCGGGTCGGCGTGCAGCAGCCCCACCGTCGCGGGCGAGGCGAACATCGTCTCGACGATCGTGTGCGCGTGGCCGTCGCGGGCGGCCTGCTCGGATGCGTCGACGGCGGGCACGCCGATCAGGCGGCCCAGTGGTACGCCGTCGAGCCACTCCGAGACGAGCACCTTCGGGGCGGACGCGACGACGGCGGGGACGTGCAGCCCCGCGGTGTCGGCGTACGCGGCGGCGAACGCGCGCTGGTGGTCGGCCTCGGCGCGGTAGTCGGTCTCCTCCAACATGCGCTCGCGCAGCTCGCGGATCAGCGCGCGGGCGTCGAGGCCGGGGAGCAGGGAGCCGAACAGCCCCGCGAAGCGCTGGAGCTGGCGCAGGTCGGCGTCGAGCGCGACGTCGGCGCCCGGGTACTGCACCTTCACCGCGACAGCCCGCCCGTCGTGCCAGACCGCGCGGTGGACCTGACCGAGGCTGGCCGAGGCGACCGGCTCGTCGTCGAACTCCCGCAAGCGCTCACGCCACCCGGAGCCGAGCTGCTCGGCGAGCACGCGGTGCGCCTCGCGGGCGGGCATCGGCGGGCCCGCGGTCTGGAGCTTCGCGAGAGCGTCGTGGTAGGAGTCGGCGAACTCCGGCGGCACCATCGCGTCGTAGACGCTCAGGGCCTGACCCAGCTTCATCGCGCCGCCCTTGAGCTTCCCGAGCACGGCGAAGAGCTGCTCGGCGTTGCGCGCGGCCGTGGAGGCGGACACCTCGTCGGCGTCGGCGCCGGCCAGTGACCGGCCCCAGCCCGCGACGGCCCGCCCCGCGAACCCGAGCGGCAGCATCGCCAGCCGCGCCGACCGTGCGGCTCCGCTGCGGGGTATCGCATCGCCCATGTGGATCAGCCTAGGAGACCGGCGACGGGTCCCGGTCCGCGCACCGTCGCGCCGTCGGCGCATGTCGGGACATGCGCGGACGGTCGGGAGGTGCGCGGACCGGGACCGTTCACCGCGTCAGCGCAGGCCGAGCTCGGAGGCGCAGGCAGGCCACGCGCCCCAGCCCTGGCCGTCGAGCACGCGCTCGGCGACGGCGATCTGCTCGCTGCGGCTCGCGTTGTGCGCGCTGCCCTCACCGCCGTAGGCGCGCCAGGTGGACGGGGAGAACTGCAGGCCACCGGAGTAGCCGTTGCCGGTGTTGGTGCTCCAGTTCCCGCTGCTCTCGCACGCGGCGAGGGCGTCCCAGGTGGAGGCCGGTGCGGCGTTCGCGGTGCCGGCCATCAGCAGGGGGGCGGCCACGGCGGCGGTGCCGACGAGGGCCAGGCGGGCGGAGAAGGGCAGGGAAGAGCGGAACATGCGTGTGAATCCAGGATCCGAATCCCGCGTCACCCGGTGGCACCGGCCCCCGTCCCGCCTCGTGTGATCGAGGGACCGACGACCGCGGGACGGGGTGCGTGGTGACGCGGCGGTGTCGGCTCGTCCGTGCAACGCCCGGCCACCATCGTGGGCCGGACGGTCGCCGACGCTAAGCGCCACTCCCCCGCACCGGTCAAGGTCGGACACCGGTGACGAATCACACCATCGCCCCCACCTGGCGATCCGTGGTCCGTCACCCGGCCGGGGGTGACCCGGGCCACAGCTCAGGCGAGGCCCAGCATCCGCACCGCGTTGTCCTTCATGATCAGCGGGCGGACGTCGTCCTTGATGTCCAGCTTCGCGAAGTCGGCGATCCAGCGGTCCGGGGTGATGACCGGGAAGTCGGAGCCGAACAGCACCTTGTGCCTGAGCAACGAGTTGGCCGCGCGCACGAGCTGCGGCGGGAAGTACTTCGGCGACCAGCCGGACAGGTCGATGAAGACGTTCGACTTGTGCGTCGCCATCGAGATCGCCGCGTCCTGCCACGGCACGGACGGGTGGGCGAGGACGACCGTCAGCTCGGGGAAGTCGGCGGCGACGTCGTCGAGCAGCATCGGGTCCGACAGCCGCAGCTTGATCCCCCGCCCGCCCGGCAGGCCCGCGCCGATCCCGGTCTGCCCGGTGTGGAACAGCGCGGGCACCCCGGCCTCGGTGATCGCCTCGTAGAGCGGGTAGAACGCGGGGTCGTTCGGCGTGAAGTTCTGCAGGCTCGGGTGGAACTTGAACCCGCGGACGCCGTGCGCGTCCACCAGGGATCGGATCCGGCGCACCGACGCCGCCCCGCCGTGCGGGTCCACCGAGCCGAACGGGATGAGCACGTCGGGGTGTGCCGCGGCGGCGTCGGCGATCTCCTCGCTCGACAGGCTCGGGTGCCCGGTCGCCGTCGTCGCGTCGACGGTGAACACGACCGCGGCCATCCGGCGCTCGCGGTAGTGCCCGGCGATCGTCTCGACGGTGGGGGTGCGGTCCTGGTCGGCGCGGAAGTACGCCGCGGAGGCGTCCATCAGCTCCTGGTCGAGGGAGAGGCAGCCGTGGCCGTCCTGCTCGACGTGGACGTGGACGTCGATCGCGTCGATGGTCGCGAGGTCGATCACGGGGTCTCCTCCTTGAGGGCCAGCAGCGCGCGGACCACGGTGTCGCGGTGGCGCGCGAGGACGGCCGGGTCGACCCCGGCCAGCTCCTCGTCGACGCCGTCGATGATCTTCTTCTCGAGCTCGGGGGTCATGGTGGGGTGGCCCAGGTCGCGCCACCACGCCTCGGTCGGCGCGCCGAGGTGCTCCAGGATGTGCGCGATCCCGCCGGAACCTCCGGAGAGGTGCTGGTTGGCGAACGGGCCGAGCACGGCCCAGCGCAGGCCGGGGCCCTGCGAGATCGCGGTGTCGATGTCGGCGACCGAGGCCACCCCGCGGTCGACGAGCGAGTACGCCTCGCGCCACAACGCCGCCTGCAGCCGGTTGGCGATGTGGCCGGGCAGCTCCTGGCGCAGCCGGATCGGCTTCTTCCCGACGGAGACGTAGAACGCCATCGCCGCGTCCATCGCGGCCTCCGACGTGCGTCCCCCCGGCACGACCTCCACCAGCGGAACGAGGTGCGGCGGGTGGAACGGATGGCCGACGAGCACGCGCTCGGGGTGCCGGGTCGCCGCCCGCGCGATCGTGCTCGGCAGCATCCCGGACGAGCTGCTGGCGAGCACGACGTCCGGGCGGGCGGCCTCGTCGAGCCGAGCGAACAGCGTGTGCTTGACGTCCGCGCGCTCCGGGGCGTTCTCCTGCACGAAGTCGGCGGCCGCGGCGGCGTCCCCTGCGTCGGCGGTGAACGTGAGCCGGGCCGGGTCGGCGCCGATCTCGACGACACCCGCCCGGAGCCGCTCCTCCGCGCCGGGCGCGGGGTCGGACGCCACGACGTCGAGCCCGTGGTTCAGCAAGTGCGCCGCCCAGCTGACGCCGATCGCGCCGGTCCCGACCACGGCGACGGTGCTCATGACGCACCTGCGGCGCCTGTGCGCGGAGAAGCGCGCCCCGGCCCGCTCTTCCGGTCACGGGCGGCGAAGCCGCTGAAGGCGTCGAGGGAGGTCGGGTCGGCGAGCACGCCGCGGGCGGTGTCGTCGACCGGTGCGCCGAGCAGGATCCGCTTCACCGGCAGCTCCAGCTTCTTGCCGGTGCGGTTGCGCGGCACGAGCGGCACCGCGGTGATGCGGTCGGGCACGTGCCGTGGACTCAACGCGGTGCGGAGTTCGCGGGCGATCCGGGCCTCGTCGAGCTCCGCGCCGTCGGCGAGCTGGACGAACAGCAGCAGCTCCCCGTTGCCGCCCGCCGGGTCCTCCAGGTGCACGACCAGGCTGTCGACGATCCCGGGCAGCTCCTCGACCACGGCGTAGAACTCCGCGGTGCCCAGCCGGACGCCGCCGCGGTTGAGCGTGGCGTCCGAGCGTCCGGCGATCACGCAGCTCCCCGTCGCGGAGAACCGCACCCAGTCGCCGTGGCGCCACACGCCGGGGTAGACGTCGAAGTACGCGTCGCGGTAGCGGGAGCCGTCGGGATCACCCCAGAACCCCACAGGCATCGACGGCATCGGCTCGGTGATCACCAGCTCCCCCAGCTCCCCGACGACCGGCTTCCCGTCCTCGTCGAACGCGGCGGCGGCCACGCCGAGCGTCGGCCCGGCGATCTCCCCGGTCACGCACGCCTGCCACGGGCTGCCCTGCACGATCCCGGTGCAGACGTCGGTGCCGCCGCTGCCGACATTGAGCAGCACGCCGTCGAGGTGTTCGGCGACCCACCGGAACCCCTCCGGCGGCAGCGGGCTCCCGGCCGCGCCGAGCTGGCGCAGCCGCGGCAGCGCGGGCGGCACGTACCCCTCGGCGCGGCACGCCATGAGGAACCCGGGCGAGGCGCCCATCAGCGTCGCGCCGGTCTCCTGCGCGATCCGCCACTGCCAGCCGACGTCGGGGAAGACCGGGTTGCCGTCGACCAGCACGACCGATGCCCCGCAGAGCAGCCCGGACGCCAGCGCGTTCCACATCATCCAGGCGGTGGTGGAGAACCAGAGGATCCGGTCGCCGGGGCCGAGGTCCCAGCTGAACGCGTGGTTCTTCAGGTGCTCGACGGTGATGCCGCCGTGCCCGTGCACGATCGCCTTCGGTTTCCCCGTGGTGCCGGAGGAGAACAGGACGTAGAGCGGGTGGTCGAACGGGACGGGATCGAACGCGAGTGCTGCCGGCTCGGCCAGTAGCTCCTCCCACGTCGTGGTGTCCGGGAGGTCCCCCGCGCCGTAGGGCACCGCGACGACGTGCCGCAGCGTCGGCAGGCCCGCCCGCAGCGCCGCCACCTCGGCACGCCGGTCGACCGGCTTCGCGCCGTAGGTGTAGCCGGGGGCGGCGAGCAGGACGGTGGGCTCGATCTGGGCGAAGCGGTCGATCACGCTGCGCGCCCCGAACTCCGGCGCGCAGCTCGCCCAGACCGCGCCGAGGCTCGCCGCGGCGAGGAACGCGACGAGCGTCTCGGGGATGTTGGGCAGGTAGGCGACGACCCGGTCGCCGCGGCCCACCCCGAGCCGCGCCAACCCGGCGCGGGCCCGCGCGACCTGGTCGCGCAGCTCGTCCCAGGTCAGCTCGACGACGTCGCGGGTCTGGGAGTACGCGACGACGGCGACGCCGCCCGTCCCGCGCAGCGCGTGCGCGGCGTAGTTGAGCTCGGCGCCGGGGAACCACTGCGCCCCCGGCATCTCCCGGCGGCCGAGCACGGCGGTCGGCGGGGTCGTGAAGTCGACGTCGAGGTGCTCGACGACGGCCGACCAGAACCCGTCGAGGTCGGTGACCGACCAGCGGTGCAGGGCGGCGTAGTCGCCGATCCCCACCGATTCGGCGAACGCCTCGATGCGGCTCACTTCTCCACCTTCGGCCCGCGACCGGCCAGGAACTCCCGCATCCGGGTCTGCGCCTCGTCGCTGCTCGACGCCACCGCGGCCATCAGTGCCTCCATCAGGTAGCCCTGCTCGGGGTCGGCGTCGGCAATGCGGGGCAGGGCCTGCAGCACCGCGAAGTTCGTGACGGGCGAGTTGCCCGCGATCTTCTTCGCCAGGCCGAGGGCGTGGTCGAGGCCCTGCCCGTCGTCGACCCGGTACTGCGACAGCCCGAGCGCGTGCCCCTCGTCGGCGTCGAGGACGCGGCCGGTCAGCATCATGTCGGCCATCCGGTGCGCCCCGATCAGCTTCGGCACCCGGACCGACGCGCCGCCGCCGACGAACAACCCGCGGCTGCCCTCCGGCAGGGCGTAGAACGCGCTGGGCTCGGCGACCCGGATGTGCGCGGCGCAGGCCAGCTCCAGCCCGCCGCCGACGACCGCGCCCTTGAGCACCGCGACGACCGGCACGGCGCCGTGCTCGATGCGGGCGAAGGCACGGTGCCACATCCGGGAGTGCAGCAGTCCCTCGTAGGCGTCGCGCTCGGCGAGCTCGCCGAGGTCGAGGCCTGCGGAGAAGTGGTCGCCGTCGGCGTCGAGGACGACCGCGCGGACCCCCTCGGGCACCGCGGAGAAGTAGGCCTCCAGGCCCAGCACGGTGGCATCGTCGAGGGCGTTGCGCTTGGCGGCGCGGTGCAACCGGACGACGGCGACGGCGCCGTGGTCCTCGACCTGCACGGAGTCGGGGAGGTTCACGTGAGTCCTTCCGCGGTCGCCCGCAGCTCGGTGCGGCGGGGCTTGCCCGTCGCGTTGCGGGGCAGCTCCCCGGTGATCACGATGCGGCGCGGCACCTTGTACCGGGCCAGGTGTGCGGTCAGGTGCTCGCGCAGCGCGTCGGGATCGAGGTCGACGCCCTCGCCCGGCTGCACGAACCCGACGCCGGTCTCGCCCACCACCCCGTCGACGGCCAGCAGCACCGCCTCGACCTCCGCCGGGTACACGTTCTCGCCGCCGGAGATGGACATGTCCCTGACGCGGTCGACGACCGTGGCCCACCCGTCCGGCGCCACGGTCAGCACGTCGCCGGTGCGGAACCAGCCGTCGAGCGTGTCCTCCGGTCGCCCCCGGTACCCGGCGAACACGTCCGGCCCGCGGACGAGCAGCTCGGCGGGCCCGGCGTCGACGGGTACGACCTCGCCGTCGCGGACCATCGCCACGTCGGTGAAGAAGTGCGGCACGCCCACGGACACCGGGTGTGCCGTGGCCCCCTCGCGGGTGGCCATGAGCACGCCGGGGCTCGCCTCGGTCATCCCGTAGCCCTGCTGCAGCGTGTCCGTCGGGGTGGGTGCACGGCTCCGAGGTTAACAGGAAACCTGTTATTGTCGAGAGGTGCCGCCGTCCCTGCTCTACGTCGTGAAGCAGGTCGAGCTGGCCGTGCGGTCGCACCTCGACGAGCTGCTGCGCCCGCACGGCCTCACGACCTCGACCTACACCGCGCTCACCGTCCTGGAGCGCCGCGACGGCCTGACCACCGCCGACCTCGCCCGCACCTCGTTCGTCACACCGCAGGCCATGGCCGACATCGTCGCGGCACTGCAGGCCCGCGGGCACATCGTCCGCACGCCGGACCCGTCCCACGGCCGGCGGCTGCGCACCAGCCTCACCGCCGAGGGCCGAGCCCTGCTCGCCGCCCTCGCCGAGGAGGTGGGGGCACTGGAGGAGCGGATGCTGGCCGACCTCGACCCTGGCCAGCGCGCCGCCCTGCGCACCCACCTCAACGCGTGCCGGGAGGCCCTGACCTGACCGGCCGCGTGCACCGTCAGGATCTCCACCGCCACCTCCGCGGCCCGCGGCGCGAGCTCGTGATCTCGGTGATCATCGCCGTCCTCTGCGTCCTCGCCATCGGCTGCCTGGCGCTGGCGCCGGAGACGCACCGGCGCAGCCTGAGCTCGCCGGCTGCCCGCGTTCCGCCATCCTGATCACCGCCACCCGATCGGGCCGTGCAACCGGATCGCGGCCCGTTCCGTCCTGAGGGCATGAAGCGCGCCCTCCTGCTCCCCACCGCCGCCCTCGCCCTCGCCCTCGCCGGCTGCGCCGCCCCCGCCCAGCTGGGGTCGGCGGCCCCCGCCCCGTCGCCCGGTATCTCGGCGCGAGGTGTCGGCACCGTCAGCGGCACACCGGACACGCTCACCGTCGTGCTCGGCGTCGCCACGAACGCCCCGGCTGCGGCCGCGGCGCTGGAGGACAACAACACCCGCTCCGCCGCGCTGATCGAGGTACTGCGCGGCAGCGGGGTCGCGGAGGAGGACCTGCGCACGAGCGGGCTGTCGATCTACCCGAACTACTCCCCCGACGGCACCGTCACCGGGTACGAGGTGAGCAACGAGGTCACGGCGACGCTGCGCGACCTCGGCGGGGCCGGGGCCCTGATCGACGCGGCGGCGCAGGCGGCGGGGGACGCCGTGCGGGTGCAGGAGATCAGCTTCTCCATCGACGACGACTCCGAGCAGCGCGCGGCCGCCCGCGCCGACGCCGTGCGGCGGGCCGAGGCGCAGGTCGAGCAGATGGCGGAGGCGGCCGGGGTGTCACCGGGCGGGCTGCTGTCGATCACCGAGATCCCGACCGGGAACGCGCCGCAGCCCTACGCCGCCGACGCGCTCGCGCGACAGGAGGCGGCGGTGCCGCTGCTGCCGGGCAGCCAGGACGTCAGCGTGGTCGTGGAGGTCGTGCGCGCGGTCGGCTGACCGGCGACCGGACGGACCGGACGGACCGGACACCGGGCGCGGGCGGGGACACGGGAGAATCCGACGGATGAGCTCCCCCCGGCACGGGCCCCGCCACCGCGGCGACAGCACCACCCGCACCGGCCCGCACGCCGCGACCGGCGACCCGGACGCCCCCACCGGCCCGATCGAGATCGACCCCCGCCCCACCGGCCGACATAGAGGTGGCGGCGAGGACGACCCCGGCCACGGAGACCCGCCCACCGCACCCGACGGCGGCCACCCGGACACGGCGCACGCGGACGCAGAGCAGGCGGACGCACCCGGCCCCGCCGGCCCCGAGCACGTCCACCCCACCGACACCCCCACCCTCACCGGGCACGGGCACGGGCACGGGCACGGTCCGGCCCCCCACGCCGACCGCCGGGTGCGCATCGCGATCGCGGCGTTGCTGGTGCCCGCGGCCGTCGCGACCCTGGTCGGACTCGTCCTGCTGTTCCCGTTCGTGCGCGCCGAGGCCCTCGACGGGGCCGCGGCCCTGCCCCGCGTCACCGGCACCGTGGCGGCGACGGCGCAGAGCGACTGCTCCCCCGGCGAGGGCGACCGCGGCTGCGCGGCGCTGACGGTGCGGCTGACCGGGGGCGACGCGGCGGGCACCAGCATCGTCACCCTCGTGTCCGTCGTACGCGGGGTCTCCCCGTTCACCACCGGCGACGAGGTGACGCTCTCCGTCGACGGCGACATCGCGGACCCGGAGTCCTACCAGATCGTCGACTTCCAGCGCGAGGTCCCGTTGCTGGTGCTCGCGCTGCTGTTCGCGGCGGCGGTGATCGCGCTGGGGCGCTTCCGCGGGCTCGCCGCGCTCGGGTCGCTGGTGGTCACGGGCGTGGTGCTGGTCGGGTTCGTGCTGCCGGCGATCCTGGCCGGGCGCGACCCGTTGCTGGTCGCCGTCGTCGGGTGCACGGCGATCATGTTCTGCGCGCTGTACCTCACGCACGGCTTCTCCTCCCGCACCTCGACGGCGGTGCTCGGGACGTTCGGCAGCCTCGTCCTGATCGGGGTGCTGGGCGTCGCGTTCGCCGCGGCGTCCCGCCTGACCGGCGCCGACGAGGACACCGCGAGCCTGGCCAACACCCTCGGGACCGCGGTCGACGGGCGCGGGCTCGTCCTGGCCGGGCTGATGATCGGCGCCCTCGGTGCGCTCGACGACGTCACGGTCACCCAGACCAGCGCGGTGTGGGAGCTCCGCGCCGCCGACCCGGCCCTGCGACCGGCGGCCCTGTTCTCCGCGGCCATGCGGATCGGGCGCGACCACGTCGCGTCGGCCGTCAACACGCTCGTCCTCGCCTACGCGGGCGCCGCCCTGCCCCTGCTGCTGCTGTTCAGCGTCGCCGAGCGCGGCCTCGCCGACACCCTGACCAGCCAGGTCATCGCCACGGAGGTCGTCCGGACGCTGGTCGGCAGCATCGGGCTCGTGGCGGCGGTGCCGTTGACCACGGCGCTCGCCGTCGTCGTGAGCACGCGCGGGAGGATCGGACGATGAACGCCGCCCGGGCCGCCGTCGTCGACCTGTGCCGGGGGCTCGTCGACCGCGGCCTGGTGGTCGGGACCGCGGGCAACGTCTCGGTGCGCGACGGCGACCGGATCGCGGTGTCCCCGTCGGCCGTCGACTACGGGGAGATGACGCCGGAGATGGTCGGCGTGCACGCGCTCGACGGCACCCCGATCGACGCGCCGCTGCGCGCGACCTCCGAGCTCGCGCTGCACGTCCTCGTGCACACCCGCGACGGTGCGTGCGACGGCGAGGTCGTGCTGCACACCCACGCCCCCGCGTCGACCGCGCTCTCGACCGTCGTCGACGAGGTGCCGCTGACGCACTACTACTCCGCGTTCTTCGGCGGCGCGGTCCGTGTGGCGCCGTACGCGACCTTCGGCACGCCGGAGCTGGCCGCGCACGTCCACGCCGCGCTGGACGGCCGTAGCGCCGCGCTCATGGCGAACCACGGGGCGGTGCTCGTCGCCCCCGCGCTGGCCGGGGCACTGGACCGGGCCGCATACCTCGAGTACGTCTGCGACGTCGCCCTGCGCGCACTCGGCACCGGCCTGCCGCTGCGGACCCTCGACGCCGCGGAGATCGACCGTGTCCGCACCGCCCTCGGCGGCCACGGGCAGACCCCGCCCCGGACGTGACGGCTATGCTGGACGCGATGGGGGTACAACCGTGAGCGCACCGTCACCACCGCCCGACCAGGGTGGCCCCACGGTCCTGCGCATCGTGCTGGGCACCCAGCTGCGTCGGCTGCGCGAGGCCAACGGCATCACCCGCGAGCGGGCGGGCGACGCGATCCGCGCGTCCAGCGCGAAGATCAGCCGCCTGGAGCTGGGCCGCGTCGGCTGCAAGGAACGCGACGTACTCGACCTCCTGACCCTCTACGGCGTCACCGACGAGGCCGAGCGGGACGGGTACCGCGACCTCGCGACCCGCGCCAACGCCCGCGGCTGGTGGCAGCAGCACAGCGACGTCCTGCCCGGTTGGTTCGAGATGTACCTGCGGTTGGAGCAGGCCGCGAAGGTCATCCGCAGCTTCGAGCTCCAGTTCGTGCCGGGCCTGCTGCAGACCGAGGAGTACGCCCGCAGCGTGGTGCTGCTCGGGCACCGCGGCTCGCCGCCCGAGGACGTCGACCAGCGGGTGCAGCTGCGGATGGGGCGGCAGAAGATGCTGCTCGAGCCGGGTGCGCCGCAGCTGTGGGTCGTGATCGACGAGGCCGCGGTCAGCCGCCCCTACGGCACGCCCGCGGTGATGCGCGGCCAGCTTGAGCACCTGCTCGAGGCGAGCCGGTGGCCCAACGTCACCGTGCAGCTGCTGCCGTTCCGCGCGGGCAGCCACGCCGCCGCGGGCGGCCCGTTCTCGATCCTGCGCTTCGCCGAGTCCGACCTGCCCGACATCGTCTACCTCGAGCAGCTCAACAGCGCGGTCTACCTCGACAAGCGCTCCGACGTGGAGGACTACTCGGGGGTCTGGGAGCGGCTCGTCGTGCAGGCGCTCACGCCGCGCGACACCCGCACCGCCCTGGCCGGGCTGATCGAGAAGTTCTAGGCCTTGCGGCCGATGCCCGCCGCGTAGAGCGTGTGGGTGGGGCTGTCGGTCGGCGTCTGGTCGTCGGGCCGCCAGTCGTTGGCGTAGGTCAGGCCCGGCTCCACCAGCTCCAGCCCGTCGAAGAAGCGACGCTGCTCGGCCCAGGTGCGGAACCGGCCGGTGCCCAGGCCGCCCTCGAGGAAGGCCTTCTCCAGCGCCTTCGCGCGCGGCTCGTCGTCGTCGAGGAAGTTGCTCGCGAGCAGGTAGCTGCCCGGGCTGAGCCGCGCGGTGATCGCCGCGGCGACCGCGTACGGGTCCTCGTCGTCGGAGAGGTGGTGGAAGATGCTGGCCGCGAGCACCGCGAACGGCTGCGAGGTGTCGATCAGCTCGGCGACGGCGGGGTCGGCGAAGATCGCGTCGATGTCGCGGACGTCGCCGGTGATCACCGTGGTGGTGTCGTCGTCGTCGAGCAGCGCGCGGCCGTGGGCCAGCACGATCGGGTCGATGTCGACGTAGACGACGCGCACCGACGGGTCGGCCGCGTGCGCGATCTCGTGCACGTTGCCCGCGGTCGGCAGGCCCGAGCCGAGGTCGAGGATCTGCCGGATGCCGGCCTCGCGCACCAGCCAGGTGACGGCGCGGCGCAGGTGGTTGCGGTTGTCCTCGGCGAGGTTGCTGGTCTCGGGCACGGCGTTGAACAGCGCGGCGGACACCTGGCGGTCGATCTCGTAGTGGTCCTTGCCGCCGAGGACGTAGTCGTACACGCGGGCGATCGACGGGCGGGTCAGGTCGACGTCCGGGATCGCCGGCGCGTCGTCGAGACCTCTGTTGTCGCTCATCCGGCCGTCCCCCAGTCCGTTCCCCAGTGTGTCGCGCGCAGCCTATCGTCACCGTTTCGTCAGACACGCCGGGCGGGGCGCGCACGACCGCGGAGGAGGATGGGGGCGTGAGCACGACGACCACCCACCCGACACCCGTCGTCCCCCGCCGCACGGCCGCGGCGATCGGGGTGCTCGCCGTCGCCGCCGCGCTGGCCGCCGGGCACCTCGTCGCGGGTCTGGTCTCCCCCGCGTCGTCGCCGTTCCTGGCCGTCGGCAACGGGGCGATCGCCCTGGCGCCGCAGTGGCTCGTCGAGTTCGCGAAGTCCGCGTTCGGCGTCGCCGACAAGCCCGTGCTGCTCGCCGGGATGGCGGTCGTCCTGCTCGCGGCGGCGGTCGGCGTCGGGCTCGCGTCGCGCGAGCGGCCGCGGCCCGGCACCCGGGCGCTGACCGGGCTCGGGCTGCTCGGCTTCGCCGCCGTCGCACTGTCCCCCGCGTTCACCCCCGTCGACCTGCTCGCCCCCGCGGCGGCCGCGGGCGTCGGCGTCCTGGCGCTGCGCAGGCTGCACGCGCTCGCGCTCCCCGCGGCCCCCCGTGCGGGGACCGGGATGGACCGCCGCACGGTGCTGACCGGCACGTCGGCCCTCGTCGGGTTCGGCGCGCTCGCCGCGGGCGGGCTGGGTCAGCTCCTCGGCGGACGCCTCACCGGCTCGCGCGACGAGGTGACGGCGCGGCTGCGCGGACTGGCGCTGGCCGAGCGCGCCCCGGCCATCCCCGCGGGGGCCGCGTTCCCCGAGGTGGGCACGCCGACGTTCCTGACGGCCAACGCCGACTTCTACCGCATCGACACCGCGCTGCGGATCCCCACGCAGACCGCGGCGGACTGGTCGCTGCGCATCCACGGCATGGTCGACCGCGAGCTCACCCTGACCTTCGACGACCTGCTCGCCCGCCCGCTGCTGGAGCGCACGGTCACGATGATCTGCGTGTCCAACGAGGTGGGCGACGACTACATCTCCACCTCGAACTTCACCGGCGTCGACCTGCGGGAGATCCTGCTGGAGGCCGGCATCGCCCCCGGGGCCGACCAGGTGCTCTCCACCAGCAGCGACGGCCTGTGGACCGCGGGCACCCCCGTCGACGTGCTGCTCGAACCCGACCGCGGCGCGCTGCTCGCCGTCGGGATGAACGGCGAGGCCCTGCCGCCCGAGCACGGGTTCCCGGTGCGCATGGTCGTGCCCGGCCTCTACGGGTACGTGTCGGCGACGAAATGGGTCACCGACCTGGAGGTCACGACGTTCGACCGGAAGCAGGCGTACTGGCTGCAGCGGGGGTGGGGGCGGCTCGGGCCGGTGAAGACGCAGTCGCGCATCGACGTGCCGAAGGCCGCCGGCAGCACGCCGGCCGGGCGCGTCACCGTCGCCGGGATCGCGTGGGCCCAGCCGGTCGGGATCAGCCGCGTCGAGGTACGCCTCGACGACGGCCCGTGGACGCCTGCGGAGCTGGCCACCGAGGTCGGAGGCGACACGTGGCGGATGTGGCGGGCCGACGTCGTCGCCGCGGCGGGTGCGCACGTCGTGACCGTCCGGGCCACCGACGCGAACGGCGTGACGCAGACCGAGGAGCGCGCCCCGGTGCTCCCCGACGGCGCCACCGGCTACCACTCCGTGGTGTTCAGCGCGGTCTGAACGGGCCGGAACACCAGCTGCACGCAGCCGTCATCGTCGAACCGGCGGACCGACACCCGGTAGACGGGTTCGAGCACCTCGGGCCGCAGCACGTCGGCCGTCGGGCCGGTCGCGGCGACCCGGCCGTGGTCGAGCAGCACCAGCCGGTCGCAGTAACGGGCCGCCAGGTTCAGGTCGTGCAGCACGACGATCGTCGTGATCCCCAGCGCGGCGACGAGGCTGAGCACCTCGTGCTGGTAGCGGATGTCGAGGTGGTTGGTCGGCTCGTCGAGCAGCAGATGCCCGGCCTCCTGCGCGAGCGCCCTGGCGATCAGGACCCGCTGCTTCTCCCCGCCGGAGAGCAGCGAGAACCCCCGCTCCGCGTGCTCGCGCATCCCGACGCGGCGCAGTACGGCGGCCGCGACCGCGTGGTCGTCGCCCGTGAACGCCTGGAACGACGAGCGGTGCGGCGACCGCCCGAGCAGCACCATCTCCGCGACCGAGATCGGCAGCTCCGGCGGGCTCTCCTGCGCGACGACGGCGATCCGGCGCGCCAGCTCCCGGCCCGGCAGTGCCGCCACCGGTTCGCCGTCGAGCAGCACGGCCCCGGACCGCGGCCGCAGCGCGGTGTAGAGGATCCGCAGCAGGGTCGTCTTGCCGCTGCCGTTGGGCCCGATCAGCCCGAGCACCCCACCTGCGGCCGCGGCGATCCCCACGCCGTCGAGGACCGGGGTGCCGTCGTAGGCGAACGTCACGTCCGACGCGGTGATCATCGGGTTCCTCTCAGGCCGCGCGCAGGCGGCGGACGAGCACGAGCAGGAAGGGCGCTCCAACGACGGCGGTGACGATCCCCAGCGGCAGCTCCCGCGGGGAGAACGCCAGCCGCGCGACGACGTCGGCCCAGATCAGGAACGCCGCACCGATGAGCGCGGCGACGGGTAGGACCCGACGGTGCACGCCGCCGACGCACAGCCGGGCGACGTGCGGCACGACGAGCCCGACGAAGCCGATCCCGCCGGACACCGCGACCGCGGCACCGGTGCACAGCGCGACGGCGAGCAGGGCGACGAGCCGCAGGCGGGCCGGATCGGTGCCGAGTGCGCGGGCGGTGTCGTCGCCGACGGCGAGCGCGTCGAAGCGCCGCGACCAGACGAGCAGGAGCCCGAGCGTGACGACGGTGGTCGACGCGACGACCGTCACCGCGGCCCAGTCGGCCTGGGCGAGCGACCCGAGCAGCCAGAACAGCACCGCACGGGACCCCTCGGGGCTGTCCGAGGCGAAGATCATGAAGCTGGTGACGGCCTGCAGCACGTAACCCACCGCCACCCCGGCGAGCAGCAGACGCACCGAGGTGACCGCGCCCCCGAGCCCCGCGACGGCGAACACCAGCCCGATCGCGCCGAGCGCACCGAGGAACGCGCTGCCGGTCAGTGCGCCGCCACCCAGCGCGGAGCCGACGCCGAACAGGATCGTCGCCGCCGCCCCGGTCGACGCCCCCGCCGACACCCCGAGCAGGTACGGCTCGGCCAGCACGTTGCGGACCAGGGTCTGCAGCGCGACCCCGGCCATCGCGAGCGCCGCTCCGACGGCCGCCCCGAGCAACACCCGGGGCGCCCGGACCAGCCACACGATGCTGTCCTCGGCCGGGCCCCACGTGGCCTGTGCGGGGAACCCGAGCACGTGGTGCCCGAGGATCGCCGCGACCGTGCCCGGCGGGATCGACACCGGCCCGAACCCGACGGCGAGCGGGACCGTCAGGACCAGCACGACGCCGAGCCCGCCGGTCCACAGCGCGGTGTGCCACCGCCGGGCGGCCCGGCCGAGGTCGTCGACGACGGGGGCGGCCAGGACGTCCAGGGTCACGGGAGCGTGGCCAGCTGCGCGGTGAGCTCCTCGAGCCCGTCGACGGCCAGGGTGCCGTGCCCGGAGCGGAAGAAGTCGAGCACCAGGACGTCCCGGTTCACCACGGCGGGCAGCCCGGCCAGCTCCGGGCGGGACAGCACCGACTCGCGCACCTCCTGCTCGGTCGTGTCGCCGGGCTCGTGGAGGGCCAGCACGACGTCGGGCGCGGTGCCGATCAGGGCCTCGACGCTCGGCTCGAAGTAGCGCTCCGCCTCCGCGCCGAACACGTTGCCCAGGCCGACCAGCTCCAGCTGCTCGTGCACCATCCCCAGGTTCCCGTAGGCCCCGAGCGCACTGTCGGGACCGGACACGAACAACGCCACCGCGCTGCGCCCGTCGGGGGCCGCTGCGGAGCGCACCGCCTCGACCCGCGCGCGCAGGTCGTCGGCCACGGCGTCGGCGACCCCGGAGGTGCCCAGCGCGGTGCCGATCATCTCGACGTCGGTCGCGACCTCCTCCAGCGCGGACCCGGAACGCTGCGACTGGCCCGCGCCGAACCCGCCGCAGTAGCCCGCGACGATCAGCGTCGGGATGCCGAGCTCCGCCAGCTCCTCCGGCGAGGTGCCCTCCAGGCCGAACGTCACGACGAGGTCCGGGGTCTGCCCGAGGACGAACTCGCGGGAGATGTCGGTGGCGGTGCCGATCGGGGCCTGCGGCCGCGCGGCCAGCTCGGCCTCCGCGGCGCCGAGCGGCTCGCCCCGCAGCGGCGCGAATGTCGTGATCCGGTCGGCGCCCCCGGCGGCGGCGACGAGCGTGCCCGCCTCCCCGCCGATGACCATGACCCGCTCGGGAGGTGCGTCGAGGGTGACCTGGCGCCCGCAGTTCTCGACGGTGACGGCGGCCGCCGCGGGTGCGGGCGCGGCCGGGGCCCCGCAGGCGGCGAGTGCGAGGACGGCCAGCACGGCCGGTCCGAGTCGGTGGAACATCAGGTTTCCTTGTCGGTGTAGAGGTACAGCGCCGTTGGGTCGGCGCTGAACTGGGAGAACGGGAAGGGCTCCGCGGACACGGCGGAGACGCCGCCGCCGAGGAACGCGCGCGCGACGGCGCTGCCGGTCTGCGCGTAGACGATCAGCGGGACGCCCCGGTCGCGGCAGCGGGCCAGGATCGTGTCGAACGTGCCGTTGCCGAGCGTCATGCCGGTGGCGACCACGGCGTCGGCGACGTCGAGGACCTCCGCCATGTCGGAGGTGACCGGGTCGCCCCACCGGGTCGTGTGCAGGTTGAGGTCGCACGGCAGCGGCTCGGCGCCGCGCTCCCGGATCGCCGCGACGAGCGGGTCGACCACGCCGATCAGAGCGACGCGGGCGCCGGGCTCGACGTCGAGCAGGCTCGCGACGGCCGCGTCCCGGGCCCGTGCGCGGACCTCGGGCGGCCCGGCCCTCAGCGTCACGACAGTGGCCGAGGACTCCCGGTGCGGCGCGCCCGAGGCCAGGTAGGCGTCCAACGCGGCGAGCCGCAGCACCGGCGGCCCGTCGCGCAGCAGGTCGGCGACCGGTGCCCCCGAGGCGTCGGCGCAGATGCCGGGATCCACCTCGCCCGCCTCGAAGCCGCACGCCCCGAACGCCGGCCCGACCCGGACCAGCAGGTACTGGTTGCGATAGGTCGTCGTGCCACCGGCCAGGCGGGTCCCGTGGTGCACCCAGAAGACGCTGGTGGCGGTCACCTCCGCGGGCGGCGGCCCGTGGAGGCCGTCGAGGACCTGCTCGACGAGCTCACCCACCCCCTTCACGACGCGACCCGCGCGGGCTGCGCCACCGGCCGGGCCACCAGCGGCAGGGCCGACCACGGCGGCTCGAGGTCCTCGACACCGCCGACGACGCGCGGCGCGAGGCCGTCGACCGCCGGGACGTCCTCGTGCCCCGCGTACGCCGCGTCGACGTAGCGGTGGCCCGTGTCGGGGGCGAGGAACACGACCGTGCGCCCGGGGGCGAGCGCGCGCTCGTACCGCGCCACCAGGTGGGCCGCCCCCGACGAGAGGCCGGCGAACACGCCGCTGCGCCGCAGGAGATCGATCGCCCCCGCCCGCGCGTAGGGGAACGCCATCCAGTGCATGCGGTCGTAGAGGTCGTGGCGGACGTTGCGGAACTCGATCGAGCTCCCGATCCCCGCGATGATCATGTCGGGGTCGGCGGTGTGCTCCGCCCCGAACGTGACGCTGCCGAACGGCTGCAGGCCGACCAGCTCGACATCGCGCCCGGCCCGGCGCAGGTAGGTCGCGAGCGCGCCCGTCGATGCGCCGGTGCCGACCCCGCCGACGATCGTCAGCGGGCCCGTCGGCAGGTCGGCGCCGACCGTCTCGGCGACCTCGCGGTAACCGAGGTAGTGCACGCCGTCGTGGTACTGGCGCATCCAGTGGTAGCGCGGGTTGCGCAGCAGCAGCTCGCCGACACGGTGCACCCGCAGGTTCTGGTCGAGCTTGAGGTCGGTGGAGGACCGGACCTGCTCCAGCGTGGCGCCGAGGATCTCCAGCTGCAGGCGCAGCGTCCGGTCGATGGTCGTGGAGCCGACGATGTGGCAGCGCATCCCGTAGCGGTGGCACGCGAGGGCGAGAGCGTGGGCGTAGATGCCGCTGGAGCTGTCGACGAGCGTGTCGCCGCGGCGGACCAGGCCGGACTCGACGAGGTGGCGCACCGCCCCGAGCGCCGAGCGCACCTTCATGACCTCGAAGCGCAGGCAGACGACGCCGGGTTCGACCAGGATCGGGTCCGGATCGGCGATGGCGTCGGCGTAGTGGGCGTGGATCACCGGCTGTCCGGCCGACACAGCGCGAACAGGTAGGTCTGCACGTCGTCGCCGGGCCAGTCCTCGACGTGCACCACCTCGGCGTCGAACCCCGCGTCCAGGGCGGTCGCGACGACGTCGCGCAGCGGCGCGGTGTTCGAGACGATCAGGTACACGACGCCGCCGGGCGCGAGCAGGTCGCGCGCGACGAGCTGGCCGAAGAACCGCGCCGCGATGTCGCGCCCGACGCACAGGTTGCGCACGATGTCGGGGTCGTCGGACAGCGGCAGCTCGATCGCGGGCGGGTTGAACGTGACGACGTCGACCTGCACGCCGTCCGGGAAGCCCTCCCAGACGTCGGCGACGACCGGGTACAGCGGCGGACCGTCGGTCCCGACGATCCGCGCGTAGTGCCGGGCCGCGGTGCGGACGCTCTCCGGGTGGACGTCGAGGGCGTACACGGCGGACGCCCCGCGCACCCCGGCGACGACGGCCTCGACCCCGAGCCCGGCCCCCATCGCCGCGTACCGCAGGCCCGCGACGGGCAGCGTGCCGTCGAGCAGCCGGGCGTGCACCAGCCGGCTCGTCCCGCCGGGACGGAACACGCCGGGCGGCAGGTCGAAGTCCCAGCCGTTCCAGGTGTACGTGCGGTGGTCGTGGATCGCCCGACTCGGGTTGTTGATCGCGCGGATCTCCGCGGGCTGGAGCGTCTGCGGCAGCCGGTCGTGCAGCGCCCAGCTGGAGGCGCGGGTCGAGGTCATGCCCTCATAGTTAATGACAATGGTTTCCAGAACAAGCCTTTACGTGCGCATGGTTATCGTCGTCAGGTGTGGGCGACCCCGACGAGCTCCCGCTCGGGGGCCGCCTCGACGGGCCCCGCCCCGACCACCGCCCGCCTGCGCAGCCGGCGCACCCCCTCCACCACGAACCCGACGGCACTGGCGAAGCAGAAGCCGACGACGAGCGCGGTCACGGTGTCGTGGGCGAACGCGGCCCCGCCGACGAACCCGAGCACCGCCGACCACGACGCCGAGAGCAGCGTCCCGGGCACGGTGAAGCCGACGAACCGTGCCGCCGGGTAGCCGGTGGCCCCCGCGGCGAGCGTCGCGACGGTGCGCCCGCCCGGCAGGAACCGGGCCGTGAGCAGGACCGTTCCGCCGCGGCGGTGCAGCAACCGCTCGGCCCGGTCGTAGTTCTCGGCGCGCCGGCCGTCGGCGGCGTAGCGGGACCGGACCGCGGGCCCGACCCCGCGCCCGATCAGGTAGCCCAGGCACTCCCCGAGCAGGGAGCCGAACGCCGCCGCCGCGATCACCGCGAACAGGTTCTGCTCCCCCGTCACCGCCGACACCCCGGCCGCGATGATCAGCGCCTCGCTCGGCACCACCGGCAGCAGCGCATCGACCAGGGCCATCCCGACGATCACCGCGAGCAGCCAGGGTGACGCGAGTGCGGCCTCGGTGACGAACCGGAGCATGTCGACCATGCGCCTCAGACTGCCGGGGCCGGCACCCTGATACATCGGTACAAAGACCGAGTCGCCTCGGGGATCGCCCCTACTTCCGGCTCACCCCACCACGAGCAGCCCCGGGTCGAACGCCGCCCGCGCGGCGACCGACCCCGCCGCGGCATCCACGATCAGCCCGGCGTCGGCCTCGCGGCCCTTCGGGATCTCGATCGCGGCGCTGTCGGGGCCGTCGCGGTGGGCCATCAGCCAGTCGTAGAGCAGCCAGTCCAGTGCGCACGCGACGGCGAGCGGGTCCGCATCGGCCGCCGTCGCCGCCGCCAGCACCGCCCGCAGCGCCTCGCGGTGCTCCTGCAGGGACGCGTCCTTGTTCGTGCCCGAGCTGTCGAACAGGATCATCGCGAGCGTCAGCGGGAACCGCCGCCCGTCCTCGGTGCGCACGATCCAGCGCCCCCCGAGCCACGGCCGGTCCGGGTCGACCACGGTCATCTCGCCGAACCCGCCGACGACACCGAGCGCGGGATCGTCGAGCCGCCCGTCGAACGGGGCCGGGCCGAGCAGGTCCAGCGGCCGGCGCGCGCGGATGGCGAGCAGCGCGGCGGTGCCGACGATCTGCCCGGCCCGGAGCTCCGCCCCCGTGCCGAGCAGCGCCAGACCGGCGGCGTACTCGTGACACAGGCGGTCGACCGCCCGGTGCAGCTCACGCAGCCCGTCCCGTTCCCCGGCCGACGGCCGGCGCCCGCCGCCGAGCACCTCGCCGAAGCGCCCGGCCGCGATGATCAGGGCGTCGTCGAGCGCCTCGAGGTGGGTGGACACCAGCCGGTCCGGCTCGTCGTCGGTGCGCATGAGCGCGGGCAGCGAGATCGGCCGCCCCGCCGGGGTGGCCCAGTGGAACCCGACCTGCCCCTCGTCCTGCACGATCCGCGGCCTCACCGTGCCTCACCGGACCGCAGCCGGGCCGTCGTCGCGGCCAGGTGGTGCCGCGTCGTGCGCTCCAGGTCCGTGGCCTGCTCGACCGTCAGGCGGTCGCACAGCCACTCCCAGTGCAGGGCCACCGTGTCCCCCACCTCGACGCCGACGAGCACGTGGTCCGCCTCGATCCGTTCCGGGGCCGGGGATCCGAGGGTGAGCGCAGCACCGTCCCAGTCCAGGCGGCGGCTCTCCACCTCCACCCCGTCGGCCGTGCGGGTGAGCACCGTCCCCCAGCGGATCCGGCAGCTGTCGAGGACGTGCCGGGGATGGTCGAGACCGGTGTCGAGCAGGCGCGACCACGGGTAGACGGCGAACACGTGGAAGCCGTGGTCCCCGGACGCACCGGACAGCAGGTCCGGCGTCAGGTGGCCCCAGTAGTGCCCCGCCTGCGGCCCGATGATCTCCAGCAGGTCCGTGCCGAACCGGGCCCCGTCGACACCGGTGTCGCGGCCCAGCCAGTACGCCTCGACCAGCCGGGCGTCCAGGGGGTCCGCGGTGCCGGTGAGCCGGGCGAGCACCCGCAGGTAGGGCCACGCCCCGGAGAACCGGGTCGCGGCCGCCCGGACCTCCCGCTCCGTCGACCCCAGCCCGGTGGGCGGCCCGCAGAACCCCAGCGCGTTGGGGGCCAGCGCGTAGCGGGCGAAGAGCTCAACCCCCGCTGACAAGCTGGACCGCCTCCCGGTGCATCCGCCCGAAGTTGTAGTACGCCGCGCACGCCCCCTCGGGCGAGACCATGCACGTCCCGATCGGCGTCTCCGGCGTGCAGGCGGTGCCGAACACCTTGCACTCCCACGGCTTGAGGACCCCCTTGAGCACCTCCCCGCACTGGCACGCCTTCGGGTCGGCGACGCGGACACCGGGCATCGCGTAGCGGATCTCGGCGTCGAACTCCGCGAAGTCGTCGTGCAGCCGCAGCGCGCTCTGGGAGATGAAGCCCAGGCCGCGCCACTCGAAGTGCGGCCGCAGCGAGAAGACCTGCCCGAGCAGCGCGAGCGCCGCCGGGTTCCCGTCCTCGTGGACCACCCGGGAGTACTGGTTCTCCACCTCGCAGCGGCCCTCCCGGAGCTGGGTGAGCAGCATCGCGACCGAGGCGAGGATGTCCAGCGGCTCGAACCCGGCCACGACGATCGGCTTGCCGTAGGTCTCGGCGACGAACCGGTAGGGCCGGTTCCCCACCACCGTCGACACGTGCCCCGGGCCGAGGAACCCGTCGAGGCGCAGGTCGGGCGAGTCGAGGATGGCCTTGAGCGGCGGCACGATCGTGACGTGGTTGCAGAACACCGAGAAGTTCGTGACGCCCAGCTCGCGGGCCCGCACGAGCGTCACGGCCGTCGACGGTGCGGTGGTCTCGAAGCCCAACGCGAAGAACACGACCTGCTTGTCCGGGTTGCGCGTGGCGAGGGTGAGCGCGTCGAGCGGGGAGTAGACGAACCGGACGTCGGCGCCGCGGGCCTTCGCGTCGAGCAGGCTCCCCCGCGACCCGGGCACGCGCATCATGTCGCCGAAGCAGGTGAAGATCACCCCCGGCTGCTCGGCGAGCCACATGGCGTCGTCGACGCGGCCCATCGGGATGACGCACACCGGACAGCCCGGCCCGTGCACCAGCTCGACGTTCGACGGGAGCAGGTGCTCGATGCCGTGGCGGTAGATGGTGTGGGTGTGCCCGCCGCACACCTCCATGAACTTGTAGTGGCGGCCGGACTCCGCGAGCACCTCGATCGCGCCCAGCAGCTTCCGGGCGGCGGCCGGGTCGCGGAACTCGTCGACGAACTTCATGCCGGACTCCCCCTGAACGCGTCGAGCTCGTCGGTGTAGGCGTCGCCGAGCTTCTGCACGGCGGCCAGCGTCAGCAGCGCCTCGGCCTCGTCGATCCGGGCCATGGCGAACCCGACGTGGACGAGCACCCAGTCGTCGGGTTCGGGCATGTCCCGCTCCAGCAGGCGGACGCTGATCGTGCGCTGCACGCCGCTGACGTCCACCTTCGCCATGCAGTTCGCGGCGTCGGTGATCGCGACGATCCTCCCCGGGATCCCCAGGCACATGTCGGTCCCCTCTCAGCAGATTCTCGGCAGGGGGTCGCCGACGAGCATGTCGACGATCCGGGTGCCCCCGAAGGCGGTGCGCAGCACGACCGTGGAGGCCGGCTGCGCGGTGATCTCGCCGATCACGACGGAGTCGGCGCCCAGCGGGTGCGACCGCATCGCGGCCAGCGCGGCGTCGGCCTCCTCCGGGGCGACGACCGCGAGGAACTTGCCCTCGTTGGCGACGTAGAGCGGGTCGATGCCGAGCATCTCGCAGGCCCCGTTGACGACCGGGCGCACCGGCAACGACTGCTCGTCGAGGACGACGCCGAGACCGGTGTCCTGCGCGAGCTCGTTGGCGACGGTGCCGACGCCGCCGCGGGTGGGGTCGCGCAGCCAGCGGGTGCCGGGGGCGGCGGCCAGCAGCGCCTCGACGACGCCGTGCACCGGTGCGGTGTCCGAGGCGATGTCGGCCTCGATCGCGAGGTCGCCGCGGGCGAGCATGACGGCCATGCCGTGGTCGCCCATCGTCCCGGACAGGATCAGCCGGTCGCCGGGACGCACCGCGGGGAACCTCCGCCCGGCCGGGATCACCCCGACCCCCGAGGTGGTGACGAACAGGCCGTCGGCAGCTCCGCGGGGCACGACCTTGGTGTCGCCGGTGACGATCCGCACGCCCGCCGCGGCGGCTGCCGACGCCATGTCGGCGACGATCTCCTTCAGCTCCGCGACCCCGAAGCCCTCCTCCAGCACGAACGCCGCCGAGAGCCACTGCGGCACCGCCCCGGAGCAGGCCAGGTCGTTGACGGTGCCGTGTACGGCGAGGTGGCCGATCGAGCCGCCGGGGAAGCGCAGCGGCTGCACGACGAACGAGTCGGTGGAGAACGCCAGCCGCTCCCCGGACGGCGTCGTGAGCACGGCCCCGTCGCCCAGCTCGTTGTGGAACGCCTCCACGAACACGGCGTCGACGAGTGCGGCCGAGGACTTGCCGCCCGCCCCGTGCGCCAGCGTCACGATCTCGTCGCGCAGCCGCGGGCGGCGGCGGCGGAACGCCTCGATCCGCTCGATCACCTCGCCCTCGGCGAAGCCCGGGCCCGAGCTCAGGTAGTCGGCGGCGGTCACTGGTCCCCCATGCGGTCGTGGACGGTGGCCCAGAGCTGGTAGCCCAGCAGGGCCTGCGCCTCCTGGATGCGGTGGACGCTCTGCGAGTCGACGGTGAAGCAGACGTCGACGTCCGGGCTCTCGGCGAACCGCCCGCCGTCGTACCCGGCGAACCCGACGGTGAACATCCCGCGGGTGCGGGCCTCCCGGAACGCGGCCACCAGGTCGCGGGAGCTGCCGCTGGTGGACAGGGCGACCGCCATGTCACCGGGGCCGCCGCGGGCCATCAGCTGCCGGGCGAACACCAGGTCGAACCCGACGTCGTTGCCCAGCGCCGTGAGGACCGCCTGGTCGGCGGTGAGCGACCACGCGGGCAGCGGCGCGTGCAGCGGCGGGCGGGCGAACAGCCCGGCGAGGGTCGTCGCGTCGGTGGAGCTGCCGCCGTTGCCGAAGCAGAACAACCGCCCACCCGCGGCGAACCGCCGGGCCATCTCCACCGCGGCCCGATCGAGGTCGGCGGCGCACGCGGCCAGCGTCGAGGCCCGCAGCGCCGCGCTCTGCAGCGCCTTCGACCGCGCCGACGCGGCGAGGTCGCGCAGCAGCGCGTCCCGGTCACGCTCCCCGGCGTCGAGGAAGGGGTAGAGGAAGCCGGTCACGCCGTCACCCGCGAGATCGCCGTACCGGCGTGGACGAGCAGCAGGTCACCGGGCGCGACCGCCCCGACGAGCATCGTCTCGACGTCCTCGACGCCCGTGGCGGTGCGGACCCGCCCGGGGCCGACGACCTCGCCGAGCCGCCCCTCGTCGGAGCAGGTGATGCAGACCTCGTCCGCGCACTCCTGCGTCGTCAGCAGGCCGGGGTGCTCGAAGCACACATGCGTCAGCTCCCAGAGCAGATGGTAGATCAACACGAAGCCGCCGGTGGCCGGCAGCCGGGGGTCGGGGTCCTCGAGCCACAGGACGTGCCCGGCAGCGCCGTCGGGCGGACGGACGCCGCTGCCGATCCAGAGGGTGTCGACGCCCCAGGCCGGGGCCCGGAGCATCACCTCGCGCACGGCGGGCTCGGCGGCGGCGGCCACGGCGAGCACGACGTCACCGGGGCGCACCGAGACCCGGGTGGTGGCGACGAGCCCGGGCCCGGTCAGCGCCACCGCGGGCAACGCCTTCTTGCCGACGATCACCGGGTGCACGAACTCGACCGCGACGTGCTGGGCGTGCGGCTCCCAGTCCGGCGCGAGGCACCACAGCGTGGCCCCGGCGGCGAAGCTGCGGGCCAGCGACAGCGCCGCGGCCGCGAGGTCGTCGGAGAGGTCCTGGTCCAGCGCGGCGGTCACGGTGCCCCGTCCAGGATGCCGTAGTCGACCATCGTCGCCAGCGTGACGCGGGCGGAGTCCTCGTCGATGCGCGTCAGCGCGAAGCCCGCGTGGGCGATCGTGTAGTCGCCGATCCGCAGGTCCGGCAGGTAGGCCAGGCACAGGCGCCGCACCTCCGGACCCGATTCCGCCGATCCGGGGAACTCGACGTGCGCCATCCGCGCACCGCTCGGCTCGTCCCAGATCTCCGCGATCCGGCCGGGAACCCCCAGACACATGGCTCAGCCCTCCTCGTTGGCGTGCATGACGGCGACGGCCGCCTGACCGAGCGCGAGCCCGCCGTCGTTCGGTGGGACGAGGCGGTGGGTGAGCACCGTGAACCCCGCGTCCTGCAACCGCTGCCGCGTCATCCGCAGCAGCAGCACGTTCTGGAACACCCCGCCGGTGAGCCCGACCAGCCGGACACCGGCCGACACGCGCGTCACCGTCTCGGCGACGGCGTCGGCGACGGCGACGTGGAACGCGAGCGCCAGCTCGGGCACGGGCACCCCGGCGCGGAGCCCGTCGACGAGCCCGCGGAGCAACGGAGCCGGGTCCAGCACGCCGCCCGCTACCCCCGTCCCCGTTGCAGCATGGCCACCTTCACGCCATCTCGTTGCGGGAAGGTGGCCATGCTGCGACTCCGGGGCCGCCGCCAGCGCCTCCAGCTCCATCGCCGCCTGGCCCTCGTGGGTGACCTCGTGGCGGACGCCGAGCAGGCTCGCGACGGCGTCGAACAGCCGGCCCATGCTGGTGGTCGGGACGCAGGCGGCGCCGGAGGCGAGCTGGGAGGCGAGCAGGCGGCGCTCCGGCCCGGTGCAGGCCGCGACCGGGGGCAGGTCGTCGGCCCAGCCGATCCCCGCGGCGTGCAGGTGCGACAGCGCCATCCGGCGCGGGTGGCGCACCGCGGCGTCGCCGCCGGGCAGCGCGACCGGGGCCAGGTGCGCCACCCGCTCGAACCGGTGGCTGTCCGACCCCAGCAGCAGGAACTCCCCGCCCCAGATCGTGTGGTCGGTGCCGTACCCCGTCCCGTCGAACGCCACCCCGAGGATCGGCTCCCCCAGGCGGCCGTGCTCGGCCAGCAGCGAGACGACGTGCGCGTGGTGGTGCTGCACGAGCAGCAGCGGTCGGTCGCCCGCGTGGTCCTCGGCCCAGGCGCGGGTGCGGTAACCGGGGTGCAGGTCGGCGGCGATCCGCTCCGGGCGGGTGCGCAGCCCGGTGAGCTGGGCGACCGCGCGCTCGAAGGCCCGCTGCGTCTCCAGCGTGCCCATGTCGCCCACGTGGCCGGAGCAGTACGCGAGGTGACCGTCGGTGAGGCAGAAGGTGTTCTTGACCTCCCCGCCGACGGCGAGCACGACGGGCGCGTCCCGGCCCAGGTCGACGGGCAGCGGCGCGTACCCGCGGGAGCGGCGGATCGGCAGCTCGTGGCCGTCCACGACGCGGACCACGGAGTCGTCGCAGGGCACGTGGACCGGCCGGTCGTGGGTGAGCACCGCGTCGGCGAGCGCGGGGAGGCGGTCGCGCTCGTCGTCGTCGGTGGAGCAGATCGGCTCGTCGGAGCGGTTCGCGCTGGTCACGACGAGGGCCCCGCCGTGTTCGAGCAGCAGGTGGTGGACCGGGGTGTAGGGCAGCAGGATCCCGAGCCACGGGCTGCCCGGCGCCACCCCGTCGGCGACGCCCGCACCGGGCCTGCGGCGCAGCAGCACCACCGGGCGGGCCGGCGAGGTCAGGACGGCGGCCTCGTCGTCGTCGATCCGGGCGAGCAGCCGGGCCGCGGCGAGGTCGCGCACCATGACGGCGAACGGCTTCCCGTCCCGCGCCTTGCGCTCCCGCAGCGCCGCGACGGCCGGCTCGGAGGTGGCGTCGCAGGCGAGGTGGTACCCCCCGATCCCCTTGACGGCGACGACCCGCCCGTCCGCCAGTGTCCGGCGGGCGGTCGCGACGGCGTCGTCGGACCGCCGGCCCGGCCCGCCCCCGTAGGAGCGGAAGGTGAGGGTGGGGCCACAGCCGGGGCAGGCGATCGGCTGGGCGTGGAAGCGGCGGTCGGCCGGGTCGTGGTACTCCGCAGCGCAGGCCGCGCACATCGCGAAGCCGGACATCGTCGTGGCCGGCCGGTCGTAGGGCAGCGCCCGGATGATGGTGAAGCGCGGGCCGCAGTTCGTGCAGGTGACGAACGGGTGGCGGAAGCGGCGGTCGGCGGGGTCGAACAGCTCGGCCACGCAGTCGTCGCACACCGCGACGTCCGGCGGGATCGGCGTGCGCGACCCGGGGGCGGCACGGCTCGCGACGATGGTGAACCCCTGCTCCGGGGCCGGGTCCAGGTCCGTGGCCCGCACCGACTCCACCCTGGCGAGCGGGGGCGCGTCGTCGACCAGCCGCCGCGCGAACTCCCCCACCTCCGCCGCGGGCCCCTGGACCTCGACGAACACCGCCGCGGCGTCGTTGCCGACGAACCCGGCCAGCCCGAGCCCGGTCGCGAGCCGGTGCACGTGCGGCCGGAACCCGACGCCCTGCACCACCCCGGTGACGGCGAACCGCCGACGCAGGACGGTCACCACCGCGGTCACGACCGGCCCCACAGCATCACGCGGTTGTTGCCCGAGTCGGCCACGGCGAGCCGGTCGCCGTGCAGCGAGAGCCCGTAGGGCCAGCACAGGGTGTCGCGGTCGACGGCGGACCAGCGGTTCTCCCCGTTCGCCGCGAACGACGGCTGGCCGAGCACGTGGTCGGCGGCGCGGCCGTCCGCGGGGACGCCGTCCCACAGCAGGATCCGGTTGTTCGCGGTGTCGGCGACGGCGAGCGTGCCGTCGAGCAGCGCCACCGCGTACGGGGAGCGGAAGCGGTCGCCGGTGTGCGGGCCGTAGGGCCACTCCTCGGCGCTGCGCAGGTCGGGTTGGCCGAGCACCGTGCCGGCCGGGCCGTCGGCGCCGGGGTGCGGGGTCCAGCCGAGCACGCGGTGGTCACCCGCGTCGGCGACGAGCAGCAGGTCGTCGGTCCCGGTGACGTCGTGCGGCCAGCGGAAGCTGTCGGGGCCGACGTCACCTCCCCGGTTCTCCTCGCGGTGCGCCGCGTCGGGCTGACCGAGCACGACGTCGGCCGGGCGGTCGTGGTCGGGGAGCCCGCCGTCCCAGCCGAGCACGCGTCGGTTGCCGGTGTCGGCCACCCAGAACCGGCCCCCGACGACGGCGATCCCGAACGGCCAGTACATCGAGTCCGCCGCGCACCCCCGGCCCCGGTTCGGTTCCACCGCGGCCGGGTCGTCCTGGCCGAGCACCAGGTCGGGGGCGACGTCGGAGGTCACGGGCACGGTGTCCCAGACCAGCACCCGGTGGTTCCAGGCGTCCGCGACGACCAGCCGCCCCTCGTGCACGAGCACCCCGCACGGCACGGCCATGCCGCGCTCGGGTCCGCGCCCGCCCGCGGCGCGGCCCTCGGTCCGCTCGTCCGGCTGCCCGAGCACGACGTCGGCGGGCTGCTCGTCCGACGTCGGGACGCCGTGCCAGACCAGCACCCGGTGGTTGCCGGAGTCGGCGACGACCAGGTGGGAGGCGTCGAGGTGCACGCCCCGCGGGGAGTACAGGTGCGCGGCCGTGGGATGCGCGGCGGGCAGGGCGAGCCCGCCGGGTGCTGGCGCCCCGACCCAGACCCGCGGCGCCCATCCCCCGGTCAGCTCCGAGGTCATGACGACGGCACCGCCCCGCCGCCGGGCGACGTCGCCCGGCCGGGAGGTGTACGTCGAGTACCGGCTCATCCCGTGCGGATCCAGACGACGCCGGCGTCGACGCGCAGCGGCAGCTGCTCGAGCTGGGCGCCGGGCGCCGACAGGCACTCCCCCGACGTGGCGTCGTAGCAGAAGCCGTGCCAGGGACAGGTCAGCGTGCCGTTGCCCGCGTCGAGCAGTGCGTTGTCCAGCGGCAGGCCCTCGTGGGCGCAGGCGTTGACGTAGGCGGTGAGCTGCTGGCCCACGTTGACGACCACCACGTCCGCGCCGCCGACGGTGAGCGGGGTGACCGTGCCGGGGAGCAGCGCCGCGGTGGACGAGGCCCGCACCCAGCCCTCCTTCTCCGGGTCGGGCCCCATGAACAGCGCGTCGACGGAGATCAGCGTCGGCGACGGCTCGTTCGGCAGCACCTCCACGGCGGTGACGGCCGGGACCCCGGCCACCAGTGCCTCCTCCACCAGGTTCCGCAGCGTCACCGAGGACATGGAGCAGCCGTTGCAGGCGCCCTCCAGCCGCACGTAGGCCACGCCGTCGGAGATGCGGGCCAGCGACACGTCCCCGCCGTGCGACCGCAGCTGCGGCCGCACCTCCACCAGCACCCGCTCGGCCAGCGTCACCGGGTCCGGCCGCACGATCCCGTGCAGCGAGAGCAGCAGGTGCACCACCGGGTCGTCGACCAGCTCGAACAGCACACCGCGCGCCGCGTCGTCGGCCTTCATCGCGCGGACCATCGTCGTCAGCCCCGCCCGGTGGACGGCCTCGACGGCGTCCTTCAGCTCCTCCGCCACGGCCCGGGCCGGCCCGTCGAGGTCGGCCACGGCCCGTGCGGCGGCGTCGACGCGGCCGGCGAGCTCCTCGAACGACGTCCCGGTGTCGACGACGGCGGTCATGCGGGCTCCTCCTTCGCCAGCGTGCGGCTGCGGGCGACCTCGTCGAGCACACCGCGGACCGCGCGCATCGAGTCGTGGTCGCCGAACTCCTCGAACAGGAACCGGGCCTCGTACAGCTTCGCCTTGGCCGGGTCGAACATCCCGAGGTGCGCGAGCGCGTTGCCCTGGTTGGCGAGCACGCGGGCCCGGCCGAGCGGGTCGGTGGTCCGGTCGCGGACCTCCAGCACCGCCTCGTAGAGCTCGACGGCCTCCACGAGGTTGTCGGCCTGGTGCGTGGACGGGGTGTAGACCAGCGAGTTGGCCAGGTTGAGCTGCGTCGACGCCCAGCGCTCCGGGTGGTCCTCGCGGGTGAAGACCTTGAGTGCGTTGCGCAGCGACTGCACCGCGACCCCGAGCCGGAGCTGGTCGGACGCCTCGGTCATCGGCATCGTCAGGTACGCGGCGGCCAGGTCGGCGTGCGCCGAGGCCCACAGCTCGGGTGCCTCGGACGACAGCACGAGCTGCAGCGCCGAGTGGTAGTGCGGGATCGCGCGGACCAGGAACTGCGGGTGCGCCGGGTCGTGCAGCGCCCCGGCCAGCGCCAGGTGCAGCTCGGCCCGGCCGGTCCGCAGGTCCTCGGCCCCGGCCAGCAGGCGCAGTGCCCGCTCCAGCCGGGCGACGGCGTCCGGTGGCTCCAGCTGGGCCGACGCGCCGAGCAGCAGCCCGCCCAGCGGGGAGTCCCCGGCGTGTGCGGCGGCCTCGTCGAGCAGCGCGACCGCCCGGTCCCGCTCGGCCAGCACCGCGGCGGCCTGCGCGGCCAGGATCACCGCGGCCAGCTCCCCGTCCGCGGCACCGCGCTCCGGCGGGGCGTCGCTGCGGCCGAGCACGAACGACACCAGGTCGACCAGCGGTGCGAACTCCCCCAGCTCGGCCCCGGGCGGGCCGGTGCCGTCGGGGTCGAGGACGAAGCGGTTGTAGCGGGTGACGGGGTCGGACCCGTCGAGCGCGGCCAGCGCGCCGTCGCGGTCGCCGGCCATCGCCAGTTCGTGCGCGCGGCACCGGGCTGGCCACACGTCCGGGACGCGCCCGGCCAGCAGCGCGAGCCGGGCGTCCTCGGTGTCCTCGCCCGCGGGCACCAGCAGGTACCCGGCGGGCAGCGGGAACGCGCCGAGCGGCTGGGGCCGCACCGCGAGCAGCGTCGTGACGGCGATCGTCGTCTCGGTCGTCTCAGCCATTCAGGGGTCCTCGCAGGTCGCGTTCGGCGGCGCGCTTGATCAGGCCCGCGGAGATCTCCGCGCGCTCGCGGGTGTGGAAGGAGTCGATGCGGTGCCGGACGACCCCGTCGGCGAACACGACGACGATCTCCACCACCCATCGCCCGCGGTCCTCGACGACGACGGTCTGCACGCTCTCGGCACCGGTCGTGTCCGGCGGTTCCCCGGTCACGACGCTCACGGCTCCGGCTCCAGGGACACGCGCAGCGCGCCCTGGTCGGGGTCCCAGACGGCGCGGCGGACGCCGACCGGCACCTCGTCGGACAGGACCTCCCGGATCAGGGTGGAGCGGTCGCCCGCCAGGTTGCGCTGCTTGAGCAGCAGCCCGCCGCTCTGCGGGCCGCGCAGGGGCAGCAGCCACAGCTGCCCCTCCCGGACCATGGCCACGGCCGCGCTGGACGGGAACCGCTGCCCGGCCAGGTCGGCGCCGAGGCGCAGGTAGCCGTCGTCGGTGAACTCGACCGTCGGCTCGTCCGGGGCCGACGGGCGCAGCGGCGCGAGGTAGTCGCGCTCGATCAGCGCGATCACCTGCTCCATCCCGGCGACGACCGGCTCGGTGAGGTCGGCTCCCATCTCCACCGAGGCCGCCTCGACGAGGAACACGGTGATGTCGTCGGGGCAGGCCTCCGCGAGCGCCCAGCGGGCGAAGGCGATGGCGTGGTCCCAGCGGAAGGAGTGCGTGTGCAGGCCGGACAGCGGCGGGAGGGTCTCCAGCTCGGCACCGGGGACGCGGTAGAGCGTGCCCGGCTCGGCCCCGGTGGCCGAGGCGTCGACGATGACGACCCGCCCGGCCCCGCGCATCTGGAACGCGACGTCCATGCCCGCCGTGCCGCCGTCGACGAGCCGGGCGCCGTCCGGGACGCCCCGCTCCCACAGGTGGCGGACCAGGATCGGTCCGACGCCGTCGTCGCCGCGCAGCAGGTTGCCGCACCCGACCACGAGCACCTCGCAGCCGGGCGGCTCCAGGTCCACCTCCGGCGTGCTCACACCATTCCGTTGATCACGAACTTCGAGAGCTCCCGCCCGGTCTTCCCGTCGTAGGCGTGCACGGTGCACACCAGGCAGGAGTCGAAGCTGCGGGCGACGTGCCCCAGCTCCACCGGGTCGTCGATGTCGCGGATCGGCGAGCCGACCAGCGCCTGCTCCATCGGGCCCAGCACGTCCCGGCCGTCGCGCGGGCCGATGTTCCACGCCGTCGGGGTGACGACCTGGTAGTTGGCGATCTTGTCGTTCTCGATCACGATCCAGTCCGACAGCGATCCGCGCGCGGCCTCCGTCGACCCGAAACCGCGACCCGACGAGTGCTCGACGGGCTTGGTGTAGAAGCTCTCGTGCAGGTCGATCTGGTCGAGCCACTGCCGCGCCCACTTGTAGTACTTCGGGGCCTCGTGCATCCGGGCCATCTGCCGGACGAACACACTGGGCCCGATCGCGGCGATCATGTCCGGGAACAGCGGGTCGTCGTCCTGGTGCGGCAGCGCACCCGGACCCCCGGCGGCCATGCGGCGCGCCAGCGGGCCGGCCTCCAGCGGGACGTGCCCGAGGCCGCCGACGTCGTAGCGCGGCGACTTGGCCCAGCTGTACTTGCCCTCCCTGCGCCCGTCCTCGGGGTCGACCGGGATGGTCTCGCCGTCGAAGGGGTGCCGCGGGGTCGAGCCCTGGTAGAAGGAGTGGGCCACGTGCTCGGTGACGTTGGCCTGGTCGAAGGTCGACCACCGGCCGTCGGCGTAGACGCCCGAGCGGCCGATGAGCGCGTCGTTGCGCCCCTCGATCGTCGGGTTGCCGTAGAGCGAGGGCTCGAAGTAGGTGCCGGTGGCGAGGAAGTTGCCGACGCCGCGGCCGTACGTGTCGAGGCCGACGTCGAGGCAGTAGCGGATGAAGAACCCGCAGTCGCTCTCGCGCTGCGACTCGTTCTCCTCGACCCACTCCTGCATGTCCGCCCAGCTCTTCACCTCCAGCCAGCGATCGACGGAGCAGCCGAGCCACTGCTTCTCCAGCCAGTTGTCCTTCCAGTGCTCCAGGATCGCGATGGCGCGGGTGACGTCGGACAGGGTCGGGGCGCACATGACGCCGCCGGGCACCATGAACGACGAGTGCGGCCACTGCCCGCCGAAGATCGCGTAGACCTCCACCGGCTTGCCCGACAGCACGACGCCGGGCTGGTAGCTGGTGCCGACGTAGGGCGCGAAGCGGCGCACCGCCTCCGCGTACATCGGCGACTTCGCGTAGTTCTTGTTCGTCAGGTCGATGGCGAACAGCGCGTAGAAGTAGCGCGGGATGGACTGCAGCGTCTCGGCCGCCTGGCAGATGTTGCGGATCAGGGTGGCGTTGGGCGGCACCGAGGTCTTCCAGGCGACGTCGAGCGCGTAGCAGCTCTTGTAGAGGTGGCTGCCACCGCAGATCCCGCAGATGCGCGGGCAGACGACGAGACCGGCCTGCGGGTCCTTGCCGCGCAGGATGATCTCGAACCCGCGGAACATCGCGGCCTCGGTCCAGGCCGAGGTGACGACGTTGTCCTCGATGGTGACGCGGACGTCGAGGTCACCCTCGACACGGCCGAGCGGGCTGACGAACAGGTCGAGTGCGGTCATGACGGGCTCCTCTCTCAGACCACGAACATGTCTTCTTTGGACCACTGCGGCGCAGCGATCCGGGCGGCGGCGGCGTGCGCCATGTACGTCAGGTGGTCGGTGCCCTCCGGCACGTCCTTCGGGATGGTCCCGGCGACCTTCTGGGTCTTGAACACGGTGCCGGGCGCCAGGTCGAAGAACGGGTACTCGGGCTCGGTGCAGCCCATGCAGGGCATGCCGGCCCGCGTCTTGGACGACTGGCGGTTCCACAGGATCCGGTTGCACGGCGAGTGCGTCATCGGGCCGCGGCAGCCGAACTCGTAGAACAGGCAGCCGGTGCGGGTGCCCTCGCCGAAGCTGGTCGTCGACTGCTTGTACTCGAAGAACTGCACGCGGGTGCAGCCCGTCTGGGTGAAGGACTTGAAGAACGTCTCGGGCCGGTGCAGGTCGTCGAGCGCGATGTCCCCCGCGCGGCCGGTGGCCAGGGCCACGAGGATCTGGGTGATCCAGTCCGGGTGCGCGGGGCAGCCCGGGATGTTGATGACGGGCAGGCCCATCTTGGAGCGGAAGTCCGGGCCCAGGAAGCCGCCCTTGTCCCGCTTGTGGAACTGCAGGCCGGTGGAGCCCGACGGGTTGGGGGCCATCGCGGGGATCCCGCCCCAGCACGCGCAGTCACCGATGGCCACGACGATCTGCGCCTGCGCGGCGAGGTCGGTGACCCAGTCCTTCATCGGCCGGTCGGCGAACATGTCCATCCGGCCGGTGCCGTTCGGGCCCTCGATGACCGTGCCCTCGAAGACGAAGATGTCGAGCGGCTTGACGCCGTCCTTGCAGTCGTTGAACAGCTTCTGCGCGTTGGCGCCCAGCTCCAGGCCGAGCGAGGGGTGCCAGATCAGGTCGAGGCCGAAGTCGACGATCAGGTCGACGACGTTGGGCTCGTCGGCGTTGAGGAACGACATGGTGTTGCCACTGCAGGCTCCGCCTTGGAACCACAGCACGGATGCCATGGGGGACTCCTTCTGTCGCGGTGGTGGGAAGGGCGCGTCGGGTTCGGGTGGGTCAGGTGGTGCGGCGGCCGAGCGCCCGGGCCACCTCCAGCAGGAAGCCGACGCCCCGGGAGACGTCCGGGTCCCGCAGCGCGCGCAGCAGGGACAGGGCACCGGCCGGCGGGGCCGTGCGCGCGGACCGCTGGGCGTCGCCGAGCGCGCCCGCCAGGGTGCCGAGCGCGGCGACGGTGTGCGGCTCGGACAACGGCCCGAGCAGCTCGGTGAGCGCGGGCCCGGACTCCGCGAGCGAGTTGGCGGTGCGGGCGAGGGACCGGACGTCGACCTTCGACAGGTCCGCCGACGCGGTGGACGCCGTGATCTCCCCGATCGCACTCGCCAGCGAGTCGGCGATGACGTCACCGCGGGCGAGGAAGCCGTCGAGCGCGACGACCACGATGGCGAGCAGGTCGGCGTGGTCGAGCAGGCTGTTCAGCGACGCGGCGACCTGGGGCTCGTCGAGCCGGGCGCGCAGGTCGTCCGCGGGGGAACGGGTGCCGTCCCCCGTCACCGCAACTGAGCCGTTCACAGCCACCTGGGCCTCCCAGACCGGAGCAATGGAGTGAGCCGGACCACAGGCTAGGGACGACCCGGACGGCCGCCTATCGCCATCGCGCAGTTGCTGTCACGATTGCGCACACCTGCTGACACGCGGACGAAGAGCCGGTCATCAGGGCTTTCCTGAACAGGATTCCTGGCCTAGAGGGGGCGTAACGCCGGCCCCCGAACGGGGGGTGAACGGCACGTCGCGCCTGGCCCGACTCGGATTCATCGACGTGCACCGGACGTCGGACCCGGTACGCCGCCGCGTCCGCTCGCGCGGTGTCCCACCCGCGCTCGTCGACCACGAGATCTTCTACACCGAGGACGTCCGCGAGGCCGGCGCACTGCTGGGGCGCGCCCTGTCCCCCGCCTCCCTCGACATCGGCGGGATCGACTCGGAGCGGTTCGCCGCGAGCCTGCACGGCATCCGCCTGCGCGACGTGAGCATGCTGCACCTCGACCTGGGGGTCACCGCCACGCTCGACGTGCCGGTCACCGGGCCCTACTACGCCGTGCACATGCCGACCAACGGCCGCGCCACCGGCACCTACGACGGCACGACGTACGACGCCGACCCGGTCCACGCGCTCGTGACGAGCCCCGGGGCGGCGCTGACCATGCGGTTCGCCTACGACTCGCCGCAGCTCGTGATCCGCATCGAGCAGCAGGCCCTGGAGCGCCACCTCACCCGCCTGCTCGGCGGCAGCCTCTCCCGGCCGATCGCGTTCACCCCCGGGATGGACCTGACGACCGACGCCGCGATGCGCTGGAACGGCGCCATCCAGCTCCTGCACACCGAGGTCTACTACCCCGGCTCGCTGGTGCACCGCGGGCAGGGCATCAGCTCGCTGGAGGAGCTGCTGATGAGCACGCTGCTGCTGCTCCAGCCGTCCAACCACCACGCGCACCTGGTGCTGAGCCGATCCGGCGACGGCGGTGAACCGGCGGCCCGCCGCGTCGTGCGCGAGTCGCAGGACTACATCGAGGGCCACCTGCGCGAGCACGTCTCGATGGCCGACATCGCGGGCAGCGTGCACATGAGCGTGCGCGCGATCCAGCTCGGCTTCCGGGAGGAGCTCGGCACGACCCCGATGGAGTACCTGCGCGACCGCCGCCTGGAACGCGCCCACGAGGACCTCGTCGACGCCACCGCATCGGACGGGGTCACGGTCACCGACGTGGCCCAGCGCTGGGGGTTCGCCCACCTCGGCAGCTTCGCCGCGCTCTACCGGCGCCGGTGGGGCGAGGCGCCGTCCCAGACGCTGCGCCGCTGAACGTGTGTACGGTCACACCCGGGAGGCCCCGTGCACGAGCTGTCGATCTGCCGCTCGATCGTCGACATCGTCGACCGGCACGCCGCCGGCCGGGAGGTGCGGATCGTGCACCTGCAGGTCGGAGCGCTGCGCCAGATCGTCCCCGACACGCTCGTGTACTGCTGGGCCCTGATGAACGCCGACACCCCGCTCGCCTCCTCCGAGCTGCGGGTCGAGAGCATCCCGGGCGCGATCCGGTGCCGCCCGTGCGACCGCAGGCAGTCCCTCGCGGAGTCCGTGCTGATCTGCGGGAACTGCGGCGGGCAGGACGTCGAGATCGTCGCGGGCGAGGAGTTCCTGATCACCACACTCGATCTCGCGGAGGCCTGACATGGGTCGTTTCCACCGGCACGACGGCAGCGGCCACGACGGCAGCGGCCACGACGGCCACGGCCACGGCCACTCCGCCGACCGCGGCGACCACTCCGGCTACGCCACCGGGGGCGAGCGCGTCGAGGTGCTGGAACGGATCTTCGGCGAGAACGACCACACCGCCGCCGCCAACCGGGCCGACCTGGACGCGGCCGGTGTCACCTGCGTCAACCTCATGTCCGCCCCCGGCGCGGGCAAGACCGCGCTGCTGCGCGAGACGTTGATCAGGCTGGGCCGCGCCCACCCGCCCCGGGTGCGCGTCGGGATCGTCGAGGGCGACATCGAGACCAGCATCGACGCCGACCGGCTCGCCGGGCTCGGCGCCGAGATCAGCCTGCTCAACACGGCCAACGGCTTCGGCGGGGAGTGCCACCTCGACGCCCCGATGGTGCGCTCCGCGCTCGCCCGCCTGCCCCTGCCCGAGCTCGACCTGGTGATCGTCGAGAACGTCGGCAACCTCGTGTGCCCGGCCGAGTTCGCGGTCGGCGAGCACCGGCGCGCGATGGTCTACGCGATCACCGAGGGCGAGGAGAAGCCGCTGAAGTACCCGGTGATGTTCCGCTCGGCCGACCTCGTGCTCGTCAACAAGATCGACCTGCTCCCGCACCTGGACTTCGACCTGCCGCTGTTCCACCGGAACCTGCAGGCGGTGAACCCCGGCGTCACGGTCGTCGAGACCAGCGCCCGCACCGGGCAGGGCGTCGACGCGTGGTGCGCGTGGCTCACCTCGCGACCCGGCTGAACCACTCCGCCGCCGCGGCCGTGTGGAGGGTGGACACACCGCTCCCCCACGGAGGTTCACCCATGTTCCGCACTTCCGCACTCGCCGCCGTCACGGCGGTCGCCGCCGTCGCCCTGACGGCCTGTGGCGGCGCCGCCGACGACGGGTACGGCAGCGCCCCCGCGGCCGCACCCGAGACCCTGACCGCCCCCGCGGGCACCGTCCTCACCGCGAACAGCACGGCCCAGCTGGGCGCCGTCGTCGTCGACGGGCTGGGCTGGACGCTCTACCGTTTCGACAGCGACACCGCCGACCCGCCGACGTCGAACTGCGCGGGTGACTGCGCGACGACCTGGCCGCCGGTGCTCGCCGAGCCCGGTACTCCGCTGACCGTCGACGGCGTCGACCAGGCCGCGATCGGCACGATCACCCGCGAGGACGGCGGCGTGCAGCTCACCATCGCCGGCTGGCCGGTGTACCGCTACGCCGCCGACTCCGCCCCCGGCGCCACCGACGGCAACGGCGTCGGCGAGAAGTGGTTCGCCGTGACGCCGGAGGGCGGCCGGGCCGAGGCGCCCTAGCTGTTCTGTCCCGTGAGGTTGGGGACTCGGGTGGCGGGTGGGCCGCCGATCGCGGTGTGTCCGCGGTGATGGTTGTAGTAGTGCAGCCAGTCGGGCAAGGCGGCTCGTCGGGCGGTCTCGGTGCGGTAGGGCTGGGCGTAGGCCCATTCGTCGAGCAGGGTGCGGTTGAACCGCTCGACCTTGCCGTTGGTTTGGGGCCGGTAGGGGCGGGTCCGTTTGTGGACGGTGTCGGTGTTGTGCAGGGCTTGGGCGAAGTCGCGGGAGCGGTAGCAGGACCCGTTGTCGGTCAGGACGCGGGCGATGTTCTCGATGCCTTGTGCGTGGAACCAGGCCGCGGCGCGGGCCCAGAACTGTGCCGCGGTGGTCTTGCGCTCGTCGGGCAGGATCTCGGTGTAGGCCAGGCGTGAGTGGTCGTCCAGGGCGTTGTGCAGGTAGCTGTAGCCGATCTTTCGGCTACCTCTGTTGCGGCGGCCAGCGGCGCGGCCGAGGGTCTTGTGGCCGCCGCCGTCGGGGATGTTGCCCAGCTTCTTGATGTCGACGTGGACCAGGTCACCAGGCTGTTTGTGTTCGTAGCGGCGGACGGTCTGGCCGGTGGTGCGGTCGAGGTGGGCCAGACGGGCCATGCCGAAGCGGGTCAGGACCCGGTGCACGGTGGAGGAGGCGATGCCGAGCAGGAACCCGATCCGGGCCGGTCCCCAGCGGCGCAGGACCCGGACTTTGATGATGCGTCGCTCGGTGCGGGTCGGGGTTTGGTTCGGGCTGTGGTGCGGGCGGGAGGAACGGTCGACCATCCCGGCTGGGCCTTCGGTGCGGTAGCGGCTTGACCAACGCTTCGCGGTGCCGACTGAGACCTGGAACCGTTCCGCGGCGCGGCGCAGTGGCCACCCGTCCTCGACGACGCAGCGGGCGAGGCGGAGCCGGCCGGTCTCGGACAGCGGGGCGTTACGGTGGAGCACGAGGGCCTCCTTGGGTCGGGTGCAGATGTCGCTATCCACACCGGACCTGGAGGCCCTCCCTTACGCCAAGATCATCTGTCGCGTGTCGTTCTCAACCTCTGTGGGCAGTACACCTAGCCGACCAGCACCTCGTCGAGGACGCCCTTGCGGATGTCGTCGACGAGGTCGGAGAGCTGACCGACACTCATCTGGATGCGCTGGCCGAAGTCGTCGGTGATGACGATGCGCTTCTCCGGCACGGCGGCGTCGTCGACGAACAGCTCCGGGCAGCCGCAGTTGCACTGTCCGCAGAACGTGGCGATGTGGCGCATGTCGAGGTCACTCCCGGTGGTCGAACGGACACGTCCCACCGAGACTAGGTGGCGGCTCGGCCGGACGGAACCGGCGCGCGACGCGGGCCACTGCGCAGCGCGGCCACCAACGGCGCCACCGGAGCGGGCCGGTCGGGGTCGCGTGGAGGGGCCACGAGCGCGCGCAGCGTCGCGAGATGGGTCTCGACGGGGGCGTGCGCGGGCTGGGTCTGCACCAGCAGTTCCGTGCTCCACTCCCGGGCCGGGTCGGTGCGCCAGCGCTCCAGCAGCGCGCCCGGCCGTTCCCCCGGCCCGAGGACCCGCACGGCCGCGACGCGCGGCTCGCCCGCGGCCCGGGCCCAGTAGCGGGCGAGGTGCGGGGCGGCGTCGGCCCGGCCGGTCAGGATCCCCATGCCCCGCGCCCCGGCCGCGGCGACGCCGTCGGGGGTGCCGGTGGCCTGCCACAGCCGCCCGCCCAGGCCGGGGGCGGCGGGCACGATCTCCGCGAGGTGGGCGCGCAGGGCGTCGACGGCGGTCGCGCACTCGTCGTGGCGCAGGGAGTGGTCGCGCCCGAAGGTCTCCGAGGCGGTGGCGTCGGCCCCGGCCCCGACACCCAGTTCCAGGCGGCCGCCGCTGAGCACGTCGAGCACCGCGGCGTCCTCGGCGAGGCGCCGCGGGTCCTCCAGCGCGGCGACGACGACGGCGGTGCCGAGCCGGATCGTCGAGGTCGCCTGGGCCACCGCGGCGAGCAGCACGAGCGGTGAGGGCAGCAGCCCGTCGAGATGGCCGTCGTGGTGCTGGGCGACCCAGAACGAGGAGTAGCCGAGCTCCTCGGCGGCGACGGCGAGGGTCACCGTGTCGCGGTAGGCCTGCGCGGGCGCCGAACCGGCCACGTGAGTGAGATACCCGAGCCGCATGACGGAACGCTACCGGCGACCACGCAGAGCAACGACACCGGCCGTGTGAACGACGCGTGACGGTCCGGTCCGCGATCTTGTCCGGCACCCCGCCGGGGGGCGAGAGTGACGATCCCCTTGCGCGGACCGGTCCCCCGGTCCGACAGTGGGCCGCTGTCGAGTTCGAAGGACGTGAGGCGCATGACCGACGGGATCGTCCGGGCCGCCATCCTGCAGGCGAAGTGGACCGGGGACACCGCGTCCATGATCGAGGTGCACGAGTCCTACGCGCGGGCCGCCGCCGAGCAGGGGGCGCAGGTGATGGGCTTCCAGGAGGTCTTCAACGCGCCCTACTTCTGCCAGGTGCAGGAGGCCGAGCACTACCGGTGGGCCGAGCGGGTGCCCGACGGCCCGACCGTCGTGCGGATGCAGGCGCTCGCCCGGGAGACCGGGATGGTGCTGGTCGTGCCGGTCTTCGAGGTGGAGGACTCCGGGCACTACTACAACACCGCGGCCGTGATCGACGCCGACGGCACCGTGCTCGGCAAGTACCGCAAGCACCACATCCCCCAGGTCAAGGGCTTCTGGGAGAAGTTCTACTTCCGACCCGGCAACCTCGGCTGGCCGATCTTCGAGACCGCGGTCGGCCGGATCGGCGTCTACATCTGCTACGACCGGCACTTCCCCGAGGGCTGGCGCGCACTGGGCCTGGCCGGGGCGCAGATCGTGTTCAACCCGTCGGCCACGAGCCGCGGGCTGAGCTCCTACCTGTGGAAGCTGGAGCAGCCCGCCGCGGCCGTCGCGAACGAGTACTTCGTCGCCGCGATCAACCGCGTCGGGGTGGAGGAGTACGGCGACAACGACTTCTACGGCACGAGCTACTTCGTCGACCCGCGCGGGCAGTTCGTCGGAGAGCCCGCCTCGGGCTCCGACGAGGAGCTCGTCGTCCGCGACCTCGACCTCGGCCTGATCGACGAGGTGCGCCAGCAGTGGGCGTTCTACCGCGACCGCCGCCCCGACGCCTACGGCCCGCTGGTCGCCCAGTGAGTCCGCAGACCATGAGCTCGGAACTGCTGAAGCGGACGCGCGCGGTCCTGCCGTCCTGGCTCGCCATCTACTACGACGAGCCGATCGAGCTCGACCGCGGCGACGGCCGCCACGTCTGGGACTCCGACGGCAACCGCTACCTCGACTTCTTCGGCGGCATCCTCACCACGATGACGGCGCACGCGCTGCCCGAGGTGACGCAGGCCGTCGCAGACCAGGCCGGCAAGATCATCCACAGCTCCACGCTGTACCTGAACCGGCCGATGGTGGAGCTGGCGGAGCAGATCGCGACGGTGTCGGAGATCCCCGACGCGAAGGTGTTCCTGACGCCGTCGGGCACCGAGGCCAACGACGCGGCACTGCTGCTGGCGTCGTCGCTGCGGCGGAGCAACCAGATCCTGGCGCTGCGCAACAGCTACCACGGCCGCTCGTTCTCGACGATCGCGATCACCGGCAACCGGTCGTGGAGCCCGACGTCGCTCTCCCCGTTCCAGACCTACTACGTGCACGGCGGGCAGCAGTACCGCTCGCCGTTCGCGGGCCTGTCCGACGGCGAGTACATCGCGGCGTGCGTCGCCGACCTGCGCGAGGTGCTCGACCAGGCGGGCGGCGACGTCGCGGCGTTCATCGCGGAGCCGATCCAGGGCGTCGGCGGGTTCACCTCCGGCCCCGACGGGCTACTCGGCGCCTTCGCCGAGGTGCTGCGGGAGAAGGGGATCCTGTGGATCTCCGACGAGGTGCAGACCGGTTGGGGCCGCACGGGCGAGCACTTCTGGGGCTGGCAGGCCAGCGGGGCCGTGCCGGACCTCGTGACGTTCGCGAAAGGCATCGGCAACGGCCTGTCGATGGGCGGCGTGATCGCCCCGGCGTCGATCATGGACTCGTTGGGCGCCAACCACATCTCGACGTTCGGCGGCTCCCCGCTGACGTCCGCGGGTGCGCTCGCGAACCTGCGCTACCTGCTCGACCACAAGCTCCAGGCCAACGCCGCGCTCCAGGGCCCGGTCCTGTTCGACGGCCTGCGCGCCCTCGACAGCCCGGTCGTCGGGGACGTCCGGGGGAAGGGCCTGATGCTGGGCGTCGAGCTCGTGCGCCCCGGTACGGGCACGCCCGGCGACCCCGCCCCGGAGATCGCGACAGCCGTGCTGGAGGGCTGCAAGCGCCGCGGTCTACTGGTCGGGAAGGGCGGGCTGCACGGCAACGTCCTGCGCATCGCCCCACCCCTGACCCTGACGGCGGAGGAGGCGGCGGCGGGACTGGCCGCCCTGCTCGCCGCGATCGAGGAGGCGACCCCGTGACGCGCACGCTCATCACCGGCGGCACCGTCATCACCGCGGCCGACGAGATGGCCGTCGACGTGCTCGTCGAGGACGGCACGGTCGTGGCACTGGGCGTCGGCCGGAACTGGACCGCCGACACCGTCATCGACGCCGGAGGGAAGTACGTCATCCCCGGCGGCGTCGACGCCCACACGCACATGGAGATGCCCTTCGGCGGCACCTACGCCGCCGACACGTTCGAGACCGGCACCCGGGCCGCGGCCTGGGGCGGCACGACGACGATCGTCGACTTCGCGATCCAGTCGGTCGGCGGCTCGCTGCGCGAGGGCCTCGACGCGTGGCACGCGAAGGCGGAGGGCCGCTGCGCGATCGACTACGCGTTCCACATGATCCTCGCCGACGTCAACGACTCCTCGCTCAAGGAGATGGAGACGCTGGTCGGCGAGGGCGTCACCAGCTTCAAGCTGTTCATGGCCTATCCCGGCGTGTTCTACAGCGACGACGGCAAGATCCTGCGCGCGATGCAGAAGGGCGCCGAGACCGGCGCGCTGACGATGATGCACGCGGAGAACGGCATCGCGATCGACGTCCTCGTGGAGCAGGCGCTCGCCCGCGGGGAGACCGACCCGCGCGTGCACGGCGAGGTCCGCCGTGAGCTGCTGGAGACCGAGGCGACGCACCGCGCGATCAAGCTGGCCCAGGTCGCGGGCGCCCCGCTCTACGTCGTGCACCTCTCGGCGCGCTCGGCCCTCGCGGAAATCGCGAGGGCCCGCGACGAGGGCTTCAACGCCTTCGCCGAGACCTGCCCGCAGTACCTGTTCCTGTCCACCGACGACCTGGCGCGGCCGGGCTTCGAGGGCGCCAAGTACGTCTGCTCGACGCCGCTGCGGCCGAAGGACCACCAGGCCGACCTGTGGCGGGGGCTGCGCACCGACGACCTGTCGGTCGTGTCCACCGACCACTGCCCGTTCTGCTTCACCGGGCAGAAGGAGATGGGGATCGGCGACTTCTCCAAGATCCCCAACGGGCTGCCGGGCGTCGAGAACCGGATGGACCTGCTGCACCAGGGCGTCGTCGACGGGCACATCTCGCGACGGCGCTGGATCGAGATCGCCTGCGCCACCCCGGCGCGCATGTTCGGCCTCTACCCGCGCAAGGGCACCATCGCCCCGGGCGCGGACGCCGACATCGTGATCTACGACCCGGCCGCTCGTCAGACGATCTCGGCGCAGACGCACCACATGGCCGTCGACTACTCGGCGTACGAGGGCAAGGAGATCACCGGGAAGGTCGAGACGGTGCTGTCGCGCGGTCGCGTCGTGATCGACGGCGGCGCGTACCACGGAAAGCCCGGCGACGGCGCGTACCTGCGCCGCGACACCTGCCAGTACCTGCGATGACCGGGATGGACATCGGGCTGGTCCTGCAGACCGACCCGCCCGCGCAGACCGTCGTCGACCTGATGGTCCGCGCGGAGGGCCTGGGCTTCAGCCACGGCTGGACGTTCGACTCGCACGTGCTCTGGCAGGAGCCCTACGTCGTCTACCCGCGGATCCTGGAGCGGACGTCGCGGCTCGTCGTCGGGCCGATGGTGACCAACCCCGGCACCCGCGACTGGACCGTCATCGCCTCCATGCACGCCACGCTCGACGAGCAGTTCGGGCACCGGACGATCTGCGGCATCGGCCGCGGCGACTCCGCGGTGCGCGTGCAGGGCCGCCCCCCGACGACGTTGGCGCGGCTCGAGGAGTCGATGCACGTCATCCGGGAGCTGGCCGGGGGCCGGGCCGTCGACCTCGCGGGCACCGAGGTGCGGATCCCGTGGGTCGCCGAAGGAGTGCCCGAGCTGCCGGTGTGGATGGCCGGCTACGGGCCCAAGGCACTCGACCTCGTCGGCCGCTGCGCCGACGGGTTCATCCTCCAGCTCGCCGACCCCTATCTCGTCGAGTGGACGGTCAGGACCGTGCGCGCGGCCGCGGAGGCTGCGGGCCGCGACCCGGCGTCGATCACCATCTGCGTCGCGGCACCCGCGTACGTCTCCTCCGACCTCGACCACGCCCGCGACCAGTGCCGCTGGTTCGGCGGGATGGTCGGCAACCACGTGGCCGACCTCGTGACGCGCTACGGCTCGGGGTCGGAGATGGTCCCCGCCGCGCTGACCGGCTACATCAAGGACCGCGACGGCTACGACTACAGCCACCACGGCCGCGCCGGCAACGCGTCGACGACGTTCGTGCCCGACGAGGTCGTCGACCGCTTCTGCCTGCTCGGCCCGCCGGCCGCCCACCTGGACCGCCTCGCCGAGCTGCGCGGGCTCGGCGTCGACCAGTTCGCGGTCTACGCCATGCACGACGCGCGGGAGGCGACGATCGAGGCGTACGGGGAGTCGGTGATCCCGGCACTCTGAGATGACCCGCTCCACCCCCGCCCGTCGGGCGCGCCGCATCGTGCGTCGCCTGCCGGAAAGCGGCCATCGCCGCCGAGCAGTCCGATGCCGTTCTCGCGTTCGCGAAAGCACCCGCGCAATCGCAGACCGCCATCGGTGACGTCGATCCGGAGAAGCTCGAACGCAGCATCGCCGCCCAGGTCGGACTCGCACCCATCCGCCACCTCGACCACATCCACCGCCGGAAGGACGGCGACCACACCGAGTTTCGACAACGGACGCGGACTCCGCACATTCCACAACCACGTCCGCGAAACACCCGGATGGCGAGCCGCAGCCACCCCGACAGCCGAGAATCCGTCATCGCCGGATGACATCCGGCCCGGCGAAGGTCGGGTCGCGGCAACCGGCAGGCCCGGTCGACAGGAACGACCGATACCCGGGCCGAGCTGACGGCTGTTCCCGACCGACGTGCCCGACCCCGGCCCACACCCTCCCGCCGAAGCGGGCGAGACACCCGGTGGTCCCGGATCCGAACCCCACCGATCCACGCCGAGACGCACCCGACCGGCCGGCGTCGTGACCCTCGGTGGACCGGCCCGCCAGCGGACGACCACTCCCCGCACCCGTCCACGCGGCAACGGCCGACCCACCGGACACAGGCGGCAGACTCGCCGGGCGGCCCGCGCCACCGACGACCGGGCACCGAAGAGCCCGCGTCGTGGCGTACGTCCGACCGCCCACCAGCGCCGAGACACCACCGCGCCGCCGATCGATCCGGGTACCGGCGGGAAGGCCGGGCCTCACGGCCGCCGACCAGCCGGGCTGCCGGGCGGGGCCGGGCCTGCCCGGGCCGGGCCCTGCCGCGCAGGAACCACCGAGCAACCGGGCCGTCGGGTGGCCGAGACGCCGGGCCTCGGGGGGGGATTCAGGCGTGGATCACCGTGCCCACGTCCTCGCCCGCCAGTGCGCGGGTGAGTGCGCCGGGGGTGCGGCCGTTGACGATCCGGATCTCCCGCACGTGCTTGGCGTTGGCCATCAGCTGCAGGACGAGCGGGTCGATCGGCAGTGCCTCCGGCTTCGTGTCGAGCAGCTCGGCCGCGCCGATCCGCCCGACCACGCCGGAGCCCACGTCGACCCCGTCGACGTCCTTGACGAACACCACGTTGGCGGCGCCGTAGGCGTCGGCGAGCAGGAAGGTGCCCGCGTCGCCACGGTGCACCGGGATCTTGCCGACGGCGGGCGGGAACTCGTGGCGGCCGTAGGGCGGGTAGCCGTTGGAGACGACCGCGCGGCTGGCCTGCAGGTGCGCGGCGAGCTGGTGCGCGACGGTCTCGTGCGCGACGTAGGAGACGCCGTCGGCGGCGAGCAGGGCGGCGACCATGTGGCCGTTCTGCTCGGCCTCGGTGGCGGCGAGACCGGCGAGCGCGGCGGTGGGCAGGCCGAGGTCGAGGCCCACACCGAGCACGTGCCGGGCGCGGATGCCGGCGCCGGTCGTGATGAGCAGGCGGTGCTCGGGCAGGGCCGCGCGCAGCTCGTCGACGACGGACAGCACGGCGTCGGCACCACGGTCCATGATCGCGGTACCGCCGATGGAGACGACCTCCAGCCACGGCAGGAGTCGGATGACGGGGCGGCCGACGGGTTTGACGAGCTCGCGGTCGAGCAGCGTCTGGCGCATCAGGAGGGACGGGACGTCTTTCGAAGAAGTCATGACGGTGCTCCTCAGGCTGCGGTGATGATCGTGCCGACGTGCTCGCCCTGCAGGGCGCGCGTGATCAGGCCGGGCTTCAGGCCGTTGATCACCTGGATCTGCCGGACGAACCGGGCGCGGCGCATGAGCTCCAGCACGGGCCGCTCGACGACGAGGTCGGGCAGGTCCCGCTCGATCAGCTCGTCGACGGTGATCCGCTCGATGAGCGTGGCCGAGGAGTCGGTCTTCGGGTTCGCGGTGTACAGCCCGTCCTCGTCCTTGACGAAGATCATCTGCTTGCAGCCGTAAGCCTCCGCGACGAGGTAGCAGCCGGCGTCGGTGCGGTAGGGCGGGATGACGCCCTCGGCGGGCACGTGCTGCCACATGTCGTAGGGCGGCATGCCGGGGAAGATCGCGGCGCGGGCCTCGGCGAGGTAGAGCGGCAGGGCGCCGAGCGCGCCCGCGTCGATCACCGGGACGCCGTGGCGGGCCATCAGGAACCCGAGCATCGACGCGTTCTGGCCGGCCACCGCCGAGCCGACGTCGGACAGCACGCCGGTGGGCAGGCCCAGCTCCGCGGCGAGGGAGTAGGCGTGCCGGGCGCGGGTGCCGCCACCGGTGCCGATCAGCATCGGGTGCTGCGCCTTGGCCGCGACGAGCTCCTCGACCACCGGGTACACCGCGGCGCGACCGCGGTCCATCAGGCTCTGGCCGCCGATCTTCAGGACGCTCACGTCCGGCAGGATCCGCTGGTCCGGGACCGTGTCGGTCGCCGCCATCAGTTCCGGATCGCTCAGCGTCCGGCTCGTCAACAGGGCCTCGAGGCCACCTGCCGTCACGTCGTCCTCCTCCCGCGCCCGGCTGGCACCGGACGCACGGGAGGACGGTAGCGGCGGATCGAGTCGTGCACGATCAGGTGGCGGCGCCGGAAACGCGGGGCCGTGATCGTCAGCGGCACGCGCGTTCGGTCCGGAAGGCCGTCGCCGACCGCCGAGGCGGCTCACACCGACCCGGTGTGAGCTGCATCACTGAACGGTCAACGGACGCGCTCGGCCTCCACGACCGGCATCTGCGCGGTCGGGGCGGGCGCGTCGATGACGGGCAGCGTCGAACTCGGGTGCGCGGCAGGCGCGGCAGGCGCGGCACCGTCGGTCTTGCCGTCCTCCTTGAGCCCCTTCATCTCACCCTTGAACACGCGGGCGGACTGGCCGATCGACCGGGCCATGTCGGGGAGCTTCTTCGCGCCGAAGATCAGCAAGAGGACGCCGAGCAGGACGATGAGTTCCCAACCACCGAGATTCGGCACGGGATTTCCTTCCGTCAGGGTTCAGGGCACTTACGGAGTACAACGGGCGAGCAGGGCCGGGGTTCCGGTCCTGCTCGCCCGCGATGTGGTGAAACCGGTCAGGCGTTGTCGTCGCTGGTGTTGATGCCGCCGTTGACGCCGTTCGGGAAGAAGCCGCCCGAGGTGACCGACGCCGGGTTCAGGTAGACGATGTTGAGGACCTGGCCGGCGGTGCGCGAGTACGCGATGCCGTTCTCGTCGGTCGGCACGATGTTGCTGTTGCCGTCGGAGTCGACGATGCCCTGGTCGAGGTCGGTGTCGCCGTCGAGGCTGTCGCGCGCGTCGGAGATGGCGCCCGCGGCGTCCTCGAAGCCCTTGGCCAGCAGCACCGTGCGGATGAGACCCGCGTGGTACGCCTCGACCGCGAGGATGCCGGCGGCCGCCTCGAGGAAGGTCTTGTTGGTGATGAGCGGCGAGGCGCCCTTGTAGGCCGTGACGCCCACGTCCTCGAAGACGTAGGCGCCGAGGAGGAAGTTGTCCTCGTTGGCGAAGACGTCGAAGGCCTCGCCCGGGCCGACGAGGCCTGCGGCCTGCGCGGCGGCGGAGAACGCGTCCTGCAGGTCGATCGCGGGGCGCGCGACCTTGGCGTCACCGAGGGCGGCGCGGAGGAAGTCGACGTGGTCGCGCTCGTCCTGCGCGATCTCGATCGCGTACTGCTTGGCCAGCTTCGACTCGAAGTCGACCTTGTAGCCGCCGGTGACCTCACCGAGCTTGCCGGAGCCGTCGATCTGGTCGTCGTTGAGGCCCTCGCCGAACGCGCCGCGCAGGTAGAACTCGGCCTCGAGGTACTCGAGGTTGAGCGCGAAGTTGAGGACGGCCGCGTCGGTCGCGGCGCCGTCGTCGCTGTCGTCCGACGCGAACGCCGCACCGGACAGCGCCAGGCCGCCACCGGCGACTCCCGCGACGCCCAGGCCGGTCATGCCCGCGGCACGCAGGAAGCGGCGACGGTCGACGGCGTTCTCAGCGCTCCGGTTGATGGCCTCGCGCACGAATGCCTTGCTGAATCCCTCGAACACTGCGTTCTCCTCGGTGCGACGTTCTCGACGAACCCGTGCTGGGGTACGGGTCCCGGCACAGCCGTGCCGCCATTCGGGTCAACGAGACCGACCGCCGGCCCGGTACGGCCGGACGCCGTGAATGAAGTCCCTGCGGCTGGTCAGGGCCCCGCGAGGGCGCCCGCGACCACGTCGAGGTCGTGCGCATAGGTGATCTTGACGTTGCGCGGGTCGCCTGCGACGAGGCGCACCGCCACCTCCGGGGCGAACCGCTCCACGCACGACGCCGTGTCGGTCCCGGCGAACCCCTCCCGCTCGGCGCGCTCGTAGGCGGCCAGCAGCGGCGCGGCACGGAAGCCCTGCGGGGTCTGCACCGCCGTCAGCCGTACGGGGGCCGACAGACCGGTCCCGTCGGCCACCGCCAGGTCGGTGCGCCCCACCCCCGGCACCGCTCCACCGGACTCCCGGGCCACGCGCAGTACCTCGGCGACGAGCCCCGGCCCGGCCAGTGGCCGCGCACCGTCGTGGACCAGCACGACGTCGACCTCGCCGGAGGAGATACGCGCGGCGAGCGCGCGGAGCCCGGCCAGCTCGGAGCCCTGCCGGGTCGCCCCACCGTCGACGACCTCGACCGCGGAGGCGTGCTCGCACTCCTCCGCGAGCACGCGGCGCGCCTGCTCCCGGTCCTCGGCGCGGACGACCAGCACCACCGGCCCGACGCCCGGTGCACCGGCCAGTGCATCGACCGACCAGGCCAGCACCGAGCGACCCGCCACCGGCAGGTACACCTTGTTCCGGTCGGCGCCGACCCGGCTGCCGCTGCCTCCGGCCAGCACCATCGCCGCCGCACCCACCCGCACCCCACCAGTATCGGGGTCGCTGGGACCGTCGTTCCATGGACCGGTGGACCGTTTCCGACATCGCCCCCCTTCGAGATGCAGATCGGCACCAACTTCCTCGGCGGCTCCTACATCGGCCCGGCGGGCCCGGCGAGGTCGCGGGAGCCCCGCGTCCGGAGGGCAGCTCCGCCGCATCGCACGACCGTGTCGTGGCCCGGGCGCTGTGGGAGCGCACCGTCCTCCTGACCGGTGTGCGCCCGGATGTCGTTTCCGCGTCGACCTGACGAGGTGCGGCGTTCGGTCGGCGGTCACGCACAGTACTGTCGGAAGTGGTCTCACCGTCGAGCCCGGATGCGACAGGACGCGGCATCACGGCCCCGAGCACCGGGGCAGGGCGAGCACAGGAAGGGCTGGGGGTGACCAGCAGTGGACGACCGGGCCCGACCGGGGCGTGACCGAACGCCGCCCCGACCCGATCCCGGCTCCGACGCCCCGTGGCCGCGCCGATCCGAGCGCGAACGCCTCGAGCAGCAGCGTCGGGAGGCCGAACGCCGCGAGGTCGAGCGTCGCGACCTCGAACGCCGGGAGCTGGAGCGGGAACGCCGCGAGCTGGAGCGGGAACGCCGCGAGCGCGGCCGGACCCGCGCGACCGGCCGCGCGGTCCCCCCGCCGCCGTCGCGCCGACGTCCCGCCGCCGAGCCGCCGCTCGTCGAGGACCCGACCCGGCCCGTCGCTCCCCGCCTGCGCTCGTCCTACGAGCGGGGTGCCGCCGACGCGGCCCGCCGCGCGGCCCCCCGGCGCGATCCCGCCGAGCCGGTGACCCGGATCACCCCGCGCCCGCCCGCGGCCCGGCCGACCCCGGCGGACGAGGACGACCTGCGCACGCGGCCGGTCCGTCGCACCCCACCGGCCGACGCCGGCCGCCGCCCCTCGCGTCCCTCCGGCACCCCGGGCTCGGGCTCGGGCCCGGGCTCGGCCTCGGGCTCACCGTCGACCGCTCCCCCCGCGAAGGCCACGGCCGCGACGGCGGGCCCGCCGAAGGCCGCCGCCCCGGCGACCGCGAAGCCGACCCGCACCGAGGCGGCGGGCACACCGGCGCACGGGGCGACGGGATCGGGCGGTGCCGCGACGGCGAGGGCCGCGACGGCGAGGGCCGCTACCGGGAAGGCCGCCGCAGACGAGGTGGACAAGGCCGCTGCCGGGAAGGACCCTGCGACGCGCGGCCGCCGCGGCACCCCGCCCCCGGTCCGGCGCACGGGCCGGCGCAGGCCCCGCACACTGGGCCGCGCGCTGCTCACGACCGCGGCCGCCACCGTCGCCCCGGGCAGTGGGCACCTCATGCTGCACCGCCGCCGCACCGGCTGGCTGATCCTCGGCCCCTTCCTGCTGGCGATCGCCACGCTCGTCGCGCTGCTGGCCACGCTGCGGCGCTCGGACCTGCTCGCCCTGCTGCTGTCCTCGCGGGGCCTCGCCGTCGCCGCCGTCGCGTGCGTGGTCGCGGCGCTCGCCTGGATCGCGGTGATCGTCCGCACCTGGCTGATCTCCCAGCCACGCGGGCTCGACACCGGGCATCGCGCGGTCGGGGTCGCGGTCGTCACCGCGCTGTGCCTCGTGGTCGCGGCACCGCTCGGGTTCGCGGCCAACCTCGCCAACTCCTCGCGCACCGTGCTCGGCGACCTGTTCGCCGACGACGCCGGCAGCGCCGCCGCGCTGGGCCCCCGCGTCAACCTGCTGCTCGTCGGCAGCGACGCCGGGCCCGACCGCACCGGCACCCGCACCGACACGATGATGGTCGCGAGCATCGACACCACCTCCGGGCGCACGACGCTGTTCAGCCTGCCGCGCAACATCGCCTACGCGCAGTTCCCGCCCGGGTCGCCGATGGCCGAGGAGTTCCCCGACGGCTTCCACGACAGCGCGGGCCCGTCGGGCAACTACTACCTCAACGCCGTCTACGCCTACGGCCACGAGTACCCGGACCTGGCCCCGGCCGGGCCCACCGACGACCCCGGGCTCAACCTGCTGCACCAGACGATCTCGTACATGCTCGGGCTCGACCTCGACTACTTCGTCGAGCTCGACATGGCCGGGTTCGCCGCGATCATCGACTCACTCGGCGGGGTCCGGGTCGACGTCGGCCCCGACCGCATCCCGATCGGCGGGATCAGCCCGACCGGCCGCGCGGTGCCGCCCACCGGCTACATCGAGCCCGGCGTCCAGCAGCTCAGCGGCGAGGACGCGCTCGCGTTCGCCCGCTCCCGCACCAACTCCACCGACTACGTGCGGATGGGCCGCCAGCGCTGCCTGCTGCAGAACATCCTCGACCAGAACCAGCCCACCGAGCTGCTCACCAACTTCCAGTCGATCGCGACCGCCACCACCGACAGCGTCTCCACCGACATCCCGCAGCAGGCACTGCCCGCGCTGCTGTCGGTCGCCGACGGCCCGATCCAGCTGGAGAGCGTCGCGTTCGACCCGAACCTGCCCGACCCCGACCAGTCCGACGGCCGCTTCAACACCGGCGACCCGAACTTCGACCTGATGCGCGAGGTCGTGCAGGACGCGATCACCCGCGACCCGGCGGCGACCCCGCCCACCGTCGCCGCGGCCCCGTCGGACATCCCGCAGACGAACGAGGCCGACGAGGACGCGGAGGGCGGCGGATCGGGCACCGACGGCACCTCCGAGGCCCCGCTGACCTCGACGCCGGTGTCGGTCGCCCAGGCCTGCTGAGGCCGCTCAGGTACCGCCGTGGGGCCGCCAGGTGTACTCGACCTGCGGACGCCCGGTGCTGCCGTAGCGCAGGGTCCGCTCGGCCAGACCGGTGTCGGCGAGGTGCTCGAGGTAGCGACGCGCGGTGACCCGCGAGACCCCGACGAGGTCGGCGACCTCCACCGCGGTGCGCCCGGCGTCGGGGCCGAGCACCCCGGCGACCTGCTCGAGCGACTCGCGGCTGATCCCCTTGGGCAGCCCGCTCTCCACCGACGGGGCGCGCAGGGCGTCGAGCAGGCCGTCGACGTCGGACTGGGCGACGAGTGGGCCCGGGTCGGTCTCCCGGTAGGCCAGGTAGCCCTCCAGCTTCGCGCGCACGACACCCGCCGGGAACGGCTTCATCAGGTACTGCGTGGCGCCGAACGCGACGGCGGCGCGCACGACCTCCAGGTCGCGGGAGCGGGTCACCATGATCACGTCGCAGGCGTGGCCCGCGGCGCGCATGCGGCGCAGCACGTCGAGACCGCTCATGTCCGGCAGGTGGACGTCGAGCAGGACGAGGTCGACGGGCCGGATCGCGAGCGCCCGCAGCGCCGCGGTCCCCGTGGCGGCGCGCCCGACCACGGCGAACCCGCGGACGCGCTCCACGTAGGCGACGTGGGCGTCGAGCGCGATCGGGTCGTCGTCGACGACGAGGGTGCGGATCACGGGCCCGTCGTCGTTCATGCGCGGGCCTCCCGGACCGGCAGCCGCACCCGCAGCTCGGCCCCGCCGCCCGGGGCGTTCCCGGCCGAGACGGTACCGCCGTGGCGGTGCACGGCCCTGCGGACGAGCGCGAGGCCGAGCCCGCGCCCCAGCCCGTCCGTCGGCTTGGTGCTCCACCCGCTCGCGAACGCCGCCTCGGGGTCGTCGAGCCCGGGGCCGCTGTCGGAGACGCGCAGGACGAACCCGTCCTCGTCGCAGCCCGCGTCGAGGCGCACCCACCGCGGCTCGGGGCCGTCGAGCGAGGCGTCGACGGCGTTGTCGAGCAGGTTGCCGACGATCGTGACCAGGTCGCGGGGGTCGGCGAGCCCGTCGGGTACCTGCGCGCCCTCCCCGAGTCCCAGCTCGACACCGCGCTCCCCCGCCTCCGCAGCCTTGCCGACGACGAGCGCGGCGAGCTCGGGCACCGCGATGCCGGCGAGCACGGCGTCGGTGAGGTGGCGGGCCAGCTCCAGCTCGGCGGTCGCGTAGGTCAGCGCCTCCTCCGCGCGGCCCAGCTCGATCAGCGAGACCACGGTGTGCAGCTGGTTGGCCGCCTCGTGGGCCTGAGCGTTGAGCGACTGCGCGAACCCGCGGATCGTCTCCAGCTCGCTGCTCAGCGCCCTCAGCTCGGTGTGGTCGCGCAGTGTCACCACCGTGCCGAGGTCGCGGCCGGCCCAGCGGGCCGGGGCCTGGTTGACCACGACGATCCGCTCGGCCGTCAGGTGGATCTCGTCGGAGCGGCGCTCCCCGGCCGCGAGCGCGACACCCAGCGCATGGGGCAGCCCGAGCGCGTCGACGGGCCGGCCCGTGGTCTCCGCCGGCAGCGTGAGCAGCCGGCGGGCCTCGTCGTTGACCAGCTGCACGCGGCCGCCGCGGTCGAGCAGCAGCAGCCCCTCCCGGACCGAGTGCAGCACCGTGTCGTAGTACTCGTACATCCGCGACAGCTCGGCCGGCCCCATATCGTGCGTGGTGCGCCGCAGCCACCGGCTGACCAGCCAGGACCCCAGCGCGGCCGCGCCCAGCGCGGCCGCAGCGACGGCCAGCAGCAGCGGCAGCCGCCCGGCCAGCTCCCGCGACACCGCCGTGACGGTGCGCCCGACCGATACCAGCGCCACGACCCGCCCGTCCGCGGGATCGACGACCGGCACCACCGCGCGGACCGACGGCCCCAGCGTGCCGGTGTAGGTCTCGGTGAACGTGGTGTTCCCGGCCGCGGCGGGCCCGATCGTCCCGATGAACGTGCGCCCGATCTCGGCGGGGTCGGTGTGGGAGTACCGGACGCCGGCCGGCGTCATGACCACGACGAAGTCGGTGGCGGTGTCGGCCCGCACCCGCTCGGTCAGGGGCTGGAGCACCGCGGACGGGTCGGGGTCGTCCAGGGCCGCGGCGACGTCCGGCACCGCGGCGAGGGTGTGCGCGACGCCGAGCATCTCCTCGGCCGTCTCGCGCTCGTTGTCGCCGACGAACTGCAGGTAGGTGGCCGCGCCGACGCCACCGAGCACCAGCGCGACCAACGCAGCCTGCAGCGCGAACAGCTGGGCCGCGAGGCTCCACCGCCTCACCAGGCGCAGAAGGATCACGCTACGTACGCTCCGTCGAACGAAATGAACGAAAGGGTGAGGCGCACCACAACTCCCCTCATCCTGTGCCGGAAGGGTGCCGTTCCCGTCGAGGACGCGCAACGCACCGGTCCATCGGATTCGAAGGGGAACCCGTGTCCACCAGCACCGAGTCAACCACTCCAGGGACAGGGCCCGCTCCGAAGCGGGACCGCACCCACTACCTCTACATCGCCGTGATCATCGCCGTCGTCCTCGGTGTGGCCGTGGGCATCGTCGCACCCGACTTCGCCAAGTCGCTCAAGCCGATCGGTTCGAGCTTCGTCGACCTGATCAAGATGATGATCTCCCCGATCATCTTCTGCACCATCGTGCTCGGCATCGGGGCGGTCAAGCAGGCGGCCAAGGTGGGCAAGGTCGGGGCGATCGCGCTGGGCTACTTCCTGACGATGTCGACGGCGGCGCTGGGCATCGGCCTGATCGTCGGCAACATCGTGCAGCCCGGCTCCGGCCTGGTCCTGCCCGACGAGCCCTACGAGGTCACCGAGAGCGAGGGCCTCGACCTCATCCCCGACACCCTGGTGTCGCCGCTGGTGGGCACCAGCGTGCTGCAGACGCTGTTCGTGGCGCTGCTCGTCGGCTTCGCGGTGCAGGCACTGGGCACCAAGGGCGAGCCGATCCTGCGCGGCATCGGGTACTTCCAGAAGCTGGTCTTCAAGATCCTGACGATGATCCTGTGGCTCGCCCCGATCGGCGCGTTCGGCGCGATCGCGGCGGTCGTCGGCGAGACCGGCTGGGCCGCGGTCGGTGCGCTGCTGCAGATCATGCTCGGCTTCTACCTCACCTGCGCGCTGTTCGTCTTCGGCATCCTGGGCCTGGTGCTGCGTCTCGGCGCCGGGATCAACATCTTCACGCTGCTCAAGTACCTGGGCCGCGAGTTCCTGCTGATCGTCTCGACCTCGTCGTCGGAGTCGGCCCTGCCGCGGCTCATCGCGAAGATGGAGCACCTGGGCGTCTCCCGCCCGGTCGTCGGCATCACTGTGCCCACCGGTTACTCGTTCAACCTCGACGGCACCGCCATCTACCTGACGATGGCGTCGCTGTTCATCGCCACCGCGCAGGGCTCGCCGCTCGCACTGGGGGAGCAGATCTCGTTGCTGGTGTTCATGATCGTCGCGTCGAAGGGCGCCGCGGGCGTCACCGGTGCCGGTCTCGCCACGCTGGCCGCCGGCCTGCAGTCGCACCGTCCCGACCTGGTCGACGGCGTCGGCCTGATCGTCGGCATCGACCGGTTCATGTCCGAGGCCCGCGCGGTCACCAACTTCGCCGGCAACGCCGTCGCGACCGTGCTCATCGGGCACTGGGTCGGCGAGTTCGACCGCGCCAAGGCCGACCGCGTCTTCGCCGGTCAGGACCCGTTCGACGAGGCCACGATGGTCGACGACGACCACGACCCGGCCGACAGCGCGCCGCCGTCGCTGACCAAGGACACCGCGGGCTCGCAGACCTGACCGGCACCCGCCCCGCGACGAACGGCCCTCCGCACGCCGGGAGGGCCGTTCGCGCACCGGCGTCAGGGCCCTCACCAGGGGGTCGCCCGCGGCGCGGTGTGCGGTTCTGTCAGGCTGGTCGGTGAAGATGACCTGCGTCGACACCCGTCCGGGGTGGACGCACGGAGAGGAGACACCCGAGATGGCACTGCCCACGCTCACCCCCGAGCAGCGCGCCGACGCCCTCAAGAAGGCGGCTGCCGCCCGCACCGCCCGCAAGGAGCTGCGCGACGCGATCGCCCGTGGCGAGGAGACGATCCCCGCGGTGCTCGACCGCGCCAAGTCCGACACGATCGTCGGGAAGACCAAGGTCGCCGACCTGCTGAAGAGCCTGCCCGGTTACGGCCCGGCCAAGGTCACGGCGCTGCTGGAGCAGACCGGCATCGACGTCTCGCGCCGCGCCGCCGGCCTCGGCGACCGTCAGCGCCAGGCGCTGCTCGACGCCCTCAAGTAAGCAGCTCCACCCACGCCGCCCGGCCCCGCGCACCCGCGGGGCCGGGCGGCGTGCTGTGGCAGGCTGACCGCCGTGGAACGCCTCGTCGACGTCGCCCCCGGTGTCCGGCTCTGGGCCGAGGACCTCCCCGCCACCGGCTCGGACCCCGCGCCCGAGCCCGTACTGCTCGTGATGGGCGCCAACGCCTCCGGGCTCACCTGGCCCGACGAGCTGGTCGCCCGGCTCGCCGAGCGCCACCGCGTGATCCGCTACGACCACCGCGACACCGGCCGCTCGACGTGGGCGTTCGACGAGCGCCCCTACGCGATCGCCGAGCTCGCCCGCGACGCCGTGGCCGTCCTCGACGCGTTCGACGTGCCGCGGGCGCACGTCGTCGGGATGTCGCTGGGCGGGGTCCTGGTACAGCTGATGCTGCTCGACGCGCCCGGGCGCGTCGCCACGGCCACGGTGTTCTGCACCGCCGCGCTCGGCGGGTACGGCTCGCCCGACCTGCCGCCGCCGTCGGCGGAGCTGCTCGCGCTCTGGGAGCACATGGCCGACCCCCGCGACGTCGACGCCGAGCTCGACTGGCGCGTCGCGCACTGGCGGCTGCTCAGCGGCACCGGCACCCCGTTCGACGCCGACGGGTTCCGCGCACTGGAGCGGCGGGTGATCGCCCACGCCGGGCGCCACGACAACACCGCCGCACACGCCCGCGCCGCCCAGGACGGCCTCGACCGGGGCGACGAGCTCGCCGCCGTCGAGGTGCCTGTGCTGGTCGTCGAGGCGCCGGAGGACCCGATCAACCCGCCGCCGCACTCCGGGCACCTGGCCCGGGCGCTGGGCCGCGGACGGCTGGTGCGGATCCCGGGGATGGGCCACGCGATCACGGGCACGGTGGTGGCGCCGCTGGCGGCGGCGATCCTGACGCAGACGACCGGGGCTCACGCCCCCCAGCGGTAACGGCGCTCGGGACGACCGGTGCCGCCGTAGCGCTGCCGCACCACCGCCGCCCCGGTCTCGACGAAATGCTCCAGGTAGCGCCGGGCGCTGACCCTCGACAGCTCGGTGCGCTCGGCGCACTCCGACGCGGACAGGTCGCCGTCGGCGTCGCGCAGCACCTTCTCGACGATCCGGGCGGTGGTCGACGTCAGCCCCTTCGGCAGTCGGGTGGCGACGCCGGGGCGCGAGCCGAACACGGTGTCGATGTCGTCCTGACCCGCCCGGTCCAGCCCCGCCAGCCGCCCACGCACCCGCCCGATCCGCTCCACGTGCTGGGCCAGCACGGCCGCGTCGAAGGGCTTCACGAGGTAGTGCGCGGCCCCGCCGTGCAGGGCCCCGGTGACGGTCACCGAGTCGTCGGCCGCGGTGATCATCAGGACGAACGGGTCGTCGGTGGCACCCGTGCGCAGCAGCCGCAGCACCTCCAGCCCGGAGACGTCGGGCAGGTAGACGTCGAGCAGCACGAGGTCCGGGCGCAGCGCCTTCGCCATCCGCAGCGCGTCGCCGCCGGTGTGCGCGACGCCCACCACGGTGCACCCGGGGATCCGGGCGACGTAGCCGCTGTGCACGCGGGCCACCATGAAGTCGTCGTCGACGACGAGCACCTTCATCGGTCCACCCCCGGCAGCGTCGCGGTGAACACCGCACCGTCCTCGTTGTGCACCGCGATCGTGCCACCCCGGCGCAGGCACACCTGCCGGGCGAGGGCGAGCCCCAGCCCGCGCCCACCGGGCTCCTCGGCCGCCTTCGTCGTGAAGCCGTGCCGGAACACCTCGTCGGCGAGCTCCGTCGCGACCCCGGGGCCGGAGTCGCGGACGGTGACCCGCACGCCGTCCCCGGTGCCGTCGAGCCCGGCCTCGACCCACCCGCCCGCACCCGCGGCGTCGATCGCGTTGTCGACGAGGTTGCCCAGCACCGTCACGACGTCGGCGGAGAACGCGGCGTCGCGGCGGGCGGCGGCGAGCCGGGTGCCGGCCGCGAGCCGCAGCGCGACGCCCCGCTCGGTGGCCAGGCTCGCCTTCGCCACCAGCAGGGCCGCCGCGGCCGGGTCGCCGACCCGCTCGGTGACCTCGCGCCGCCACTGCCCGGACTCCGCCACCACACCCGCGACGAACCGGCGCACCTCGTCGTGCTCGCCCAGCTCGGTGAGCCCGGCGATCGTGTGCAGCCGGTTCGCGAACTCGTGGGTCTGCGCGCGCAGGGTGTCGGTGACGTGCCGGGAGGCGTCGAGGCGGTCCTGCAGGGTGGCGAGCTCGGTGCGGTCCCGCAGCGTCACGACCGCCCCCACCTCCGTCCCGTCGACGACGACCGGCATCCGGTTGAGCACGAGCACCCGCGCCCCGCGCAGCACGACCTGGTCCTCCCCCGCGCTCGCGCCGGTGAGGACGTCGCGCAGGCGGTCGTCGAGGGCGTCGAGCTCGGGCATGCCGCGCTCGGCGTCGGCGGGCAGGTCGAGCAGCTCGCGCGCGGCGCCGTTGAGCAGCGTCACGCGGTGCGCGGCGTCCATGCCGACCACCCCCTCCTTGACGCCGAGCAGCATCGCCTCGCGCCGCTGCACCAGCTCGACGATCTCCGCGGGCTCCAGCCCGAGGGTCTGCCGGCGGACCCGGCGGGCCAGCAGCAGCGACCCCACCACCCCGACGACGAGAGCGACGCCGAGCAGCACCGCGGTCCGGCCCGGCGCGGCGGCGAGCCCGGTGAGCAGCGGCGGGGCCTCGACGCGGGCCTCGACGATCCCGGCGACCGTCCCGTCGTCGGCGATCACCGGCACCTGCGCGACGACCGTGCGCCCGTCCGGGTAGCCGACCCAGGACCGGCCGGTCACCGCGGTGCTGGCCCCCAGTTCGAACGGCCGCCCGACGTCGGCGGGGTCGGCGGCGGTGCGGACCACCAGGTCGGCGTCGGCGACGGCGATCTCGTCGGCCCCCGAGAGGTTCCGCGCGGTCGTCGCGATGCCGGGCAGCGGGCCGTACTCGCCCACCACCAGGCTCTGCCGCAGCGCCGCGGTGGCGGCGACGTCCTCGGCGACCGACAGCATCCGCCTGCCCTCGGTCTCCCGGAACGCGGCGTCGGACTGCGTCACGGCGAGCACGGCGACGGCGGCGAGGAGCAGGGCGACGATGCCGAGCTGCCACCCCAGGAACTGCCGCGCCAGCGTGCGGCGTGCGGCAGGTCGTCCGGGCATGTCCGCAGCCTGGCACGCGCGTGACCGAAACGACCACAACGACCGTTGCGTCGCGAAGCGAGACACCGGGCGTGACGCCACGCACGATGACGCGGACCACACCTCGACGGAGAGGAACGGACATGCGCCCCCGGACCCTGCTGGGAGTACTCGCGGCCATCGCCGTGGTGCTGCTGGTGCCACCCCTGATCGGCACGGCCGCGGGCGGCGGTGACGGCACCCAGCTGCGCGGGCTGCGGGTGCTCGTCCCGAACGCGCCCGGCGGCGGCTACGACATCACCGCCCGCACCGCGGCCCGCGCGATGGAGGACTCCGGCACGTCCGGCGCGGTGGAGGTGTTCAACCTCCCCGGCGCGGGCGGCACCGTCGGCCTCGGGCGCACCGTCAACGAGAGCGGCAACGACCGGCTCGTCATGTCGATGGGGCTCGGCGTCGTCGGCGCGGTGTTCACCAACTCCTCGCCCGCCACCCTCGCCGACGTCACGCCGATCGCCCGGCTGACGCAGGAGAGCGAGATCGTCGTCGTCGGCAAGGACTCGCCGTACACCTCGATCGACCAGCTCGTCGCGGCGTGGACGGCGGACCCGGGCGCGGTGCCCGTCGGCGGCGGGTCCTCCCCCGGCGGCCCCGACCACCTCGCCCCGATGCTCATGGCCCAGGCCGTCGGGCTGGAGCCGAGCGCGGTCAACTACGTCTCCTACGACGGCGGCGGCGAGCTGCTCGCCGCGGTGCTGGGCGACAAGGTGGCGTTCGGGGTGTCCGGGCTCGGCGAGTTCGCCGAGCAGGTCGCCGCGGGCGAGCTGCGGGTCCTCGCCGTCACCTCGGCGGAGCGCGCGCCGGGCCTCGACGCGCCGACGCTGACCGAGTCGGGCGTCGACGTCGAGTTCACGAACTGGCGCGGGATCGTCGCCCCTCCCGGGCTCGACGACGCCGCACGCGCCGAGCTGGTCGACGCCTTCACCGCCCTGCACGGCACGCCGGAGTGGGACGAGGCGCTGGCGACCAACGGCTGGGACGACGCGTTCCTGGTCGGCGACGACTTCGGCGCGTTCCTCGCGGCCGAGAACGACCGCGTGGCCGGCGTGCTGCGGGAACTGGGGCTGGTGTCATGACGGTCTTGACGAAGGACTGGCTCCGCGAGCGCTCCGAGCTGGGCGTCTCCGTGCTGCTCGGCCTGGTCGGGCTGGTGGTCGTCGTCGACAGCCTGCTCGGCTCCGAGGCCTCCACGAGCTCCGACCCGCTCGGGCCGCACGCCCTGCCGCTGCTCGTCGGCGCGCTGCTGGTGGTCCTGGCCGTGCTGCTCGCCCGCGACGTGCTCTCCGGAGGGCACGGCGAGGCGGAGGGCGGCGAGGACGTCGACCTGACGGCGCCCGCCGACAAGCGCACCGTGCTGCTGCTCGCGGGCGTGCTCGTCGCGACCGCCGCGCTGATCCCGATCCTCGGCTGGCCACTGGCCGGCATGGGTCTGTTCTGGGGCGCGACCTACGCGCTCGGCTCGCGCTCGGTCCCCCGCGATCCGCTGATCGCGGCGGGGGTCTCGCTCGTCACCTGGATCGTGTTCGACGCCCTGCTCGGCGTCGACCTGCCCGGCGGGCCGCTGATGGGGGTGTTCGGCTGATGCTCGATTCACTGAACTCGTTGATGGGCGGCTTCTCCGCCGCCCTGACGCCGGGCAACCTGCTCTTCGCCGCGATCGGCGTGCTCCTGGGCACCGCGATCGGCGTGCTCCCGGGCATCGGTCCGGCCATGGCGGTCGCGTTGCTGCTGCCCGTCACCTACGCCTTCGACCCGACCGGCGCGTTCATCCTGTTCGCCGGCATCTACTTCGGGGCCATGTTCGGCGGCTCCACGACCTCGATCCTGCTCAACACCCCCGGCGAGTCCGCGTCGGTGATCGCGGCGATCGAGGGCAACCCGATGGCGAGGCAGGGTCGCGGGGCGCAGGCGCTCGCCGCGGCCGCGATCGGGCACTTCATCGGCGGGATCGTCGGGGCGGTCGGCATCGTGCTGCTGGCCCCGCTCGTCGCCTCGGTGGCCGTCGACATCGGCGCGCCCGACTACTTCGCGATCATGGTGCTGGCCTTCGTCGCGGTCACCGCGGTGCTGGGCACCTCGCGGGTCCGCGGGTTCGCCGCGCTGGCCATCGGCCTGACGATCGGGCTGGTCGGGCTCGACCCGATCTCCGGGCAGCCGCGGCTGACGTTCGGCGTGCCACAGCTCGCCGACGGTATCGACGTGATCATCGTCGCGGTCGGGCTGTTCGCGGTCGGCGAGGCGCTGTGGGTGGCCGCGCACCTGCGCCGCAAGAAGGACGAGGTCATCCCGGTCGGCCGCCCGTGGCTCTCCCGCGAGGACCTGCGGCACACGTGGAAGCCGTGGCTGCGCGGCCCGTTCATCGGGTTCACGTTCGGCTCGATCCCGGCGGGCGGCGCGGAGATGTCGACGTTCATGTCGTACGTGACCGAGCGGAAGCTGTCCAGGCGGCCCGAGCTGTTCGGGAAGGGCGCGATCGAGGGCGTCGCGGGCCCGGAGGCGGCGGCCAGCGCGTCGAGTGCGGGCACGCTGTCCACGATGCTGACCCTCGGCCTGCCGACCACCGCGATCGCGGCCGTCATGCTCGCGGCGTTCCAGCAGTTCGGCATCCAGCCGGGCCCGCTGCTGTTCGTCAACGAGCCCGACCTGGTCTGGACGCTCATCGCGAGCCTGTTCATCGGCCTGGTGCTGCTGCTGGTGCTCAACCTGCCGCTCGCGCCGGTCTGGGCCAAGCTGCTGCAGATCCCGCGGCCCTACCTCTACGCCGGCATCCTGTTCTTCGCCTGCGTCGGGGCGTACGCGGTGAGCGGCCAGCCCGTCGACCTGATCGTGCTCCTGGTGATCGGCTGCATCGGGTTCCTCATGCGCCGCTACGGCCTGCCGGTGCTGCCGGCGATCATCGGCGTCATCCTCGGGCCGGACGCGGAGCTGCAGCTGCGCCGCGCCCTGCAGATCGCCGATGGTGACTGGGGCACGCTGGTCTCGACCCCGCTGTCGGTCATCGTGTACCTGGTGATCGCGGTGCTGCTCCTGCTGCCCGCGATCCGCAAGGTCCTCGCGAGCCGACGCACCCCGCCCGCGGTGCAGGACGAGCAACAGCAGCAGGAGCCGGCGGACCGCTGACGGCGAGTTTGCCGAAACCCCCCGGCGAGTTTGCCGCATACGCACATTGAGTTGGCCGTCCCCGCACGTGCGGGGACGGCCAACTCGGCGTGCGCCGTCGGCACACTCGTCGGGTGGGGGTGGCGAACTCGCCGGGTCAGGTCGTGAGGGGCTTGCGGCCCCCGCCCGGGACCCCGGCGAAGGCCTGGGCGATCGTCAGCCACTCCGTCGCGACCGGGCCCGTGATCCGCAGGGCCGTGTCGTCGCGGTGGCGGCGCTGGGTGACGAGCAGGCAGAAGTCCAGGGCCGGGCCGGTGACGCGGTCGGCGGCGTCCTCCGGGCCCCACTCCCACGTCTGCCCGGACGGCGCCGTGAGCTCGACACGCACCGGCACCTCGGGGACGGGGCGGTCGCGCAGCAGGTAGCTGAAGGGCAGCGCGCGCACCCCGATGTGGGCGACGTGGCGCAGCCGCCCCGTCGGCTCGCGCGTGACCCCGACGGTGTCGGCGACGTCCTGCCCGTGCGCCCAGGTCTCCATGATCCGCGCCGTCAACGAGGAAGCGGCGCTCATCGGCGGCCCGTACCAGGGCACCCGGACGCCGGGGTCGAGGTCCCGGAACACCGCGACCAGCCGCTCCCGCGCGTCGTCGAACCACGCGATGAGCGCGGACGGCTCGAGGCCCCGGTACCCCGCGGCGATCGCGTCCGGGTCGATGCCGGAGCCCGTCAGCTCCGCGAGCGCGGCCCGGAACGCGTCGGGCTCGGTGGCCGACTGCACCGCGGCCGCGTCGAAGTGCGCGAGGTGACTCACCTGGTCGCGCACGGCCCAGCCCTCGGCCGGCGTCGGGGCGTCCCAGCCGGCGTCGTCGAGCGGGGCGAGCAGCGCCCGCAGGACGGCGGTCTCGGCGGCCAGGTCGTCGGCGAGGCGGTGCATGTCGGGTGCCATGGCCGAACTCTAGGAGAGCGGGGGTTTCGGGCACATGTCGCGGCGGTGACCTGCGGTGGAGTCGACACCACTTGGGTAAGCAGGCGCTGACATGCGGATCGTCCAATTACTGCATCCGGGGGTGTGACCTGGCGGGCAAATGGGTGTTACCAACCGTCCGGTGCTCTTGCGGGGCGATCCGGGCACCCGTGAGGGTCTCCCCTGTCGATCACTTTCGGTCGATCGAACGGAACTCGAGAGAGGCACCACCGATGTCCAAGCTCCCCAGCTCCCGCCGTCGCACCATCGCCACCCGCGTCGCCGTCGGCGTCGTCGCCGTCCCCGCACTGCTCCTCGGCCTGGGCGGCGCCGCCCAGGCCGCCGAGCTCACCCCGGTCGCGGAGTACCTCGACGGTGTCGTCGCCGACACCGACGCCGACCTGCTCGAGATCTTCACGACCCTGCTGTCCTGAGTGCCCGACGCGGCGGCCGGTCCGGGTCGGACCGGCCGCCGCGTCGTTCGTCGCACGGGTCGTACCGGCCACCGCGCACCACCCCGACCGCGCGGCCGCCGACGGGACCGTCGACGCCGGCCGTGAGAGGTCCGGGTGTGACGTACCACCCACCCGGGACACGCGGCCCCACCACGGGTATCAGGTCGGAACGCACCGACGTCGAACCGCCCGGAACGACCGTCGAACGGGTGGTGCGGGAGCCGCGAACCCTGAGAAGGGTGTGCACAGGGCGTATGGCATGGTTGCGCCGCGTCACTGTGGGAGGAGAGCCGTGCAGGTCGTCTCGATCATCAATCACAAGGGCGGCGTGGGCAAGACGACGCTCACCGCCAACCTCGGTGCCGGACTCGCCGCGCGAGGCAGGAAGGTCCTCTTGCTGGACCTCGACTCGCAGGCCAGCCTGACGGTCTCGTTCTTCACGCCACCGGAATGGGCCGAGCAACTGCTACCCGCCCGGACCATCAAGCACTGGTTCGACGGCCTCGACGACGGCACCGCCCTGCGGAGCCCCGACGAGCTGGTGTCGACCCCGCGCCGCGTGCGGGAGAAGCTGGGTCGCTCGCCCGGCCGGCTCGACCTCATCGCCGCGCACCGGGACCTGTCCGACGTCGACACGATGCTGGCCGCCCAGCTGATGTCGGCCCCGGAGCGCTTCCTCGACCTGCACAGCAGGCTGCGGGAGGGGCTGGAGCACCCGGCGTTCGCCGAGTACGACGTCGCACTGATCGACTGCGCGCCGAACTTCGGCCTCATCGCCCGCAACGCGGTGGCCGCGAGCGACCTGCTCCTGATCCCCACGAAGCCCGACTATCTGTCGACGAACGGCATCGACTCGCTCGGGCTCAAGATCCGCGAGTTCGTCGACGAGTACAACGCGCGTGCCCTCGACCCGATCACCCGCCCGCCGGCGTCGGTCGTGTTCACGATGGTGCAGCTGCACGACGACCGGCCGATCGAGGCGCAGCGCGCGGTGATGAGCCGGATCGAGGCCGGGGGCGTCGCTCCGCTGACCACCACGATCCGCGACAGCAAGGCCGTCTACGGACCCGCGCCGGAGTACGGCGTGCCGGTCATCCTCGGCGGCACCGGCCGCGCGCTCACCCGTGAGCTGCGCGAGCTGGTCTCCGAGGTCGCGGCCCAGATCGACGGCACCGAGGGTATGGCGGCGTGAGCGACCTCGCGAGCCTCGCGATCGCCCGGGCGCTCAACGACCTGTCCCCCGACCAGCTGCGCGACCTCGCCGAGGGGCGTGGGCGACTCGTGTACACGCCGTGCGCGCCGCCGACGCGCACGCGCCGCCCCGCACCCGTCGTGGACCTCGGGTGCGACGTCGACGCGATCCGCGGGATGCACTCCCGCACGGAGATCACCGAGCACCTGGCCGACCGGCGCTTCACGGTGCCGGTGCTGCGCGAACTGGCCCGCGCACTCGGCCCGACGGTGTCGACCGCCGGGCGCAACCGGGCCGAGCTGGTGCACGGCATCGTCGAGGGCACGGTGGGCTTCCGGGCCCGTTCCGCGGCGCTGTCCGGCGGGGCCTGGGCCTAGGGCCGCTTCTCCCCCGCCTCCACCGCCACCGGCAGCACGTTGCCGGCCGGCGGCAGCGGGCAGGTGGCGAAATCGGTGAACGCGCACGGCAGGTTCACCAGCCGGTTCAGGTCGACGCGCACGCGCCCGTCGACCGGGTCCGGCACCTGCACCGAACGCCCGCCCGGGTAGGTCGAGACGCCGTTCGTGGCGTCGCGGAAGTGCAGCGACAACCCGCCCTGCTTGCCCGGCATCGCGACCAGGGTGTGCTCCTCCCCGCCGAGGACGAAGCGGACCACGCCGACAGCGGTGAGATGGTGCCGCAGCCCGTCCACCACCGCGTCGACGGTGATCGGCTCGGGCTCCGCGTAGGGCTCGTACGTGCCGTCGACGACCCAGCGCTCGTCGACGTCGAACGTCGGCACCCCGGTGAACCCGATGCGCGTCGACGCCTGCGGGTCGCGCACCCGCAGCGCGTGCTCGTCGGTGCGCCGCGCGATCTCGATCACCTTCTCCCCCACCTCCACGAGCGAGCCGGGCAGGCCGTCCACCGGGTGCAGCGTCACGGTCCCGTCGACCGGGCGCGCCCCCCGCACCCCGCGCACCGCGAGGCCGTCGGCGACGGCCGCGGTGATCACGACGCCGTCCGCAGTGGCGCTCCAGAGGCCGGGCAGGCCGTCGACCGTCGAGGGCTCGGCGGTGAGCCAGTGCAGCGCGGTCAGGCTGAGCCAGCCGTGCGGTTCGCGGAGTTGTTCCTCGCGCTCGGCGTGCCAGGCGTCCCACGCGGCGTGCAGGTCCAGGGTCGTGGTCATGACCGGTGTAACGCGTCCGCGCGCGCGTTCATGCCGGATCGCGCCGAGAAATGTGGCCGATACCGCTCGGGGTTGACACCGTCGCGCGGACCACGCAGGGTGGAAATCATGTTTGCGCGCGAGTCCTGTTGTCGACGCCATGTCGACCTGCTCCGCGTCGCCTCTTCCGCCTGTCGCTGACGGCGGATCGCTGCAGGTCATCGCGCTTCAGCGCATCCCGGCGCGTTTGTCCGATCATTTCCCGCCCCTTATCCCAGAAACGGCTCCCGTATGTCCGAAGAATCGCTCCACACGCCCCTGAAATTCGCCTACTGGGTGCCGAACGTCAGCGGCGGTCTGGTCACCAGCACCATCGAGCAGCGCACCGACTGGGGCTACGACTACAACAAGAAGCTCGCCCGGACCGCCGAGAACAGCGGCTTCGAGTACGCGCTCTCGCAGGTCCGCTACATGGCCAGCTACGGGGCCGACCACCAGCACGAGTCGACGAGCTTCTCCCTCGCGCTGCTGCTCGCCACCGAGCGCCTCAAGGTCATCGCCGCGGTGCACCCGGGGCTCTGGCAGCCGGGTGTGCTCTCCAAGTGGGTCGCCACCGCCGACCACCTGTCGAAGGGGCGCATCGCGGTCAACGTCGTCAGCGGTTGGCTCAAGGCCGAGTTCACCGCGCTCGGCGAGCCGTGGCTCGAGCACGACGAGCGCTACCGCCGCACCGAGGAGTTCATCCGCGTCCTGCGCGAGATCTGGACCAGCGACAGCGCCGAGTTCCGCGGCGACTTCTACCGGATCCACGACTTCGACCTCAAGCCCAAGCCCTTCGACGTCCCGGGCCGCGCGCACCCGGAGATCTTCCAGGGCGGCAACTCCTCCGCCGCGCGGCGCAACGGCGGCCGGGTCTCCGACTGGTACTTCTCCAACGGCAAGGACTACGAGGGCTTCACCGAGCAGGTCACCGAGGTCCTCGGGCACGCGACGGACGCGGGCCGCACCACGCCGCCGAAGTTCGGGCTCAACGGCTTCATGATCGCCCGCGACACCGAGAAGGAGGCCCGCGAGACGCTGCGCGAGATCATCGCGAAGGCCAACAAGCCGGCCGTCGAGGGCTTCCGCGACGCCGTGCAGCAGGCCGGGGCGTCCACCGGGAACAAGCAGGGCATGTGGGCGGACTCGTCGTTCGAGGACCTCGTCCAGTACAACGACGGCTTCCGCACCCAGCTCATCGGCACCCCGGAGCAGATCGCCGACCGGATCGTCGAGTACAAGCGCCGCGGGGCGAACCTCATGCTGCTCGGCTACCTGCACTTCCAGGAGGAGGTCGAGCACTTCGGCACGCACGTGCTGCCGATCATCCGCGAGAAAGAGGCCGAGCTCGCCGAGCGCGGCACGCCCGCACTGGTCTGACCTCCGTGTACCCCAAGCTCCTCACGCGCCGGCGGCACATCGATCTGCTCCGGTCGGTGTCCACCGCGTGTCGGTGACCCCGTTCCGGTCCGTCGTTCCGACACCAGCGAGAGGTACACCCCATGACCACGCTCGAGACCCGTCCCACCGCAGCGCCCGACTGGGCGTCGCAGCCGACCCCCGACTCCGCCGACGCCTGGCTCGCCCGCGCCCGTGAGGTGCGCGAGATCCTCGCGTCCGACGCCGCCGCCCGCGACCGGGCGGCCGAGACCCCGTACACCGAGGTCGCCCTGCTCAAGGCCTCCGGGCTCGTCACCCTCCTCGGCCCCGTCGCCGACGGCGGCGGCGGTCAGGAGTGGCCGCTGGCCTACCGGGTCGTCCGCGAGGTCGCGGCCGGCGACGGCTCCATCGGCCAGCTGCTCGGCTACCACTACCTGTGGTTCTGGGCCGCGCGGCTCGTCGGCACGAGGGAGCAGATCGCCGCCGTCGAGTCCGACGCCACCCGCAACAGGTGGTTCTTCGGCGGCGCGGTCAACCCGCGCGACTCCGACGTGCAGATCCGCGACGAGGGCACGCAGATCGTCTACAACGGACGGAAGACGTTCTCCACCGGCAGCAGGGTTTCCGACGTCACCGTGCTCGAGGGCGTGCTGGAGGGCACCGACACCCACGTCTTCGCGATCGTGCCGAGCGACCAGCCGGGCATCGTCTTCCACGACGACTGGGACAACATCGGCCAGCGCCTCACCGAGAGCGGCAGCGTCACGATCACCGACGTCGCCGTGCCGTGGGAGGCGGCGGCCGGGTTCGTCGACAAGGCGTTCCAGCCACGGGTCTACAACACGCTCAACGTGCCGACCATCCAGTTGGTGTTCGTCAGCTTCTACCTGGGCATCGCCCGGGGCGCGCTGGAGTCCGGGCTGGAGTACACCCGCACGCAGACCCGCCCGTGGCTGCACGGCGGGCAGGAACGGGCCGTCGACGAGCCTTACCAGCTCGACCTCTACGGCGACTACGCCTCCAAGCTGTGGGCCGTCGAGGCGCTGGCCGACCAGGTGGCGCAGGAGGGCCTGGCGATCCACCACGACGCGTGGGAGGTCACCGAGCAGCAGCGCGGCGAGCACGAGGTTCGGGTTGCGGCGGTGAAGGCGCGGGCCACCGACGTCGCGCTGGAGATCACCAGCGGCATCTTCGAGGGGCTCGGGGCCCGGGCCACCGCGGCGGCGCTGGGCTTCGACCGGTTCTGGCGCGACGTGCGCACCCACTCCCTGCACGACCCGGTGGCGTACAAGCGCCGCGAGGTGGGGGCGTTCCTGCTGCGCGACGAGCTGCCCGAGCCCACCTGGTACTCCTGACCCCCGTGCGCGGAAACGCCTGCCGGAGCGAGCGTTTCCGCGCACGAGCTAGCCCACCCGCATGTGCTCGCGGTGCGGCAGCCCCGGGTGCTCGACGGGGGTGACGCGCGGCAGGAACCGGCCGGTGCGGGCGGCGTAGTCGGTGTAGGTCTCGCCGTGCAGGCGGGCCAACGCCGGCTCCCGCACCGCCCGGACCTGCACCTGCACCGCGACGACGAGCAGCACCGCGGCCAGGACGCCCAGCACCGTCGGCACCATCACGAGCGTGCCGGACATCGCGAGCACCGTCCCGGTCAGACCGGGGTGGCGCACCCAGCGGCGCAGGCCACCGGTGGCGAGCACCCGGTCGCCGCTCCGCGCGGCGGCGATCTGCGCCTGCACCACCTGGGCCTGTGCGGCCAGGAGCAGGGAGACCCCGAGGAGGGCCAGACCGGCCCCGATCACGACGAGCCCGGGGTCGTCGAACAGGGCGATCGGGTCGAGGACGTCGGTGCCGACGAGCAGCGGGGCGGCCAGCCCGAGCACCGTCGCCACGGCGAAGAGCCCGCGGGCCCAGCCGGCCGCCGCACCGGCCGAGGGCCGCCGCCCCGGCACCTGCGCGAGGTGGCGCCCCCACGCCCCGAGCAGCACCGCGGCCAGTCCGATCCCGAGCGCGATCCAGCCCGCGGCGTGGTGGTCGAGCACGGCGGCGACGGCACTCCAGACCGGCACCTGCGTGAGCTCCGCGACCGCCTCCGCGGCGAGCCCCAGCCCGAACACGACGAACAGGACCGCGGCCCCGATCGCGATGGTGCGCTCGGGAAGCCGCTTGCCCAGCTGGCGCCCGACGACGATCGCCAGCGCGTCGGCCGCCACCATGCCGATCGTCGAACCCACCCACACCCCGGCCCAGCCGTACTGCGTGGCCAGCGTGATCGTGGCGAGCATCGTCTTGTCGCCCAGCTCGGCGAGGAAGAACGCGACGGTGACGGCGAGCAGCGCCGACCCCCCGACCCGTGCGGCCTTCGCCTGCTCGGAGTCGCTGAGCGAGTCGCCGCGCAGTGTCCACGCGCCGAACCCGAGGAACATGACCGCCGCGATCAGCGAGATCCAGCCCGTCGGCAGGGCGGCGCCGAGGCCGTGACCGACGGCGACGGAGAGCAGGTGCACCACCGAGGTGGCGACGGTGATACCGACGATCACCGTCCACGCGCGGTAGCGGGTGGCGAAGGCCAGAGCCATGAGCTGCGACTTGTCACCCAGCTCCGCGACGAACACGACGGCGGCGCTGACGGCGCACGCGAGCAAGAACCCGTCCACGGGACACATCCCTCGATCTCGGACCGGATCGAGGTGGCGGACCACTCCGACCCGGATGACGTAACCGGATCGAAGGTCTCGCTCGCCTGGTGGTGCAGGCCGTGCGGCCGGGAGCCCGCTGGAGGCGGAGCGCCAGTATGTCGACCGCGACGTTGGGAGCTACTCCCCTTCGCGTCCGCCAGCATACGCTCCGGGTGTCCGGTCGTCCCGGTGGAAGACCCGTGGAGGAGATCACATGCCCGAAGCCGTCATCGTCGACGCGGTCCGCACCCCCATCGGCAGGCGGAAGGGCTCGCTCGCCGAGGTCCACCCGGTCGACCTGTCCGCGGTGGTGCTCCGCGCGCTCGCGCAGCGCACGGGCCTCGACCCGGAGGTCGTCGACGACGTCGTGTGGGGCTGTGTCAACCAGGTCGGCGACCAGGCGGCGCAGATCGGGCGCTACGGCGTGCTCGCGGCGGGCTGGCCGGAGTCCGTGCCGGGCGTCACGATCAACCGGGCGTGCGGGTCGAGCCAGTCGTCGTTCGACTTCGCGGCCGGGATGGTCATGGCCGGGCAGTACGACGTCGTGGTGGCCGGTGGCGTCGAGTCGATGACGCGGGTGCCGCTCGGATCGGGCCGCGACCTCGGCCGCCCCTACGGCCCGCTGGTCCGCGAGCGCTACGCCGCCGACCTCACCAGCGGCGAGTTCCCCGGCGAGGACTTCAACCAGGGCATCGGCGCGGAGCGCATCGCCGCCGCGTGGGGCTTCTCGCGCCGGCAGCTCGACGAGTACTCGGCGCGCTCGCACGAGCTCGCCGCCGCGGCGATCGACGCCGGGGCGTTCGACGGCCAGCTCGCCGCGGTCCCCGGCGCGCCCGACCTCGTCGCCGACGAGGGACTGCGCCGCGGCACCACGGCCGACACCCTCGCGAAGCTCAAGCCGGTCTTCCGCGAGGACGGTGTGATCCACGCGGGCAACAGCTCGCAGATCTCCGACGGCGCGTCGGCTGTGCTGATCATGTCCGCCGAGCGCGCGGCCGAGCTGGGGCTCACCCCGATCGCCCGCTACCACGGCGGCGCGGTCGCCGGGGCCGATCCGCTCAAGATGCTGACCGGTCCGATCCCGGCCACCGCGAAGGTCCTCAAGCGCACCGGGCTGTCGGTCTCCGACATCGGCGCGTTCGAGGTCAACGAGGCCTTCGCCCCGGTCCCGATGGCGTGGCAGGCCGAGTTCGACGCCGACCCCGACCGGCTCAACCCGCTCGGCGGCGCGATCGCGGTCGGGCACCCGCTCGGGGCGTCCGGCACCGTCCTGATGACGCGGCTGGTGCACCACATGCGCGACAAGGACATCCGCTACGGCCTGCAGACGATGTGCGAGGGCGGCGGCACCGCCAACGCCACGATCGTCGAGCTGCTGCGCTGACCGTCACCGGGGCTCGAGGATCTCCCGGACCGGGCCCGCCCACCGCTCGTGGGCGGCCTGGCGGGTGGTCCCGGCCGCGGTGGCGATCTCCTCCCAGGTGGCGCCGTGGCGCCGCAGGCCGAGCACCGTCGGCAGCGGGTCGAGGCCCGCGCCCAGTCCGATCCGCAGCTGCAGGAGCTGCCAGGCGCGCTCGCGCCGCCGCGGGGCGTCGGTGCCCTCCTCGGCGTGCCACTCGACGCTGCCCGGTGCGGGCCAGGCGCCGAGCAGGGCGTCGGCCTGGCGGCCCGCCTCCCCGACGGCGGCCACCTGCACCGCCGCCGCGGCCGCGGTGACGTCGATCTCCAGCGCGGTCCGGACCGGGTCGCCCTCCATGCGCGTCAAGGTAGCCCTGACAGCGGAGAACCGGTAGGAGATTCCCAGCGAGGTCTCAGGTCCCTCCCAGACTCGGGGTTCACCGTGGGCCCATGACCGAGAACAGGGAGCAGGGACCGGACGCGAGCGCGCCCCAGGGCCCCCGCACCGACCAGCACCCCGTCCCCGCCTACGCGGGAGCCCCCGCACCCGACGGGCACGGCGGGTCCCAGCCCGCCTACGTCCCCCAGGGGTGGAACCAGCCGCCGTCCTACGGCGGCTACGGCGGTGGCCCGACGGGACCGACCGGCCCCGGTGGCCCACCCACGGTCGCCGAGGAACGCCCGCGCCGGCCGCGCACGATGACCGGGATCGTCACCGCCGCCCTGATCGCGGGCCTGGTCGGCGGCGGGGCCGGCTTCGGCGGCGCGTACGCCGTGTTCGGTGACAACCCCTCGTCCTCGACGACCCTCACGTCCTCCGCCGCGTCGCCCGTCGCGAACGCCGAGCCGGGGACCGTCGCCGGGGCCGCGTCGATCGCGTCACCGAGCACCGTCGACATCCGCGTCACGCTCGCCCAGGGCACCGCGGAGGGCAGCGGCGTCGTCCTCACCGCCGAGGGCGACGTGCTCACGAACAACCACGTCGTCGCGGGCAGCACCGGAGCGATCACCGTGACGCTGGCCGACGGCTCCACGCACGCGGCGACCGTCGTCGGCACCTCCCCGAGCTACGACCTCGCCGTGCTCAGGCTCCAGGACGTCTCCGGGCTCACCCCCGCGACGCTGGGCAACAGCGCGGACCTGCAGGTCGGGCAGCAGGTCGTCGCGATCGGGTCGCCACAGGGCCTCACCGGGACCGTCACCACCGGCATCGTCAGCGCCTTCGACCGCACCGTGGCCGTGCAGGGCGAGGACGGCTCGGCCGTCGTCTACAACGGGCTGCAGACCGACGCCCCGATCAACCAGGGCAACTCCGGCGGCCCGCTGGTCGACCTGCAGGGCCGCGTCGTCGGGATCAACTCCGCGATCGCCACCGGCAGCAGCCAGAGCACCGGCAGCATCGGCCTCGGCTTCGCGATCCCCGTCGACCAGGCCAAGCGCGTGGCCCAGGAGATCCTCGACTCCGGCACGGCCACCAAGCCGGTGCTCGGCGTGCAGGGCAACGCGGCGACGACCGACGGCGGCGGCGCCCAGATCGCGGCCGTCGAACCGGGGTCGGCGGCGGCGCAGGCCGGGCTCGCGGCCGGGGACGTCGTGACGAAGGTCCAGGACGCCCGCGTCGAGGACTTCGCCGACCTGGTCGCCCGCGTCGGCGCCCGGTCCCCCGGCGAGCAGGTGACGCTGACGGTGACGAACGGCGGGGCCGAGCGCACCGTCGAGGTCACCCTGGGCAGCACCCCGGACCAGGCCGCGTCGACCAGCAGCGGCGGTCAGACGCAGAGCAGCCCGCAGAGCCCGTTCGGCCAGAGCCCGTTCGGCCAGAGCCCCTTCGGCGGCAACTGACCCGGGCCCGGGGACAGCGACTCAGGGGCGGAAGAACAGCGACTCGCGGACATCCCCGCGAGTCGCTGATTCTCCGCCCGCGAGTCGCTGTTTCTCCGCCCGCGAGTCGCTGATTCTCCGCCCGCGAGTCGCTGATTCTCCGCCCGCGGGTCGCTGCTGCGCGCCCCTGAGTCGCTGCTCAGTCGGCCAGCCAGGCCCGGACCTCGGCGTCGTCGGCGCCCAGGGCCGGGGGCGGGCGGCGGTAGGTCGGGGGTGTCGCGGAGTACGTCACGGGGTTGCGGACGCTCGGGACACCGCCCGGGCGCACCACCGGGTCGAGGCCGAGGCGGTCGGCGAGGGCGAGTCCCTCGTCGACGGTCTGGATCGGGCCGCACGGCACCCCGACGGCGGACAGGACGTCGAACCACTCCTGCGCGGACCGGGTGGCCAGGCGCTCCAGCAGCAGTGGCCGCAGCTCCTCGCGGTGGGCGTTGCGGTCGCCCATCGAGCCGAAGCGCGGGTCGTCGAGCAGTTCGGGCGCTCCGATCGCCTCCGCCAGCTTGCGGAACTGCCCGTCGTTGGCCGCGATGACGATCAGCTCGCCGTCGCCGGTGGGCAGCGGCTCGTAGGGGAACAGGCTCAGGTGGGCGTTGCCCAGCCGGCGCGGCGTCGCACCGGCGGCGAGCACCGCCGAGGTGTGGTTGACCAGCCCGGACAGCGCTGCGGACAGCAGGTTCGTCTGCACGAGCTGGCCCACGCCGGTGGCGTCGCGGTGGCGCAGCGCGGCGAGGATCGCGACGGCCGCGTGCAGCCCGGTCATGACGTCGAGCGCGGCGACCCCGGCCCGCAGCGGCGGCCCGTCGGCCTCGCCGGTGACGCTCATCAACCCGGAGACGGCCTGGGCGAGCAGGTCGTAGCCGGGCAGCCCGGAGTCGGGGCCGAACCCGCTGATCGAGGCGTAGACGACGCCGGGGTTCGCGGCGGAGACGGTCGGGTGGTCGAGCCCGAAGCGGGCCAGCCCGCCGGGCTTGAAGTTCTCGACGAGCACGTCGGCGCGGCCCGCGAGGCGCCGGGCGAGCGCGAGGTCGTCGGCGTCGCGCAGGTCGAGGACGATCGAGCGCTTGTTGCGGTTGATCGAGAGGTAGTAGGTGGCCGTGCCGTCGTCGGCGACGGGCGGGGTCCACGTGCGGGTGTCGTCACCCAGCGGCGGGCCCTCCACCTTGATCACCGTGGCGCCGAGGTCGGCGAGCAGCATCGTGGCGTAGGGCCCGGCGAGGATGCGGGAGAAGTCGGCCACGACCACCCCCGCCAGTGGTCCGGTGGGGGCGTCGTCGGCGATCACCGGCCCATTGGATCAGCCGCGGCGCGCGCCTGCTCGGCCCGCTCGGCGAACAGCGCGCGCTCCGGCCCGTTCCGGGTCAGCGCCGCCGCCTCGTCGAAGCTCAGCGCCGCCACCGCGTGCCGCCCGGCCATCGCCAGCAGCTCGCCCCGGACGGCCGGGAGCTGCGGGTAGCCGGCCAGCGCCACCGCGTCGACCGCGTCGAGCAGGGCGAGCCCGGTCCCGGGGCCGACGGCGTGCCCGTGCGCCATCGCCCGGTTGAGCGCGACGACCGGTGACGGCCACGCCGTGGCGAGCACGTCGTAGAGACCGGCGATCCGCGCCCAGTCGGTGTCGGCGGCGGTCGGCGCGGTCGCGTGGCAGGCCGCGATCGCCGCCTGCAGCGTGTACGGGCCGACCGTGCCACCGCCCGCGTCCCGGGCCCGGACGAGCGCGGCGAGGCCGCGCCGGACCAGCAGCCGGTCCCAGCGGCGCCGGTCCTGGTGCTGCAGCAGGACCGGGCGCCCGGTCGCGTCGTGACGGGCCGCAGCGCGGGACTGGGTGAGCTCCAGCAGCGCCGCCAGCCCGTGCGCCTCGGGGTGGTCCGGCACCGACGCCGCCGTCAGCCGGGCCAGCCGCAGCGCCTCCGCGCTGAGCTCGGGGCGCATCCAGTCGTCGCCCGCGGTGGCGCTGTAGCCGTCGTTGAACACCAGGTAGATCACCTCGAGGACGCTCGCGAGCCGCTCGGCGACGTCGGCGGGCCCCGGCATCTCGAAACGGATCCCCTTGTCCCGCAACGCCTTCTTCGCCCGGGAGATCCGCTGACCGGCCACCGGCTCCGGGACGAGGAACGCCCGGGCGATCTCGTCGGTGCGCAGGCCGGTCAGGCAGCGCAGCGTGAGCGCGACGCGGTACTCGCGGTTGAGGGCGGGGTGGCAGGCGGTGAACAGCAGCCGCAGCAGGTCGTCGCCCACCGGGTCGTCGAGTGCGTCGTCGACGGCGTCGCGCTCGTCGAGCGAGGCCGGGGTGGCGCGGCCGATCGTCTCGACGGCCCGGCGGTGCACCGCGGCGCGGCGGAAGCCGTCGACGGCCCGGTGCTTCGCGGTGGTCATCAGCCAGCCGCCCGGGTTGGGCGGGACGCCGGTGACCGGCCACTGCTCCAGTGCCGCGACCAGCGCGTCCTGGGCGAGCTCCTCGGCGGTGCCGGCGTCGCCGGTGAGGCGGGCGAGCCCGGCCACGAGACGACCGGACTCGATCCGCCACACCGCCTCGACGGCGGCCCTCCCGGTGCTCACGCGTCAGTAGTCCTCCGGGCCCATCACCTTCAGCACCCGCGCCTCGCCCTCCCAGCCGGGCCAGAGGTCGTGGTGCAGGGCCATGAACCGGCTGGTCCACTCCACCGCCTCCGCCTTGGTGCGGGTGTCGTAGACGGCGTAGCTGATCATCTCCTTGGACTCCGCGAACGGGCCGTCGGTGACCTGCAGCCCGGCTCCGGCGCCGACGGAGACCTTGGCCCCGGCGAGGCTGGGGGCGAGGCCGGCGTTGTCGATCAGGGCACCGGCACGGGTGGCCGCCTCCCCCAGCGCCATGATCCCGGCCATGAGCTCGGCGGGCGGCGGGGTGGCGGGCTGGACGGCTTCGAGGACGACGAGGTAGCGCATCGGGGTTCCCTCCCGGGGTCGGGTCAGCGGCCGTCGGTGTTCGGCATGACGCGGTAGCGGTGCACGAACACCGCACTGAGCAGGGCGAACACACAGACCACCGCGGCCACGAACACCGGCACGCCCGCGGCTCCGAGCAGGCCCGACGCCATCCCGAGGAAGCCGACGAGGAACGCCGGGCCGACGGCGCGGCACGCGAGAGCGAGGCGGCGGAAGCCCTCACCGGCGAGCCGGCGGGCCAGCACGATCACCGCTGCGGCCAGGCACCCGAACCCGATCGCCCCGGCGAGCAGGTGCACCAGCGCGGGCCCGCTGATCCCGGTGGCCTGCGGGAGGTCGGCCGGGAAGCCGCCCGCCGGGTCGACGCGGAACGCCCCCGCGACGACCAGGCCCACCCCGAACGCCGCGAGCAGACGCGGCGACCAGGTGGCCGCGGGACCGGAGCCCAGCGCGCGGCGCAGGCCGACCGCGGCCGCGACCACCATCAGGCCGGTGACCACGAAGTTCGTGACCTGGATCCAGCCGGGGCCGCCGAGGGCGAGCTGGCTCCAGGCGTGCCGGGAGAGGTCGAAGCCCTCCCGGAGCAGCCCCTGGGTCACCGACGCGAGCACGAAGACCGGGCCGGCGATGACGCCGTAGCCCAGCAGGGACTTGGTGACGCGGTCGGCCGTCAGCTCGTCGGCGGCGGAGGTGGTGCCGCTGCGGGTGGGGATGGTGGCGTTCATGTCGGTCTCCGTCCGTCGGGTGCGTGTACCGACTCCACGAACGACGCCCCTCCGCTTTGCAGTCGCCGGATCAGCGTTTCGCGCGGACCGGGTCGAGGCGGCGCAGCAGCACCGACGTGAGCACCACCAGCACCACCATGATCGCGACGAGCGCGCCCGCCGCGAGCAGCCACTGCTGCGACGTGTGCTCCCACAACGGGTCGGGATCGGCGAGCAGCGCGTTCATGTCGACGGTGGACGAGCCCATCGCGAACGCCCACCGCGACGGCACCAGCCAGGCCAGCTGCTCCAGCACCGGACGGTCGTGCACCGGGAAGATCCCGCCGCTGACGACGAGCTCCAGCATCAGCACGAGCACCAGCAGCGGCATGCCGCGGTCGGCGTTGTCGATCCACGCGGAGATCGCCAGGCCCAGCGCCATCGTCACCACCGTGACCCCGACGACCGCGAGCAGCACCTCCGCGATCGGCGACCCGAGCAGCACGGCCTCGTCGGGCAGGTCGCGCCCGATCAGTGCGAGCAGCGTGAACACCACGGCCTGCAGCCCGGTGATGACGCCGAGCACCAGCAGCTTCGACGTCAGGTAGGCGCCGAGCGACAACCCGATCGCCCGCTCCCGGATGAACACCGGTCTCTCCTTGACCAGCTCCCGGATGGCCGCGGCCAACCCGACCAGCGCCCCGCCGACGACCAGCACGAGCAGCAGCTGCAGCGGTTGGAGGTCGCGGGCGGCGAACGCGGCCGCGACCGACAGCCCCGAGTCGCCGGGGACCAGACGCGCGATCAGCGCGAGGAACAACGGCAGCACGGCCAGCGAGATCGCGTACTGCTTGTCGGAGGCGATGACGGACAGGTAGCGGCGGCACAGCACGGAGAGCTGCGTGCCGAACCGCTGCTGCGGCGGCGCGACCGACGGCGCCGAGCGCGACTCGACCCGCGGCGTGTGCCCGGTGGCCCCGGCGACGTAGCGACGGTGCTGCATCGACTGCCGGAAGCGCATCCCCAGCTGGTCGCCCGGCACGCGTCCGAGCAGCAGGAACATCTCCGCGAAGTCGGGCTGGCCGAAGTACTCCAGGGCCTCCTGCGGCGGGCCGAAGTAGGCGACGTGGCCGCCGGGGGCGAGCACGAGCAGGCGGTCGCACTGGTCGAGGTTGGCGACGCTGTGGGTGACGACGACGACCGTGCGCCCGTCGTCGGCGAGCCCGCGCAGCGTCTGCATCACCGACTTGTCGAGGCCCGGGTCGAGCCCGGACGTCGGCTCGTCGAGGAACAGCAGCGTGGGCTTGGTGAGCAGCTCCAGCGCCACCGACGTGCGCTTGCGCTGCCCGCCCGACAGCGTGTCGATCCGCTGCTTCGCCTGGTTGGTCAGCCCCAGCTCGTGCAGCACCTCGGTGATCCGCCGCTCGCGGTCGGCCCTGGGCACGTCGGCGGGGAAGCGCAGCCGGGCGGCGTAGCGCAGCGCGCGGATCACCGTGAGCTGCGGGTGCAGCACGTCGTCCTGGGGGACGAGGCCGATGCGGTGGCGCAGCTCGTCGTACTCGGCGTAGAGGTCACGGCCCGCGTAGCGGACCTCGCCGACGTCGGCGGGGCGGCTGCCGGTGAGCGCGCGCAGCAGCGTCGACTTGCCGGCGCCGCTGGGGCCCACGACGGCGAGCAGGCTCTTGCCGGCCAGCCCGAACCCGACGTTGCTCAGCAGCGTCTTGCCCTTGTCGGTGACGACGGAGATGTCGCGGACCTCGAACGCGACGTCGCCGGTGTCGACGGCCGCGACGAGTTCGTCGCCCTGCATCTGCAGCAGCGCGTGCCCGATGCCGATGACGTCACGCGGCCCGACCTGGGCCCGCTGCACCCGCATGCCGTTGACGAACGTGCCGTTGCCGGTGCCGAGGTCGGTGATCAGCCAGCCCGGGCCGACGCGACGCAGCTCGGCGTGGTGGCGGGAGACGAGCAGGTCGTCGAGGACGACGTCGTTGTCGGGCAGGCGGCCCACGGTGATCCGCGCGGCCGGGGCGCCCGCCACGCTGTAGCTCATGGTGGCCCCACCGCCCTGCCGGGCGAGCACGCCGCCCGCCGGGACCGGCGCCGGACCGGGGAGGCGGGTCGGCTCCGGCGCCCGACGCGCGGGCGCCCCGACCGGCCGGAACTCCAGCGCCGTGACCGTCGGCGGCGACCCGAGGTGCACCACGGTCGGACCGTTGAGCGCCAACGTCGTGACGCGCCTGCCCTCGGAGTAGGTGCCGTAGCGGGAGTGGTCGGTGAGCGTCCAGCGCCCGTCGGTCAGCTCGACGACGAGGTGCGTGCGCGAGACGTGCTCGCCGGGCAGGTCGAGGTCGGCCGTGGGCCCCCGCCCGATGACGAACGGCCTCCCGGCCGGCACCTGCACCCGGCGACCCTCCGCCACCAGTTCCAGTGACTGCATCGGTCCCCCTGCGTGTCGTGGGCCGCAGATTAACGCGAACCGGCGACAGGCGGACGCGTCAGTTCGGCCACGGTCCCGGTGGGGTCGCTGATCATGGCGTCGTGGCCCGTCGCGAGCTCGCGCCACTCCCATCCCTCGCGCCGCGCGACGGTGTGCGCAGAGGAGATCGCCGGGTAGGGCGGATCGGTGCAGCAGACGTAGGTGACGGGCAGGCCGGCGCCGAGCGGGGTACCCAGCGGGAACGGCTCGGTGTAGGTGCGCAGCGGGTGCGGGGTGAGGCGGCGGGCCACCCACGCCTCGTCGTCGGGGTCGCCCAGCCCGAACACCGACGCGGGCGGCGGCGGGTACGCGAGCCCGCCGGCCGCCGCCGCGGTGCGCTGGGCGACCGCCTCGGGCGGCAGGCCGTCGAAGCCGGGGTGGCCCGGGTCGACGAGCACGCCGTCGAGGATCACCAGGCGCCGCAACCGCTGCCGGGCGCGATCCGCCACCGCGAGGACCACGAGCGCCCCGAAGCTGTGCCCGACCAGCACGACGTCGCTCAGCTCCTCGCACTCCAGCACGCCGACGACGTCGCGGACCAGCGTCTCCGGACCGGTGTCGGCGCTGAGCAGGTGCGCGCGCTCGCCGAAGCCGGTGAGCGTCGGCGTGAACACCTCGTGCCCCTGCTCCCGCAGCAGCCGCGCGACCCGCGACCAGCACCACCCGCCGTGACATGCCCCGTGCACGAGGACGAACGTGTCTCCCACGGGGCGAGTCTGACGGCTACCGTCGAGTACATGGCACTGGCGATCACCGACGACCACCGGACGCTGGCCGAGGTGGCCCGCTCCGCCCTCTCGGGGCAGCGGGCGGCGGCCCGTGCCCTGCTCGACTCCCCCGACGAGGCACTCCCCGCGATCTGGAAGGAGCTGGCCGCGCTCGGCTGGCTCGGGCTCGCCGTGCCCGAGGAGTACGGGGGCGAGGGTGCGGGGCTGCCGGAACTGGCCGTCGTGCTCGAGGAACTGGGGCGGGTCGTCGCGCCCGGGCCGTTCCTGCCGACGGTGCTCGCGTCGGCCGTGCTCGCCGAGGCGGGCACGCCGGAGTTGCGCGCGTCGCTGCTCCCGGGGCTCGCCGACGGGTCACGGATCGGCGCGGTCGGTCTCGGCGGGTCGGTCACGCACGACGGCACCACGGCCTCCGGCGACGCCGGGCTGGTGCTGGGCGGCGGGCTCGCCGAGATGTTCCTGCTGGTCGCGGGCGACGACGTCGTGGTCGTCGACGCCGTGACGAGGTCCGTGCCGGACGCCCTGCTCGACCGCACCCGGCGCGGCGCACTGATCACCCTGGAGAACTCCCCCGTACTCGGCGTGCTCCCCGGTGGCGCCGCGGTGACCCGACGGCTCACCCGGGTCCTCGCCGCCGCCGAGGCCGCGGGGATCGCCACCGCCTGCCTGGAGACCTCGGTCGCCTACGTCAAGGAGCGCAAGCAGTTCGGGCGCACCGTCGGCACGTTCCAGGCCGTCAAGCACAAGGCCGCCGACCTCCTCGTCGACGCCGAGATCGCCGTCGCCGCCGCGTGGGACGCCTCGCGCGCCCCCGCCGGCACCCCCGACGCCGAGCTCGCCGCCGCGGTGGCCGCCGCCCGCTCGGTGCCCGGTGCCGTCCGCGCCGCGGAGACGATGATCCAGCTGCACGGCGGGGTCGGCTTCACCTGGGAGCACGACGCCCACCTCTACCTGCGCCGCGCGATCACCCTCGCCGCCGTCGTCGCGCAGACCGGGGACGCGGAGCGCGACGTGGCCGCCCTCGTCCGCGAGCGCGTCACCCGTGCCCCGGACCTGGACCTCCCGCCCGAGGCCGAGTCCCATCGCGCGGCCGCGCGCGAGTTCGTCGCGTCGATCGAGGGGAAGGACGCCGCGGCCCGCCGCGCCGCGCTGGTCCAGGCCGGCTACCTGGTGCCGCACTGGCCGGCTCCGTGGGGCCGCGACGCCTCGGCCACCGAGCAGCTGGTGATCGAGCAGGAGTTCCGCGGCGTCGACCTGCCGAGCCTCGGCATCACCGCCTGGAACATCCAGACGATCATGCAGCACGGCACGCCCGAGCAGCACGAACGCTGGATCCGCGACGCCCTGCTCGGCGTCACCGAGTGGTGCCAGCTGTTCTCCGAGCCCGGTGCCGGGTCGGACGCCGCGGCGATCTCCACCCGTGGCGTGCGCGTCGACGGCGGCTGGCGGGTCACCGGGCAGAAGGTGTGGACGACCCGGGCCCACGAGTCCGACTGGGGATTCGCGACCGTGCGCACCGACTCGTCGGGGGCCAAGCACGCGGGCATCACGATGATGGCGATCGACCTGCGCGCGGAGGGCGTCGACGTCCGGCCGCTGCGCGAGCTGACCGGTGACGCCCTGTTCAACGAGGTGTTCCTCGACGACGTGTTCGTCCCGGACGCCGACGTGGTCGGCGAGGTGGGCCAGGGCTGGCGGGTGGCGCGGGCGACGCTGGGCAACGAGCGTGTCTCGATCGGCGGGGGCGGGGCGGGGACGCTCCCGTTCCGGGCCAAGGACCTGCTGCCGCTGGCCGCCGCGTCGCCCGACCCGCACGTCGCGGAGAAGGAGGTCGGGGCGCTGATCGCCGAGGACCTCGCGAAGCGCCTGCTCCTGCTGCGTCAGGCGGCGCGGGCGGTCGGCGGGACGGAGCCGGGACCGGAGGGCAACCTCAACAAGCTGTTCTCCTCCGAGCACTCCCAGCGCGTCACGAGCCTGGCGGTCCGCCTGGCCGGCACCGCGGCGGTGGCGGGCGGCAACGAGCTGGTGATGCGGTGCTACCTCTGGGCCCGCTGCATCACGATCGCGGGAGGTACGTCGGAGATCGCGCGCAACCAGGTCGCGGAGCGGCTGCTCGGCCTGCCCCGCGACCCGCTGGTCAGCTGACCCGTGCGCGGATGCGTCAGCGCAGTGCGTGTTCCTGGTGGGCCTTCTCGATGAGCTCGCGCAGTCCGGTGTCCTCGCGGACCTCCTGGCCGTGCTTGTCGTCGGGCAGGTCCTTGATCCGCTGCTCGTCGACGGCGAGCAACTCGTAGTTCTTGGCGCGGGTATCGGCGTCGAGCTCGGCGTCGACGGCCTCCCTGGCGTGCTTGCGGGCCGCGGAGGACACGCTCTTGGCCTTGCCCGACGCGCTGAACAGCGACGCGACGACGGTGACGGCCAGTACTCCGATGATGACGACCAGCGAGAGCCCGGTGCTGATCTCGAAGACCGGCAGCGGCTGTCCACCGTTGAGGAACGGCAGGTTGTTCTCGTGCAGCGCGTGCAGGATCAGCTTCACACCGATGAAGCCGAGGATGATCGCGAGGCCGTAGGACAGGTAGACGAGCCGGTCGAGCAGGCCGTCGATCAGGAAGAACAGCTGGCGCAGCCCCATCAGCGAGAACGCGGTGGCCGTGAACACGATGTAGGTGTTCTGGGTCAGGCCGAAGATCGCGGGGATGGAGTCGAGCGCGAACAGCAGGTCGGTGGCGCCGATGGCGACCATCACCAGGAGCATCGGCGTCAGCATGCGCTTGCCGTTCTCGTAGGTGAACATCTTGTCGCCGTCGTAGTGCTCGCTGGTGTGGAAGAACCGCTTGGCCAGCTTCACCATGAAGTTGTCGGTCTGCTCCTCGTCCTCGTCCTCACGGAGCAGGTTCACCGCGGTGACGATGAGGATCGCGCCGAAGATGTAGAACACCCAGGCGAAGGAGTTGATCAGCGCCGCGCCCAGGAAGATGAAGCCGGTACGGGCGAGCAGCGAGAACACGATGCCGAACAGCAGCACCTTCTGCTGGTCGGCGCGCGGCACCGCGAAGCTCGCCATGATGATCAGGAAGACGAAGAGGTTGTCGACGGACAGCGCCTTCTCGGTCACGTAGCCCGCGAAGTACTCGGTGCCCATCGTGGCGCCGCCGAACCACCAGACACCGATCCCGAACAGGATCGCGATCCCCACGTAGATCGACGACCAGATCGCGGCCTCGCGCAGGGTGGGGATGTGCGCCTTGCGCACGTGGAAGACGAAGTCGAACAGCAGCAGGCCGACGATGCCGACGATCGTCAACCCCCACACGAGGGCCGGTACGTCCATGGGTGTTCCTTCACGAGATCGGGTCAAGATAGGAAAGGGCAGTGTGTCGTTTCTCTGTAGTCTGACGCACGTGCCCGCCCCGGTGTTCCCCGAGCGTGGAAGATTCCTTCCATGAGGTCGACCACACGGGCCCCCGGACGCCCCCCGGACCCGGAGCGCGAGGAGGCGATCCTCGATGCCGCGCTGGAGGTACTGGCCGAGGTCGGCTACGACCGACTGACGGTCTCGGCCGTGCACAAACGCGCCCACGCCAGCGCGAAGACGGTGTATCGGCGCTGGTCGGGCAAGGAGGAGCTGATGACGGCGGCGCTGCAGCACGCCGTCACCCGCGCCGGTCACACCCCGGACGAGGTGCCCGACACCGGCACGCTGCGTGGCGACCTGGTCGCCACCCTGCACCGGCCCAGTGCCGCCCCCACCCGCAACCTCGCCCACGGACTGCTCGCCGTCGCGGCCACCAGTGGGGAGCTCGGTGCGCTCGCCCTGGAACTCCTGCGTTCCCAGGAGGCCCGCCTGATGAAGGTGATCCTGGCGCGGGCCCGCGAGCGGGGGGAGACCGGTGACGGCCTCGATCCGATGCTCGTCGCCGACGTCACCCGCGGGATGACCCTGCAGCACCTGCTGCTCACCGACGAGCCGGCCGACGCGGAGTTCGTCGAGACACTGGTCGACCGCGTACTGCTTCCCGTCATCCGGGCGGAATCTGCCCAGGACACCCCAGGCGGTTAGGGTCCCGGACCATGACGAACCTCGCAGCCAACCTGGTGCAGACGGCGGCCGATCACGGCGACCGCCCGGCAGTGCGCCTGGACGACGCCGTCCTGACCTACTCCGACCTGTACTCGGCGGCCGCCGGAGTCGCGGGCATGCTCACGGGGCGCGGAATCAACCCGGGTGACCGCGTCGGCCTGGTCTTCCCCAACGTCCCGGCCTACCCGATCGTGTTCTACGGGGCGCTGCTCGCCGGAGCCACGGTCGTCCCGATGAACCCACTGCTCAAGGCGCGCGAGGTCGAGTACTACCTCACCGACTCCGGCATGTCGCTGGTGTTCGGCTGGGACGGCGGCGGTGACGCGGTCGCCGAGGCCGCGAAGTCCGTCGGCATCGACTCGGTGATCGTCGGCGCGATGGGGCCCTCCGCCGAGCAGATCGGCGACGCGGAGCCCGCCCCCGACGTCGTCGACCGCGCCGACGACGACACCGCGGTGATCCTCTACACCTCGGGCACCACCGGCCAGCCCAAGGGCGCGGAGCTGACCCACCACAACCTCGACACGAACTGCCGCACCACCGTCGACGCGCTGATCCAGATCACGCCGGACGACGTGATCATGGGCTGTCTGCCGCTGTTCCACGTGTTCGGCCTGACCTGCGGGCTCAATGCGTCGGTCGTCACGGGGTCCTGCCTGACCCTGATCCCGCGCTTCGACGCGGGCAAGGCGCTGGAGGTCATCGAGCGCGACAAGGTCACCGTGTTCGAGGGCGTGCCCACGATGTACGCCGGGATCCTGCACCACGAGAACGCGGACTCGGCCGACGTCTCGTCCCTGCGCACCTGCATCTCCGGCGGGTCCGCGATGCCCGTGGAGATCATGAAGTCGTTCGAGGAGAAGCTCGGCTGCGTCATCCTGGAGGGCTACGGCCTGTCCGAGACCTCGCCGGTGGCCTCGTTCAACCAGCCCGGCAAGGAGCGCAAGCCCGGATCCATCGGCTTCGAGGTGCCCGGCTGCGAGATGAAGGTCGTCGACGACGACGGCAACGAGGTCGCCGAGGGTGAGCCCGGCGAGATCGCGATCCGCGGCGAGAACGTCATGAAGGGCTACTGGGGCCGCCCCGAGGCCACGGCCGAGTCGATCCCGGACGGCTGGTTCCGCACCGGCGACGTCGCCACGAAGGACGCCGACGGCTACTACACGATCGTCGACCGCAAGAAGGACCTCATCATCCGCGGCGGGTACAACGTCTACCCGCGCGAGATCGAGGAGGCCCTCTACGAGCACCCGGCTGTCGCCGAGGCCGCCGTCATCGGGATCAAGCATTCCGACCTGGGCGAGGAGGTCGGCGCGGCCGTCTCGTTCAAGTCCGGGGAGTCGGCCGAGCCCGACGAGCTGAAGGCGTTCGTGAAGGAGCGGGTGGCGGCGTACAAGTACCCGCGGCACGTGTGGGTCGTCGAGGAGCTGCCGAAGGGCCCGACCGGCAAGATCCTGCGGCGCGAGGTCGAGGCGCCGGAGGGCACCGGCAGCTGACGCACCGGCTCCTCCACCCCGCGAGTCGCTGTTTCCCCGCCTGCGAGTCGCTGTTTCCCCGCCTGCGAGTCGCTGTATCCCCGCCCGCGAGTCGCTGTATCCCCGCCTGCGAGTCGCTGCGTACCGGCACGACTCGCAGGCCGAGCTACCGCGACCTGCGGGCGGAGTTCTCGCGACTCGCGGGCGGGAATCCCGCGACTCGCGGGGTGGGGTCAGCGGGCCGCGGCTCCGTCGAGGACGGGGATCAGCTGCTCCTCCTCGTAGGCGAGGTGGCGTTCCAGGTCGGTCGCGAGCCGGTCGACCTCCTCGGTCACCCCGGCGCCACCGGCTGCGATCGCCTCCTGCAACCGCGCCACGAGCACTGCGATCTGCTCGTGCTCGTACCGCAGCCGGTCGACGACGGGGGCGAGGTCGGGGCGGGTCAGGTCCAGGAACGGGAACATCGCCGCGTCCTCCCCTCCGTGGTGGTTGCGCAGGCCGGCGCACAGGGTCAGGCAGTTGACGCGGAGCTGCGCCCCCAGCGCCGGGCCCGCGGTGGCCACCTCGCTGCGGATCAGCGCGAGCTCGCGGCGGAACGCGTCGTGGATCAGCCGTAGGGCCGCGCCGGGCGAGTCGGCGGCCACGTTCGGCGGGCCGGTCCGGACGTTGCTCAGCGCGACGACGGGCAACACCCGCGTCGTCGCATCCTGGTAGGCGGCCCATCCGGGGTCGGCCCCGGCCGCGCGGGCGAACACGGAGTCGCGCTCGGCACCGTCGAGGATGGTGGCCTCGGCGGCGTAGGTGAAGACCCCGTCCTCGACGGTGGCGCGGGGGTCGGCACGCAGGTTGTGGAACCACGCCGGGTGGTGCGGCCCTCCCCCTGCCGACCCGATGACGAGCACGCGCTCGCCGCCGTCGGGGAGGTAGCCGAGCGGGACGGTGTGCAGGGCGCCCGTGCGGGCACCGGTGGTGGTGAGCAGGAGCAGGCGGGCTCCCTCGAACCCACCGCCGACCTGTCCGCGGTTCGCGCGGAACTCCTCGATGATCGGCGTATTGAAGGCGTTCGACACACATTCTCGATTCTGTTTCGGGCATGGCGGGATGCCACCGGATCAGCAGGGATACCGCGGCGGTGAAAGGGCGTGGGGGTACGCACGGGAAAGACCCGCGATCAGCGGGGCCGAGTGGGGAAACCACAGCGCGGGTGGCAGGGCCGCAGGTCGGAGCCAGAGGTGGCGCCAGAGGGGTGGAGATTCCGGTGGGCGGGCCACGGGCCCGCCGGGCATTCACGCCCTGGCCGGGTACCCATCTCGTGAACGGCGCAAGGCCGACCCGGCAGTCATGGGGCGACGATAGCAACCCGCCCGCAGCGGATCAACGATTCTGCGGCGATTCCGAATGCAGTTCCGGCCGGCCGCCCTCGGGAACGGGATGCCCGAGATGGGAGAGCCAGCCGCGCAGCACGCGGTGCAGCTCCCCCGCCCCGACGATCTCCCCGTCCGGCGACGGCAGCGCGGCCGGGTGCAGCAGGAACCCGCGCGACTGCGCGCCGCCGAGTCCCCCGTGGCTGCCGACGTGCGGCTCGAACGGCGGCGCGTCCTCCGTAGCCGGGTCGTACCGACTGTTGATCATGATGTCCGCGCAGTTGCCGAACCCGTCGACGCGCCGGACGAGGTCGGCGGCGTGCGGGCCGTAGCCGGCGAGCGGGTCGTCACCGAGCACGACGCCGGTGGCGAGGCGGTGCAGCCCGTCGCGCCCGAGCACGACCGGGCCGTACTCGGCGCTGCGGACCAGCACGAACCCGATCCCGGGATGGTCGACGAGTCCGGGCAGCAGGTCGGGAAACTCGCGCTCGATCGTCTCCAGCTCGACGCGCCCGACGTGCTCGGTGAACGACACCATCGCCATGTGCCCCGACGCCACCGCGACGACGCCCGGCGCGACCCGCGGCACCCGGGCGGCGTCCTCGGCGATGTGCGGCGCGTGTTCCTCGGCGCGTACGCGCTCGACCCGCTCGCGCAGCCGGTTGGCGACGAACCCGCGCCCGGACGCCTCGGCCAGCACGGTGCCGGCCTGCCAGCCCTTCTCCGAGCGTCCCGACGCCGCACGGGTGATGTCCGGCGCTCCGCACAGGCGCCCGACCAGCTCCTCCACCGACTCGTCGAACCGGTCGGCGAACGCCCAGCCCTGGGTCTGGCCGTGATCGGAGAGGCACACCACGTGGTAGCGGCGCGGGGCGAGCTGGGTGGCGCGGTGGATGCGGCCGATGTGCTGGTCGATGTCGCGCAGCACGGCGAGGGAGTCCCAGCGCTCGACACCCGAGTAGTGCGAGACCTCGTCGTAGCCGAGGAAGTCGGCGTAGACGGCGGCCCGGCCGGCGAACATGTCCTCGATGATCGCGGACACGACCACGTCGCGGGCGATGACGTTCGTGCCCGCCCGGACGAACGGGAACCACAGCCCGCGGTGCACCCGCGGGAACACGTTGCGCTGCCGCTGCGTGATCGACGCCCGCAGCTCCCGGACGATCTCCGCCACCGCCCCGCCGAGCGTGCGCAGGGCGTTGACGGGGCTCGCGAAGTAGGCGAAGTAGCCGTAGCCGGAGGCGACGTGCTGGCGCCCGCGCCGGCCGCGGCCGCTGAGCACCGGCACCGCGCTCATGGTCAGCGAGACGTACGGCGCGTCGCCGGTGAACAGGTTGCCGTGGCCCGCCCCGTCGACGGCGAGCAGCCCCCGCCCGTCGGACGCGCGCCGCTCGATCTCGGCGGCGTCCTCGGGGTTGGAGCACGCCATCACGTGGTCGCGGTCCTTCTCGTACCAGCGGAAGCCGAGGATGTCGGAGCTGTCGCCGTGCAGGATCCCGCAGACGCTCGCGCCGGTCTGGGAGCTCCAGTCGGTGTTCCAGTGCGTCAGGCGGTGGCTGCCCTCGGCGAGCCAGCGGGAGAACACCGGCATCTCGCCACTGCGCAGGGCGCGGCGCAGCGTGTCGTGGCCCAGGCCGTCGACCTGCAGGAACACCACACCGGGCGGCCGGTCGTCGGTGTCGTCGGTGGCGCCGGAGCGCCGCGCGGTGCGGCGGAAGAAGATCTCGTCCTCGTCGAGCCCGAACAGCCAGGACACCAGCGCCCCGACCACCGACATGACGATCGCGACGACCACCGCCGTCGACAGGTCGACGATCGTGACGCCCGGGATCGCGAACGACACCAGCAGCAGCGCGGCGCCCAGCACCAGGTAGGACGCGACGCCGAGGGTGAACACCGCGACCGGCAGCGCGACCCGCAGGATCAGCGGCCACACCACGGCGCTGAGCAGGCCGAGCGCGAGCGCGAGGACCGTCGGCTGCCACCAGCTCGTCATCTCGAAGCCGACGAGCAGTTCGTCGAGGAGGTTGAGCGCGCCCGTCGTCAGCAGCCAGATCGCGAGCACGCGGACGACGACGCGCCCGCCGCGGACCATCCGGCCGGCACCCTGCGGCGGTGTCATGTGCGCGCCTTCCTGCTCCGGGACACGAGAGCGCCGATCCCCGCCACCGCGAAGACCAGCCCGGTGGCGACGAGCGTGGCCACGACCGGTGAGTCGAACAGCCCGCCGCTGACGACGCCGAGCACCGCGTACGCGACCGCCCACAGCACGCACGCCGCGAGGGCAGCGGGGACGAGCCGCCGCCACGGGTAGTCGAGCGCGCCCGCGGCGAGCAGCACCGGGATCCGGCCCGCGGGGAGCAGCCGCCCGACGACGACGAGCAGGGCGCCGCGCGTCGCGAACTGCCCGCGCACCTCGTCGAGCCGGTCGCGGGACTGCCCGCGCGCCACCCAGCGCTGCGCCGCGGCGCTGCCGGCCTTGGCGACGGCGAACGTGACGAGGTCGCCGATCAGCGCGGCGGCGACGGAGAGCAGCAGCACCACGACGAGCGAGAGACGGCCGGTGCTGGTGGCGATCGCGGCGGCCGCGCCGACCACGGCCCCGGTCGGCACGACGGGCACGATCGAGCCGAGCAGCACGCCGCCGAACACGACGGGGTAGCCGATCGACGTGGGATCGGACAGGTCGATGCCGAGGACGCTCACGGGTGCACCGGCAGCGCGACCCGGTCGCCCGGCTCGGTCAGCGCGACGTGGGTCTCGACGCCGGACGCGGCCACGGCGGCGGCGAACGTCCGCGGCGGCTCGATCAGCAGCCGCCGCATGTTCTCGCCGCGGGCGCCGGGGGCGCGCGTCAGGCCGGGGACGGCGAGCGTGCCCCAGTGCACCGGCACGACGATCCGCGGCCGCAGCAGCGCGACGGCCTCCGCGGCGCGGGCGGGATCGAGGTGGCCGGGGCCCAGTGACGGGCCCCAGCCCCAGACCGGCAGCAGCGCGACGTCGGGCTGCGGGATGTCGGCCATCCCGTCGAACAGGTCGGTGTCGCCGGAGACGTAGACGCTGACCTCCCCCGCCCGGACCAGGTGCCCCATCGCACGGGCCTGCGGGCCGCGGGTCGATCGCGGGCCCCAGCGGTGTCCGCTGTGCGCGGCCTCCACGCCGGTGACGTGCAGGTCGCCGTCGGTCAGCTCCTCGCCGATGCCCAGCTCCTCGACGTCGCGGACGCCCTTGCCGCGCAACCACTCCCCCGCCCCGCGGGGCACCACGATCCGCGCGCCGATGAGGCGGCGCAGCGACGGCAGGTGCAGGTGGTCGGCGTGCAGGTGGGAGAGCAGGACGAGGTCGACGCCCGCGTGGTCGCCGGGTTCGACCGGCGCCACCATGCGGCGCAGCGGGCCGACCCGCCCGGTGAGCACGGGGTCGGTCAGCACGACCCGCCCGGCCAGCTCCAGCCGGACGGTGGAGTGGCCGAGGAAACGCATCGCGAGCCCCTGCACGTGATCAGTATTCCTGCCGCCCGGCACCACGGCCGTGAAACCCCGCCGTCGGAGACACCCCGACACCGGCGGGAGTGCCACCGCGCCCCGGCGGGTCCGCCGCCCCCACCCCGGCGAGTTTGCCGCTCCCACCCCGCGAGTTTGCCGCTCCCGCCCGGCGAGTTTGCCGATCCTGCCCGGCGAGTTTGCCGCTCCTGCCCGGCGAGTTTGCCGCTCCTGCCCGGCGGGTTGTCCGATGGCGTTCGGCGAGTGCCCGACGCCGCCCGGTTGGCGGTGTACGCGAGTGCCCGACGCCACCCGGTTGGCGGTGTACGCGGATGGCCACGACAACGGGCGCGATCGGCCAACTCGCGAGGCGTGAGCGGCAAACTCGCGAGGCGTGAGCGGCAAACTCGCGGGGGGGAGGGGGCGGGGCGGGCGGGGTGCGTCAGGTGAAGTGGACCGGTTGGCCCGTGGACTCCAGCACCGCCATCCACAGGTCCCCGTGCGGGTCGACCTGGTTGCGCCTGCTCACCGCCGCCGCCATCGGGACGTGCACGAACCGCCGCCGGTACCTGCCGACCACCATCTCCGTCCGCCCGCTCATCGCCGCGTGCACCGCGGCCTGCGCCAGCCGTACGCAGTACACCGAGTCGTAGGGGTTGGCGGGGACGCTGCGGATCGCGTAGCTGGGGTCGATGTAGCGGATGGAGGTCTCGATGCCGGCGTCGGAGAAGTGGTCGCCGATCCGGCGCCGCAGGTAGGGGCCGATGTCGCCGAGCTTCGCGTTGCCCGACGCGTCGACGTCGCCCTCGTGACCGAGCAGTTCCTGGCCCGCCCCCTCCGCCACCACGACGACGGCGTGCCCCCGCTCCAGGACGCGGCGGCGCAGATGGGCCAGCAGCCCGCCCTCGCCGTCGAGCCCGAAGGGCACCTCGGGGATGAGTACGACGTCGGCGCCGCTGCGGGCGAGTGCGGCGTAGCAGGCGATGAAGCCGGAGTGCCGTCCCATGAGCTTGACCAGCCCGATGCCGTTGGCCGTGGACGTCGCCTCGACCCGCGCCGCCCGGATCGCGTCGCTGGCGTGGGAGAACGCGGTCTGGAAGCCGAAACTCTGGTCGATGTAGGGGATGTCGTTGTCGATCGTCTTCGGGATGCCGACGACCGCGATCATCAGCCCGCGCTCGGCCACGGTCGCGGCGATCCGCATCGCGCCGCGCATCGACCCGTCACCGCCGACGACGAACAGGACGTTGACGTGGAGGCGCTCCAGGCAGTCGACGATCTCGTCGGGGTCCTGGTGCCCGCGCGAGGTGCCGAGCACGGTGCCGCCGTCGGTGGCGATGTCGCGCACCGACTCCGGCGTCAGGTCGACGACGTCGTGGCCGTAGGAGGGGACGAAGCCCTGGTAGCCGTTGCGGATGCCGATCACGCGACGGACCTTGTAGTGGTAGGTCAGCGTGCGGACGAGCCCGGCGATCACGTCGTTGAGCCCGGGGCACAGCCCGCCGCAGGTGACGACGGCGGCGCGGGTCTTGGCCGGGTCGAAGAAGATCTTGCGACGCGGTCCGCAGGGCTCCATGCCGGGCAGCTCGGCCGCCGGGACGCCACGGGCGGTGATGCCGGCGAGGGTGTCGTCGAGGAGGACCTTGTCGTTCTCGTCGACGTAGTGCTCGCTGGTCCGGCTGTTGTCGAGCAGCTCCGCGAGCGGCGACTCGATGCGGCCCGGCCCGAGGGTGGAGATCGCCAGGTCCGGCGGCGCGGGTGGGGTGCGCGGGAGGTTCACCACGCGGGCGGGCTCGCTCACGGCGCTCCTAGCGGAGATGCAGGGTCCGGCGCCGCGTCGAGCCGGGACTTGACCGGTTCAGTGTGCCGTGCGGCACCCCGTCAGCTCAAGCCCATCACCCGGCGGATCGCGATCTCGATGACGACCCGCTCCGGGTTCTCCTTCGGCACGCGGTACCGCTGCGCGTAGCGCCGCTCCGCCTCGCCGACGGCGTCACGGTCCGTCCGCACGACGGCGGTGCCCTCCAGCGTCGACCAGCGCCCGCCGTCGACCTGCGAGACGACCGCCGTCCCGCGCTCCGCGGCGTTGCGTGCCTTCGTCGACCCGCCCCGGCAGATCACCCGCGCCAGCCCGGCCTCGACGTCGATCGTGACCCCCACCGGCACGACGTGCGGGCTCCCGTCGGCGCGCAGCGTGACCAGCGTGCAGAGGTGCCGCTCGGTCCAGAACTCGCGGAACTCGGCGGAGCCGTCGATGAGCGTGCGCACGCCGGAACGCTATCAACTTGCCAATGGCAACCTTCTCTGGTCACCTGATCGGGTGCCCGAACCCCGTCCCGCCGCCAGACCGGCTCTCGTCATCGGGGTGCTCGCCTCGTGCGGTCTCGCCGTGTCGCTCATGCAGACCCTCGTCGTGCCGCTGCTGCCGCAGTTCCCGCGGCTGCTGAACGCCTCGACGTCGACGGTCACGTGGCTGGTCACGGCCACCCTCGTCGCGGGGGCGGTCTGCGCGCCGGTGCTCGGCCGCCTCGGCGACATGTACGGCAAGCGCCGGATGCTGCTCGTCGCGCTCGGACTGGTGACGGTCGGCTCCGCGCTGGGGGCCCTCGCACCGGGCGTCGAGATGCTGCTCGTGGCGCGGGTGCTGCAGGGTGCGTCGCTCGGGGTCGTGCCGCTGGGGATCAGCATCATGCGCGACGTCCTGCCGCCCGAGCGTGTGGGCAGCGGGATCGCGCTGATGAGCTCGTCGCTGGGGATCGGCGGGGCGGTCGGGCTGCCGATCACCGGGCTCGTCGCGCAGCAGACGAGCTGGCGCTGGCTCTTCGTCGGCGCCGCGGCCCTCGGGGCGCTCCTGCTCCTGCTGGTCGGGCGCATGGTCGCGGAGTCGCCGTCGCGGTCGGGCGGGCGCTTCGACGTGCCCGGCGCCATCGGCCTGTCCGCCGCGCTGGTCTGCCTGCTCCTCGCCATCTCCAAGGGCAGCGACTGGGGCTGGGCGAGCCCCGCGGTGATCATCCTGCTGGTGGCGGCCGTCGTGCTGTTCGCCTCGTGGGGGCGGATGGAACTGCGGACGGCCTCGCCGCTGGTCGATCTGCGGACCTCCGCACGCCCGGCCGTGCTGTGGACGAACATCGGCTCGATCCTCATCGGGTTCTCGATGTTCGCCCAGTTCCTCATGACGACGCAGGTGCTGCAGGCGCCGCTGGAGTCCGGGTACGGCTTCGGGCTGTCGCTCGTGGCCGCCGGCGTCGTGCTGCTGCCGATCGGCGGGGCGATGGCCCTGTTCTCCCCGGTCTCGGCACGGCTCTCGGCCCGTTTCGGCGCCCGCCTGACCCTCGTGTCCGGCACGATCGTGCTCGCGGTCGGCAACCTGTCGATGGCCGTGCTGCCCGGATCGATCCTGCTGGTGATGGCGGCCGCCACCGTCACCGCGATCGGTGCCGCCCTCGCCTACTCCGCGCTGCCGCTGCTCATCATGGACGCCGTTCCGCCGACGGAGACGGCCGCGGCCAACAGCCTCAACACGCTCATGCGGATGCTCGGGACGTCGTCGTGCAGCGCGGTCGTCGCGGCCGTCGCGAGCGGGCTGACGATCACGGTCGGCGGGGCGACGCTGCCCGCCGCCACGGCGTACACGGTGGTGTTCCTGGCCGCCGCCGGAGCCGCCGCGGTGGCCGCGGTGATCTCGGCCCTCACCCCGGGCGCGACGCCCGCCGCGACGACGGCGACACCGGTCCCGGCCGCCGCCTGACCTGGGCAGCCCCGCCCGCTCGACCGACCCTGCGCGCACCGAACCGCGCCGCGCGCACCGTCGAGGGTGCGCGTCGGAGTGCGACGTGCGCGCGGGCCCCTCAGTGCGCCCCCCGGCGCACGGGGCCTCAGGCCGCCGCCGGCCGGAAGATCATGCAGCTGCTCGTGGCGTGTGCGCAGAGCCGACCCTGGCCGTCGTAGAGGCGGGCCTCGGCGAGCGCGGTGCGTCCGCCCATGTGCACGACCAGCCCCTCGCAGCGCACGGGCCCCGAGTCCGCACCCAACCCGCGCAGGAACTTCACGCTCAGGTCCAGGCTCGTGTAGCCGACGCCGACCGGCAGGGCGGAGTGGACGGCGCAGCCCGCCGCGGAGTCGAGCAGCGTCGCGAACACCCCGCCGTGCACCGAGCCGATCGGGTTGAAGTGGTACTCGTGGGGCTCCAGCCCGAACACCACCCGCCCGGACTCGACCTCCAGCAGCGTGAAGCCCAGCGTCGTGGCGATCGGCGCGGGTGGGACCTCTCCCGCGGCCAGTGCGCGCAGGAACGTCAGCCCGTCGACGCCCTGCGCGGCGGCCGCGGTGAGCCGCGGGTCCTCCCAGGTGTGGGAGCGCTCGCGGACGTCGGGAACGGTGTCGGTCATGCGGATTCCTCCTGGGAGACGGGGACCGGCGCGGGGACGGGACGGGCGCGGACCGCACCGACGACGAGGCCGCACGCGACCGTGGCGGCCCCGCCCGCGGCCATCAGCAGCCAGCCGGTGCGGAACGCCTCGAACGAGGAGCCCGCGGCGGCGAGCCCGGACAGCAGGAGCGCGATGCCCAGCACCGCCCCGATCTGGCGCGCGCACGTGCCGACGGCACTGCCGGTGGCGAACCGCGCGGGGGGCAGCTCGGACACCGCCGCCGTGCCGAGACCGGCGTAGACGGCACCCACCCCGGTGCCGGTGAGCAACGTCGCGGGCAGGAACGCGGTGAGCCAGGCCGGGTCGGGGCCGATGCCCGTCACGAACACCATGCACCCCGCGGTGAACAGCAGTCCGCCCGCGACCACCGCGACCCCCGCCCCGAACCGGTCGGCAACGCGCCCGGCCACCGGCGACGCGACGGCGGCCATCAGCGGGCCCGGCGTGACGGCGAGTCCGGCGGCGAGCACGTCGTAGCGCCATACCGCCGTCAGGAACAGGATGTTGGCGAGCAGCAGCGCGTAGAAGGCGGCGGAGAACGCGAGGTAGCCGGCGACCGACCCGGCGAAGCTGCGCAGCCGGAACAGCGCGGGCTCCACGAGCGGCCGCGCCACACGGGCGCTGCGCAGACCGAACGCCACCAGCAGCCCGACGCCCGCCACGAGCGGCCACACCGCGTCCGACCAGCCGCCGTCCTCGCCGCGGACGATGCCCAGCGACACCGCGGCGACGCCCGCCCCGAGCAGCAGCGCGGAGAGCAGGTCGGGCAACCGGGCGTCGGGGTCGCGGGACTCGACCAGCACGAACCGGCCGACGACGAGCGTGAGCAGCACGACCGGCAGGTTGACGAGGAACACCGCGCGCCAGCCGAACGCGTCGACCAGCACGCCGCCCAGGGCCGGGCCGGTGGCGGCGGCGATCCCGCCGGTGGCCCCCCACAGCCCGACGGCCGCACCGCGGCGCTCGGGCGGGAACGCCGGCAGCAGCAGCGCGAGCGACGCCGGGGCGAGCAGCGCGGCGGCGACGGCCTGGACCGCGCGGGCCGCGACGAGCACCCCGGCGGTGGGGGCGAGCGCGCAGGCCAGCGACGCGAGCCCGAACAGCACCAGGCCGATCCCGAAGACCCGCCTGCGGCCTCGGGCGTCGGCCAGACGACCCGCGGGGATGAGCAGCGCGGCGAACACGACGTTGTAGGCGGTGAAGATCCACGACAGGTCGGCGAGCGACACGTCCGGGTAGGTCGCGCGCACGTCCGGGAAGGCGATGTTGACGATCGTGACGTCGAGGAAGACGAGGAACGCCGCCAGCGACGTCACCGCGAGCACGAGGCCCGATCGCTGAGTTGTCATGGTGGATGCAGACTAGGCACCCTGCGTTCTCGCCCGCAACCCATCCGCGGGTTAGGCTGGGCCGCATGGACTTCCGGGAGCTCGACAGCACCCGCTGCTCCGTGGCCCGCACCGCGGCGCTGGTGGGCGACGCGTGGACCGTCCTCGTCCTGCGCGACCTGTTCAACGGCATCCGCCGCTTCGACGACCTCGCCGCCCACCTCGGCATCGCCCGCAACGTGCTGACGCGGCGGCTGACGCACCTCACCGACGCCGGCCTCGTCGACCGCGTGCCCTACCGCGAGCCGGGCCGCCGCGAGCGCCACGAGTACCGACTCACCCCCGCCGGCCGCGACCTGCGGCCCGTCATCCTCGCCATGCTGGAGTACGGCGACCGACACCTCGCCGGGTCCGACGGTCCGCCCATGCGCGTGGAGCACGCGGGGTGCGGCGAGCCGGTGCACGTGGAGATCCGCTGCGCCGAGGGGCACCTCGTCGAGCCGCAGACCCGCCTGCGCACGGTGCCGCTGGACGCGGCCCTGCGCGCGGGCTGAGCGCAGGTTGAGCCGCACCGGGCCCGGGTACGCCCGGCGCACGGGTGACCACGAGCGCAGCGCGACCGTCGATGCCGAACCCGGCATCCTGTTCGACCACCTCTCCGACGTGCAGAAGCTGCCGCACTACTTCGCGGCCATGCGCTCGGCCGCTCCCGCGGGCGGGGACGAGATCCACACCGTCGCCGACGTCGAGGGCACGAAGCGCGAGGGCGACGCCTGGTTCACCGCCGAGGAGAGCGCCCGGACGATCCGCTGTGCGGGCTCGCAGGGGACGGTGCGGCTGCACACCTCGCACACCGACGGCCCCGACATCGACGGCGGCCCGGACGAGACGCCGGCGACGATCAGGCGCAACGTCGAGCAGGTGGTGGACCCGGCGGCCCCGTAGCGGCGCGCCTCTCAGGACCGGGTGTCACGGCGGATCGGGTGCTCCGGCGGCACCTGCACCAGGACGATCCGGGTGCCGTCGGGGTCGGTGATCCACATCTCGCGCAGCCCCCACGGCTCGTCGCGCGGCCCGCGCACCACGTGGTCGGCGAGTTCCCGGTGCGCGGCATCGACGTCGCGGACCTGCAGCCACAGCACGACCCCGTCGCGCGCGCCACCGTCCGACCCGCCCGACACCTCCACGAACCCGTTGCCCGCGAAGAACACCGTGCCGCCGGGGAACTCGCGGGCGATCGCGAGACCGAGCACGTCGCGGTAGAACGCGACGCTGCGCCCGGCGTCCGTCGGTCGGAGGATGACGCGGGACGAGAGGATCTCCACCGCGTCAGCCCGGGTACGCGGCGAGGTGGGCCAGGAGCAGCTCGGCGAACTGCTCCGGCGCCTCCTCCGGGACCCAGTGGCTCACGCCGTGCAGTTCCGCGTAGGAGTACGGCCCCGTGACGTACCGGTGGGCCAGCTCGGTGCTCTGCCGGGTCAGTGCGGTGTCGCCGTCGCTCCAGACGAACAGCGTCGGCACCGTGACGGCGGGGTCGGCGTCGCGGGCGCCGGAGGCGAGGATGCCGCGGTACCAGCCCAGGGCGGCGGTCAGCGCGGCCGGATCGGCGAGGCGGGCGGCGTCACGGCGGGCGCGCTCGCGGGTCTGACCGGTCCGGCGCAGGGCCGCGGACAGGCGCGGGGAGTACCCGCGGTCGTCGGGGCGCAGCAGTCGCTCCGGCAGCCACGGGATCTGGAACGCCCCCATGTACCAGGACGCGAGCACCTGGCGCGACGTCACGAGCGAGCGCGCGAACGCGGCGGTGGGCGGCACCGACACCGCCGTCAGCGACCGGACCGCGTCCGGGTACCGCGCCGCGAGCCGCCACGCGACGGCCGCTCCCCAGTCGTGCCCGACGATGTGCGCGCGGCCCCCGGCGCGGTCGGCGATCACCGCGAGCGCGTCGGACGTCAGCTCCGGGAGCCGGTAGGCCGCCCGTCCGGTGGGGCGGGCGCCGGGTGAGTACCCGCGCTGATCGGGGGCGATCGTGCGGTAGCCGGCGTCGTGCAGTGCGGGGAGCACGGCGTCCCAGGAGTCGGCGCCCTGCGGGAAGCCGTGCAGCAGGAGCACCGGCGGCCCCTCGGACGGGCCGGACACGTGGACGTCGAGAACTCCCGCGGCGATGGTCGTCACGCGGTCATCATCGCCGATCCACCAGTGTTCCCCCGGCCGCAGGTTGTGCCGCCCCCGCCGGGTCGGCTTGGGTGGGGCGTCGGCCGGTCGATCCCGGCGGCATCGGACGAGGGGAGCACGATGAACCAGGCGTTCCAGCGCATCGCGATCGTCAACCGGGGCGAGCCCGCCATGCGGTTGATCCATGCCGTGCGGGAGTGGAACGCCGAGCCGGATCGCGTGCCGCTGCGGACCATCGCGTTCTACACGGTCGTCGACCGGGCGGCGATGTTCGTCCGCGAGGCCGACGAGTCCGTGCTGATCGGCTCCGACGACCCGGACCAGGCGTTCACCGGCACCAACCCCTACCTCGACTTCGCCGAGCTGGAGCGGGCGCTCAAGGCCTCCCGCGCCGAGGCCGTGTGGCCGGGCTGGGGCTTCGTGTCCGAGCGCGCCGAGTTCGCGCAGCTGTGCGTCGACCTGGGCATCGTGTTCGTCGGCCCGTCCGCGCAGGTCATGGAGCGCCTCGGCGACAAGATCGCGGCGAAGAAGCTGGCCGCCGAGGTCGGCGTGCCGCTGGCGGCGTGGAGCGGCGGTCCCGTCGCCGACGTCGAGAGCGCCCGCGAGCACGCGGAGACGATCGGCTATCCGCTGATGGTGAAGGCCACCGCCGGGGGCGGCGGGCGCGGCATCCGCAAGGTCACCCGCCCCGAGGACCTCGCGGAGGCGTTCGAACGCGCCGGGTCCGAGGCCGCGAAGACCGCGGGCGACGCGACGGTGTTCCTGGAGCGCGCGATCTCCGGAGGGCGCCACGTCGAGGTGCAGGTCGTCGCCGACGCCACGGGTGACGTGTGGACGCTCGGCGTCCGCGACTGCTCGGTGCAGCGCCGCAACCAGAAGGTCCTGGAGGAGTCGGCGTCCACCGCGCTCGACGCCGAGCAGGAGCAGCTGCTGCGCGACTCCGCCGCGGCGCTCGCGAAGGCCGCAGGCTACGTCAACGCGGGCACCGTCGAGTTCCTCTACGAGCCCAAGGAGCGGCTGCTGTCGTTCCTGGAGGTCAACACGCGGCTGCAGGTGGAGCACCCGGTCACCGAGGCGACCACCGGCGTCGACATCGTCAAGCTGCAGCTGCACGTCGCGATGGGCGGAAGGCTCGCCGACATCGCCGACGGGGCGCCGCCCGCGCGCGGGCACGCCATCGAGGCCCGGCTCACCGCCGAGGACCCGGAGAACGGCTTCGCCCCCGCGCCCGGCCGGATCGAGCACCTCGCGCTGCCCAGCGGCCCGGGCATCCGGGTCGACACCGGCGTCGCCGCGGGCGACGTCATCCCGCCGCAGTACGACTCGATGATCGCCAAGGTGATCGCCTGGGGGCGCGACCGCGACGAGGCCCGCGCCCGCCTGGGCCGCGCGCTGCACCAGACCGCCGCGGTGATCGACGGCGGCACCACCAACAAGGCGTTCCTGATCGACCTGCTCAGCCGTCCGGAGATCATCTCCGGCGAGGCCGACACCACCTGGCTCGACGGCCTGATGGCCGCGGGCTACACCCCGCCCCAGCGCCTCGACGTCGCCCTGCTCGCCACCGCGGTGGAGGCGCAGGAGGCCCACGTCGCGCGCCAGCGGGAGCGGCTGTTCGTCTCCGCCGAGCGCGGACGCCCCGAGGTCGGGCACGACACCTGGTACCAGGTCGACGTCCGCGCGGGCGGCGAGTCCTACCGGCTGCACGTCGCCCAGCCCCGCGGCACCCGCTACCGCGTCCTGCTCGACGGCACGGCGCTCGACGTCGACACCGAGCGCACCGGCCGCTTCGAGCGCAAGCTCACCGTCGGCGGGCAGACCTACGCCGTCCTCACCGCCCCGCAGGATCCCGACGTCCTCGTCGAGGTCGACGGCGCGGTGCACCGGATCTCCGGCGGGGAGGTCGGGCTCGTCCGCGCGCCCGCCCCCGCGATGGTCGTCTCGATCCCGGTCGCCGCGGGCGACGAGGTGGAGGCGGGCGACGTCGTCGCGGTCGTGGAGTCGATGAAGCTGGAGACGGCGCTGCGCGCGCCGGTCGCCGGGCGCGTCGCGGAGATCCTCGTCGACGCGAACACCCAGGTCGAGGGCGGGACGAAGCTCGTGCGCCTGCAGCCCGACGCCGATGCCGAGGCGGGTCCCGGCGGGGCGCGCGTCGACTTCTCGGCGCTCACCGGCATCGACCCGCTGGCCCGCGACGCCGCGGCCGACGCCGCCGACGCCCTGACCTCGCTGCGCTTCCTGGTGCTCGGCTTCGACATCGACGAGCGCGACGCCCGGCCGCTGCTGGCCCGGCTCACCGCCGCCCGCGACGCGCTGGCTCCCGACGACGCGAGTGTGCTGGCCGGCGAGACCGCGGTGCTGCGGATCTTCGCCGACCTGTGCGCGCTCTCGCGCAACCGCCGCGGCGCCGTCGACGGCGAGCCCACCGGCGAGCAGGAGCGCAACCCGCAGGAGTACCTGCACGCCTACCTGCGCTCGCGCGACGCCGAGGCCGAGGGACTGCCGGAGTCGTTCCAGGTCCGGCTGCGCCAGGCGCTCGCGCACTACGGCGTGCCCGACCTGGAGCCGTCCGACGTGCTGTCCGGCGCGCTCTATCGCATGTTCCTCGCGCACCGCCGCGCCGCCGCGCACGTCCCGGTCGTGCTGGCCCTGCTGCAATGGCGCCTCACGCACCCCGACGCGCTGCCGGAGTCGGCCCGCGAGGACTACCTGCGCACGCTCGACCAGCTCGTCACGGCCACCCAGCTGCGGCACCCCGTCGTCGGCAGCCTGGCGCGACGCGTCCGCTACACCTGCTTCGACGCCCCGCTGATCGCGGCCGAGCGGGCGCACGGCCAGCAGCAGGTGCGCGAGCAGCTCGACGCCCTCCCCGCCCCCAGCGATCCCACCCGGGCCGAGGGCATCGAGCGGATCGTCGCGGCCGCGGAGCCGATCCTCGACGTCTTCGGCGAGCGGCACCACGCGGCGATGCTGGAGGTGATGACGCGGCGCTACTACCGGATCCGGCCGCTGAACGACGTCCAGCTCTCCGACCGCGGCGTACGCCCACTGCTCACCGCGACCTACACGCACCGGGGGCAGGACGTCACGGTCCTCGCCACCACCGTCTACACCTCGGCCGACGCCCCCGCGGGCACCGACCCGATCGCGGTGCAGGGCGACCTGCGCCGGCTGCTGCTGCAGGTCCCGGCGGACACCAAGGTGGCACTCGACCTCTACGTGATCGCCGGCGAGGCGCCCGACACCGACCCCGAGCGGTCCGCGGAGAAGATCCTCGCGCTGCTCGGCCGGCTGCCCGAGCAGCTCGCGCAGGTGGCGGTCGCGGTCCGCCGCCCGCAGGGCGACGAACGCTCGGCCTGGTTCACCTTCCGGCCCGGACCGGACCGCCGCCCCGTCGAGGACAAGACGCTGCGCGGGCTGCACCCCATGGTCGCCGAGCGCCTGGGTCTGTGGCGGTTCGACGACTTCGACCTGACCCGCCTGCCCTCACCGGTCGACGTCCACCTGTTCCGGGCCGTCGGCAGGCAGGTTCCCGACGACGCGCGGCTCGTCGCGCTCTCCGACGTCCGCGACCTGTCCCTGCTCCGCGGCGAGGACGGGAGCATCCGCGCGCTCCCCCAGCTCGAGCACGTGCTCGACTCCTGCCTCGACGCACTCCGCGCCGCCCGCGCGGCCGACCGCGCCGACGCGAAGCTGGAGTGGAACCGCGTCCTGCTCTACGTCTGGCCCGTCGTCGACGTGCCGCTGGCCGAGCTGGGCGACGTCGTCCGGCTCCTCGCCCCGCGCACCGACGCGCTCGGGCTGGAGCAGGTGATGGTGCAGTTCCGGCTGGCTGACCCGACGGGCGGGGAGCCGACCGAGCACCTGCTGCGGATGTCGCGGCCCCCCGGCGCGGGGCTCACGGTCCACGTCACCGAGCCGCCGACGCAGCCGATGCGCGAACTCGACGCGTACGCGCAGAAGGTCATCCGGGCGCGACGCCGCGGGGCCGTCTACCCCTACGAGCTGGTGCCGATGCTGCTGCGCAACCCCGACGCCGGAGGTGCGCCGGGGGCGTTCACCGAGTACGACCTCGACGACGCCGGCAGCCCGGTCGTCGTCGAGCGGGCCCCGGGTGGGAACACCGCGAACCTCGTGCTCGGCACGATCACCACGCCGACCGTCCGCTACCCCGAGGGCATGACCCGCGTCGTCCTCATCGGCGACCCGACGAAGGCCCTCGGCGCGCTCGCCGAGCCGGAGTGCCGGCGCGTGATGGCCGCGCTCGAGCTGGCCCGGCGCCTGGACGCGCCGATCGAGTGGTTCGCGGTGTCGGCGGGCGCGAAGATCGCGATGGACTCCGGCACCGAGAACATGGACTGGATCAGCCGCGTGCTACGCGGGATCATCGAGTTCACCCAGGACGGCGGCGAGCTCAACGTCGTGGTCACCGGCATCAACGTCGGCGCCCAGCCGTACTGGAACGCCGAGGCCACGATGCTCATGCACACCAAGGGCATCCTCGTGATGACGCCGGAGAGCGCGATGGTGCTCACCGGCAAGCAGAGCCTCGACTACTCCGGCGGCGTCAGCGCCGAGGACAACTTCGGCATCGGCGGCTACGACCGGATCATGGGCCCGAACGGGCAGGCGCAGTACTGGGCGCCCGACCTCTCCGGCGCCGTCGACGTCCTGCTCGCCCACTACGACCACACCTACCGGGCGCCGGGCGAGCGGTTCCCGCGGCCGGCGGCGAGCTCCGACCCGGTCGACCGCGACGTCTCCTCGTCGCCGCACAGCGGTCCGGGCTGCGACTTCACCACCGTCGGCGAGATCTTCTCCTCCGTCACGAACCCGGAGCGCAAGAAGCCGTTCGACATCCGCTCCGTGATGGCCGCCGTCGCCGACGCCGACCACCCCACCCTGGAGCGCTGGGCCGACATGATCGACGCCGAGGGCGTCGTCGTGCTCGACGCGCACCTGGGCGGGCAGCCGGTGGCGCTGCTGGGCATCGAGTCCCGCCCGCTGTCGCGACGCGGACGGATCCCGGTCGACGGGCCGTCGTCGTTCACGGCGGGCACGCTGTTCCCCAAGTCGTCGAAGAAGACGGCGCGGGCGATCAACGCGGCCAGCGGCAACCGCCCGCTGGTGGTGCTGGCCAACCTCTCGGGCTTCGACGGGTCACCGGAGTCGCTGCGCGAGGTGCAGCTGGAGAACGGCGCGGAGATCGGGCGGGCGGTCGTCAACTTCGACGGGCCGATCGTGTTCTGCGTCGTGTCGCGCTACCACGGCGGCGCGTTCGTCGTGTTCTCCAAGACGCTGCACGACAACATGGAGGTCGCGGCCGTCGAGGGGTCGTTCGCATCGGTGATCGGCGGGGCGCCGGCCGCGGCGGTGGTGTTCGCGGGTGAGGTCAACAAGCGCACCGCGGCCGACCCGCGGGTGGCCGGCCTGACGACGCGGGTGGCGGAGGCCCAGCAGGCGGGCGACGACGCGGAGGCCGCGCGCCTGACCTCCGAGCTCGCCTCGGTGCGGCCCAGCGTGCGCTCGGAGAAGCTCGGACAGGTGGCCGACGAGTTCGACACGGCCCACAGCGTCCAGCGCGCCCAGCGGGTCGGGTCGGTGGACCTGATCGTCCCCGGCCCCGAGCTGAGGCCCTACCTGATCGCGGCCGTGCGCCGCGGGATGGAGCGAGCGGGAGGCTGACCCTCGTGCGCGGAAGCCGTGGTCCCGGCCACGGTTTCCGCGCACGGGCGGCGTCAGCCGCAGGCGCTCTTCGCCCGCAGGATCCGGGTGACGGCGGCGGTGTTCTCGGCCGCGTCGAGGGTGCCGTCGGCCAGAGCCGGCTCCAGCGCGTCCAGGATCGGGCCCGGGTCGCCGCCCGCCGACCACAGCGCCACGTCGGACCCCGCGTCCAGCGCGGCGAGCACGGCCTCGGGCAGGTCGTACTCCCCCGTGATCGCCTTCATCGCGCCCAGGTCGTCGGTGTAGACGACACCGGTGAAGCCGTACTCGTCGCGCAGCAGCGCGTAGACGGCCGGGGTGAGCGAGCTGGGCAGGCCGTCGGTGAGCCCGGGGACGTCGAGGTGCCCGACCATCACCGAAGCCGGCAGCGCACCGGTCGTCAGCGGGGCGCCGGGGCCGACGAGATCGGCGTACGGGCGCAGGTCGGCGGTGCGCAGGTCCTCGAGCGGCGGGGAGGTGACGCGGCCCGCGTGCGAGTCACCGTCGGCACGGCCGTGCCCCGGGAAATGCTTGACGACCGGCGCGATCCCGGCCTCCTGCAGCCCCTGCGCGAACGCGAGCGCATAGCGGGTGACGTCGTCGGGGTCGGTGCCGAACGAGCGGTCGCCGATCACCTCGCGGTCGCTCTGCCCCCCGAGGTCGACGACCGGGGCGATGTCCATCGTGACACCGCGGGCCACGAGCTGCCGCCCGCGCTCCTCCGCGAGGTCGCGCACCTCGTCCGGCGTCAGCGCGCTCATCTCCCGCGCGCTGGGCAGGTCGCCGTCGAGCTCGTCGATGCGCTGGACCCGGCCGCCCTCGTCGTCGACGGCCACCGTGACCGGTATCCGGGCCCCGGCCTGCAGCGCGCGCAGCGACTGGTCCTGCAGCAGCGCGGTGGCGTTGCCGGGCAGGAAGATCCCGCCGACCTGGCTCTCGCGCACGGTCTCCGCCGCGGCCTCCGGGTCGTCGACGTCCACGCCGACCATCAGCCGCTGCGCGAGAACGGCGCGCGGCGTCATCTCCCCCAGCACCGCGGCGCACTCCGGGAGTCGGTCGTCGGGTACGGGGAGGACCGCGGGGGCCGCCAGCACCTGGACGGGGACCGCCGCCGCCGGCGCCAGGAACACCGCCGTGCTCGCCAGCACGCCCGCGGCGAGCCCCACGAGCCACGGTCCGGCCGGGCGTCGCCGGGCCGGGTGGGCGCGCGAGCGCAGGCGTACGGACGCGTGATGGGCGGGGGTCGACGGTCGGGTCATCGCCGACCATCATCCACCTCGCGTCCAGGTGATCCGTTCGACCATCCGTGGCGTGTCGGAGTGAGCCGGGACAAGATCCTTCGAACGGAGCTTGTGCGATCCGGGTCACATCACGTTCAGTGGGATCCGTGAAGCCGTTTGTGATCAACAGCCACGGCAAGCTCGTCTTCCCTGCAACCGTCCTCGGAGAGCTCGACTTCTCGGTGCTCGACACCCTCGACCAGTTCACGGCCGTGATCGGCCGTGACTTCGAGGCCAAGGCCCCCACCGGGACCGACCTGCTGGAGCGGGTCGAAGCAGGCGCCTACGACAGCCGCTTCCCGCTCCTGCGCGACCTCGCCCAGAACCTGTTCTGGGTCAACCGCTATTCCATGACGATGTTCGACAAGAGACCGACCCGCTTCCGCGACCTCCCCCGCGGCCGCAGCGACGTCTTCCTGCCCGTCCTCACCCCGTGGGAGGACGGGGAGCGCAAGGTCAGCGCGGTCGAGAACGCCTACCGGTCGCTGCCCGCCACCTACGACGCCGACGCCGAGGACCGCGCGTTCGCGCTGCTCTTCGACGTGTTCCGGCACAAGCGCCACCACGCCACGGAGCTCCCGGCGATGAAGCCGACCGTGGCGGAGCTGCTCGCGCAGCCCGAGGCGCTGACCTGGGTGCTGCCCGCCCACGACCCCGACTTCCCGACGTTCTCGCTCACCGACATCCTCGACGCGGACGAGTCGGTGCCGGAGCTGGAGGCTCTCTCCCGCTGGGCGATGGTCCTGCACAACCAGTACCCGTGGGAGCGCGCCGACACCACGCTGCGCCGGGTCGACGAGATCGGCGACGACGACATCGTCATCGCGCTGCACCCACGCAACCGCGACGTCACCGCGTTCATCGACCGCGTGCGCTCCGGAGCCGCCCCGACCGCCACCCTCCCGGCCGCGCTGCCGCCCGTCGAACCGGTCACGCCGTACCCACCGACGCGGGTGCGCGAGGCCTTCGCGGTCAAGCCGGTGCTGGAGGCGCTGTCGGTGGTGCGCGGAGAGCTCGTGTGCAGCAACGACGACGTCATCCGCAACGCCAGCTTCTCCTGGTCGCCGATGAGCGCGGCGGAGATCAGCAAGAAGACCGGGATCGACGAGCGGCGCTACTCCGAGCGCCCGCTGGAGCAGCTCGCCCTCGACGCGGCCCTCGCCGCTCTCGAGCACTCGGGCCGCTCCCCCGCCGAGATCGGGGCGGTCCTCGTCGCCACCTGCACCAGCGAGCGGCTCATCCCGTCGGTGGCGTGCTGGCTGTCGGGGCAGCTCGGGATCCTGCAGACCCACGCGTCGGCCGACATCGTCGCGGCGTGCGCCGGCCTGCCCTACGGGCTCTCGGAGGCCGTGCGGCTGCTGCAGGAGGTGCGGCGGCCGGTGCTGCTGGTCTGCGTCGAGAAGTTCTCCGACAAGATCGGCGCGGTCCGCACCTCGCGCATGATCTTCGGTGACGGCGCGGCCGCGATCGTGGTGGCCCCGGGCGAGACCAGCGACATCGAGCTGCTGCAGACCTACGCCAGCGGGCCGGTCAGCGAGGTCAACTCGATCATCTGGCCGAACCCGGAGTTCGACAACGACATCACCGTGTACGGGCCCGAGGTGAAGTCGCTGGTGCAGCGCTACCTCGACCAGATGCTCGGCGAGCTGGCCGACGAGCCCGACCCCGACCGGCCCGACCGGCCGATGATCGACTCGATCGACCTGATCGTGCCGCACCAGGCCAACAAGACCATGATCCTCGGTCTCGCCGACAAGGCCGGCCTGCGCCACGACCAGCTCTACTTCGACATCGAGACGATGGGCAACGTCTCGGCGGCGTCGATCCCGATCGCGATCGCCGACGCCGTGCGCGACGGGGCGATCACCGAGCCCGTCCGGGTGTTCGCGCCCGGGTTCGGGGCGGGCGCGGTCGGGGGTTACGCCGTGCTGCGCGTCGACCCGTCGATCGTCGCCCCGGAGCGGGCCGCCGCCCCGGCGACCACGGCGGACACGCCGCGCACGACCGACCGACCCACCACCACAGACGACGTCCGCGAGGCGTTCGGGGAATGAGGGGGAACCACATGACCGACAGGCGAGTGGCCATCGTGACCGGCGGAGCCCGGGGCATCGGGGCCGCGATCACGACCGCACTGGCGAAGTCCGGCGTGCACGTCGCGGCCGGGTACTCCGCCAACAGCAAGGCGGCGGAGGAGCTCGCGGAGAAGCTCGGTGCCGACGGCGGGTCGGTGTCGGTCCACCAGGGCAACGTCGGCGTGGTCGAGGACTGCCAGCGCGTCGTGGCCGAGGTGCTGGAGGCCCAGGGCCGGATCGACTATCTGATCAACAACGCCGGCGTCACCGTCGACAAGACGATGCGCAAGATGTCGGTGGAGGACTGGCACGCGGTGCTGCGCGTCAACCTCTCCGGCGCGTTCTACATGACCAAGCCGGTGCTCGACCACATGCTGGAGCGCAAGTTCGGCCGGATCGTCAACATCTCGTCGGTGATCGGGCAGATGGGCAACATCGGACAGGTCAACTACGCCGCGTCGAAGGCGGGCTTGTTCGGTCTCACGCAGAGCCTGGCGCGCGAGACCGCCAACAAGGGGATCACGGTCAACAGCGTGGCGCCGGGCTACATCGAGACGGAGATGGTCGCCGCCATCCCGCAGGAGGCCTACGACAAGATCGTCGCCCGGGTGCCGGTCGGGCGGCTGGGCCAGGCCTCGGAGATCGCGCGCGCGGTGCAGTTCCTCGTCGACGACGACGCGGGCTACATCACCGGCAGCGTCATCTCGGTCAACGGCGGGATGGACATGTAGGCCCGCTCAGGCGAGGGACGGCACCCGCTCGGACCCGGCCACCGGGCCGGGCGGGGTGCCGTCGCCGAAGGGGCGGCCACCGAGCTCCGCGCGGCCGTGCGGGGTGAGGAAGCCGCTGACGTCCGGGCCCAGCGGCACGA